>CASFQC010000075.1 GCA_949296415.1 uncultured Bacteroides sp. | reverse complement strand
TTTTCAAGGAGATTACAAATAAAACAATGAGATAATTAATTGAATTACAAACTTTTAAAACTTGAATCAGAAGCTATTTTCTACTCCTGATTCGCATTACGAATATTTTTTGTATTTTTGCCGTTGATGCATTAAAAGCTTATTTTTTTAAATACCCCTCTTTTGAGGGCTGGACAAAAATTAAGAGCCTGTTTAAATTTTGCTCAAGCTTATTTTGAGGGCTGTTTTTGAGGATATTTCCCTGTTGTCATGAAGAGCGTAGCGGGCTACGTGACGAATGGGAACAAGAAAAGAGACCGGAAAAGACTCAAAAGAAGCTGAGTAAAAATCTTAAAGAGGAAAAATTAAACAGGCTCTGAACAGCTTCTAAAAGTACATTGCAAAAGGTCCGGAGAATCCGAGGGATTGCCACACCAATACCCGCACACGGCCCCACCCCGCCCTTTTTGCAGCTATAATTAATTAAAGAATCATACCTATATATATCAGAACTATGCTGAAACCTATCCGAACACTGCTGACCATACTCTGCCTGATGACGTTCACAGAAGTCCTGGCAGACACCGACATACCGGCATCGCTCTACCTCAACGAACCGCCCGCCTTTGAGCATTTGTCCAATAAAGAAATACAGTCGGTATATCAGGGCAACGACGGCGACCTGTGGATAAGTACACGAAGCGGGCTGTTCCAGTATGACGGCTACTCGCTGGTGTGCCACAAATCGGATTACTCGCATCCGGCCCTTCTCACCAGCAACAACATCCTCTGCGTGGCCGAAGACACCCGCCACAGACTGTGGATAGGCACATACAGCGGCCTGAACGTGCTTGACCTCACCACCAGCTCCGTGCGGAAGATAGACAACAGGGAAATGAACGGCAACACCATTTCCGACATACTGGTGACCCGCAACGGACGGCTGCTGCTGGCCACAGACTGGGGGCTCTATGAGTATCAGGAAGATGCGGACGACTTTCTGTGCTACTCCGAACAGAACACCGGAGGCGTGCTACCCAAGACATCCATAAAATCACTGCTCGAAGACAGGGAAGGCAACCTGTGGATAGGCACATGGAACGAAGGGCTGTTCCGCTACAACGCCGAGACGGACACTTACTACCGTTATCCCAAGCTGAACGGACAGAACTCGGCCCACGTGCTTTTCCAGGACAGCCGGGACAATCTGTGGATAGGCACATGGCGCGGAGGACTGGTGCTACTGAAGGATGCCCTGCATCCCGACCGTGTGACCTATGTGAATTACCGGAGGAAAGAAGGCGACGCCTCTTCCATAGCCGACGACATAATCTACACCCTGGCTGAAGACACCAACAGCGGAGACCTGTGGATAGGCACACGCAAAGGAATAAGCATTTTACCCGCCGCAACCGGCTACCATGGCACGGAACGCTTCAGAAACTATTATTCCGGAACAGACGGACAGACTACCCTTCCCAGCGACGAGGTGACTTCCTTGCTCTGCGACCGTCAGGGGCTGATGTGGATAGGCATGATAGGAGGAGGAATGGTGAAAGCCGACGTGCGCAGGCCGTTCTTCGGACATGACAGCTTGAAAGACGTACGCCACCTGCTGCATACCTCCTCCGTGCGCAGCATGCTGGTAGACGACGAAGGTCTGCTATGGATAGGGATAGGCTCGTCGGGATTCGGCGTGCGCAACCTGAAAACAGGCAGGTTCACCCACTACACGCAAATGGAGGAGTTCACCCGGCAACGGGGAAACATCACCACCATCATGTCCATCATGCAGCGTTCATCCGACGGGCACATCTGGCTGTCGGCCTACGACGACGGTGTGTATGAGATAGACAAGCACGCGCCCCAAGGGACACGTGTACGGCACCACACCACCGGAAACGCCCCTTGGCTGCCAGGTGACTGTGTCTATCAGGTGATGGAAGACTCGCACGGGAACCTGTGGTTCGCCACCCGCAACGGAGTGTCCATGCTGAGTGCGGACGGACACTACCAACGCTTTGACAACCTGCAGGCCAACGGCACACGCCTGAGCAGAATGGTCACCGTATGCCTGGCCGAAGACGCAGGCGGACGCATATGGTGCGGCTCATCCACCCAGGGAGTCTACTGTCTGGAACCGGAAAGGAACGGCTCCCAACCATCCTACAGCCTAAAAAGCTACAACGCAGGAAACGGCAAGCTCAATGTGGACGAGGTCTGCTGCCTCTATGCCCACGGCAACCGGCTGTGGCTGGGGACGGGAAGCTGCGGGCTAAGCGTGTACGACCCGGCCACGGACAGCTTCCGGAATGTGCACAAGCAATGGGACCTGCCCGGCGATGCGGTGGTCAGCATAAGGCACGACGACAAAGGCCATCTGTGGCTCGGCACCAATGCCGGACTGATCAGGGTGATACCGGAAAAGGACCTGGAACGGGCCACATTCCGGCTCTACACCAAAAATGACGGACTGCAGGACAACATCTTCACCCGTGGGGCGTCGGCCACAGGCCCTGACGGAGAACTGATGTTCGGAGGATACCTGGGATACAACCGTTTCTTTCCCGACAGCCTGCAAGACAGGAAACAGAACGTGACCCCTTTCATTACCGACATCAGAATACACGGAGTGTCATGGGACAAGCTGCAACCTGACACACGTGCTGACATATCGGAACGCTCGCCAAGGTTTACCGACAAAATAAGGCTTGACCACAACCGCAACAACTTCAGTATTGAGTTTTCGGCCATGGTATACATCAACCCTATGCTGACCAAATATGCTTACAAGCTGGAAGGCTTTGACAAAGAATGGCAGACCACCGGAGCTTCCGAACGCAGGGCCTACTACAACAACCTGCAGAGCGGCACATACACCTTCCGGCTGAAAGCCTCGGACATCAACGGTTCGTGGGGAGACGGCGAACGCCGCCTGAAGATAACGGTACTTCCTCCGCCATGGCTGACGTGGTGGGCCTACACCTTATATTTCATGGCCGCATGCGCCGCCGGATATGCCATCTACCACATGGTGCGCAACAAAGTGCGGCGACGCAACACCATACACGTGCGGGAAATGGAGAAAGCCAAAGTAGAAGAGATGAACCATGTAAAACTGCAGTTCTTCACCAACATTACCCACGAGCTGCTCACTCCACTGACCATACTTTATGCCTCAGTAGGAGAGCTGAAACGCACCGCTCCCGACTTCAAGGAACAATACAGGTTGATGTACAACAACATAAACCGACTGATAAGACTGGTCCAACAGCTACTGGAATTTAAGAGGAACGAGCGGGGCGACCTGAAGCTCAGCGTGTCGCAAGGCGACCTGGCCCTGTTCATACGGAGAGGTATAGACAGCATCACCCCGCTGGTACGCCGCCAGGACATACACTTCAGCTACAACTGCCATCCAGAACAGCTGCCGGCATACTTTGACCAGGACAAGGTGGACAAAATCTTGTACAACCTCCTGTCAAACGCTTCCAAACACGACCCGACCGGAGGCTTGGTCTCCATAGAGCTGAGGGCCACCGATGACGGCCGGGCGCAGCTGACCGTGCGCGACCATGGCCCAGGCATCCCCAAAAACGAGCAGAAAGACCTGTTCAAAAGGTTCTATGAAGGCGATTACCGGCGGTATACCAACGCCGGAGACACCGGCATAGCCCTGTCACTGGTGCGCGATCTGGTAAAGCTGCATCACGGAACCGTAAAGGTGGAAAGCGAGGAAGGCAAAGGCACGACGTTTACTGTCATGCTGCCCATAAGGCGGGAGGATTACACCGACGAAGAAGTGAACGAAAAGACGGTCTCCGCCAACGGAGAGTTCTTTCCCGACGAAAGCATCCCAGCCGAAAATACGGACTCCCCGTCCAAACCCAAAAACGAAAACGAACTCCATTCCCTCCTGCTGGTGGAAAATAACGGAGAGCTGTTGCTGCTCATGACCAAACTGCTGCAGAACAACTATAAGGTGTACACCGCATCCAATGAAGGCGAAGCCCTGGACATACTGGAAAGGCAACGCATCAGCCTCATCGTGACCGACGCCATGATGCCCGATACGGACGGACTGACGTTCTGCCGCATGCTGAAAAACAAGTCCACCACCAAGCACATTCCCGTCATATTGCTGACAGCCAACAACAGTGAAGAATACCGCGCACAAGCCTATGACTCGGGTGTGGACGCCTTCATTGCCAAGCCCTTTGACATCAGCGTGCTGCAGTCGCGCATCGCCAACCTGCTGCAGACCAGGAAACGCATGGAACTGGAAAAGGCCAAGACGCTGGTGGTCAACGTGGACAACATGGAATACATTGACAGCGACAAGGAATTCCTGGAACAGTTCATCAAATGTGTGACCGAACACATGAGCAACCCCGAATTCTCGCAACCCCAACTGCTGAAAGCCATGCACATGTCGCGCTCCACTCTGGCTCGTCGTATCAAGCAGCTGACCGGACAGAACTACACCATATTCGTGACAAACATACGTATCAGGACCGCATGCCGCATCATGGAAGAAAGAAAACAAATATCCATATCGGAAGTAGCCAACCTTGTAGGCTACAATGACTCCCACTACTTCAGCACCAGCTTCAAGAAAATCATAGGCATGACACCCACGGAATACCAGAAAAAGCTAAAAGAGCCATAGGAAACGAACAAAATGACACGTCCGGAAGGGCTTTGGAAGGACGAAACTTGTATTTTCCGGAAATAAGCCGTTACTTTGCAAAGATAAAAACCCTATCCGGACGGGAGGAATCCCATACGGTAAAGGAACTATGGGAAAAAAAGCGACAACATACGCAGACAAACCATACTGCCAAATAAAGAAAAAACAACATTATGATGGAAAACAAATTGAGGAAAGTGCTCGTCTTGGGCTCAGGAGCGCTCAAGATAGGACAGGCCGGAGAGTTCGACTACTCGGGCTCGCAGGCACTGAAAGCATTGCGCGAAGAAGGCATCAGCTCCGTATTGGTCAATCCGAACATTGCCACCATACAGACATCGGAAGGCATTGCAGACCAAGTGTACTTCCTGCCCGTAACCCCGTTCTTCGTAGAAAGAATCATTGAAAAAGAACGCCCTGACGGCATACTGCTGGCCTTCGGAGGACAGACAGCCCTGAACTGCGGTACGGAACTTTACCGCAACGGCGTGTTGGAGAAATATGGCGTGCGCGTGCTGGGAACCTCGGTGGAAGCCATCATGAACACAGAAGACCGTGACCTCTTCGTAAAGAAGCTGGACGAAATACCCATGAAGACACCCAAGAGCCATGCCGTGGAAAGCATGGAAGACGCGCTGAAAGCCGCACGCGAGATAGGATTCCCCGTCATGGTACGCTCGGCCTACGCGCTGGGAGGACAAGGCAGCGGCATATGCCCCAACGAAGAAAGCTTCATGAAGCTGGCCGAAAGTGCCTTCACCTTCTCCAACCAGATACTGGTGGAGGAATCGCTGAAAGGCTGGAAAGAGATAGAATTCGAAGTGATACGCGACGCCAACGACCACTGCTTCACCGTGGCCAGTATGGAGAACTTCGACCCGCTGGGCATACACACGGGAGAAAGTATCGTGGTGGCGCCCACCTGCTCGCTCTCGGCAGAACAGGTGGAGAACCTCCAGGCTCTGTCGCGCCAATGCGTGCGCCATCTGGACATCGTAGGCGAATGCAACATACAATACGCCTTCAACGCAGAAACCAACGACTACCGCGTAATTGAGGTCAATGCCCGGCTGTCACGCTCTTCGGCACTGGCATCGAAAGCCACCGGCTATCCGCTGGCGTTCGTAGCCGCTAAGATAGCATTGGGCTACACACTGGACCAGATAGGCGAGATGGGAACCAGCAACTCGGCCTACGAGGCTCCGCAACTGGACTACCTCATCTGCAAGATTCCGCGCTGGGACCTGACCAAGTTCGTCGGCGTAAGCCGTGAAATAGGCTCAAGCATGAAGTCGGTGGGCGAAATCATGTCCATAGGACGCTCCTTTGAGGAAATCATACAGAAAGGACTACGCATGATAGGCCAGGGCATGCACGGATTCGTGGGCAACGAAGGACTGACCTTTGACAATCTGGACCACGAGCTGTCACACCCCACCGACCTGCGCATATTCGCCATAGCACAAGCTCTGGAGGAAGGATACAGCATAAAACGCCTGTACGAGCTGACCAAGATAGACCCCTGGTTCCTGCAAAGGCTGAAGAACATTGTAGACTACAAGCACAAGCTCATGGAGTACAACCGGATAGAGGACGTGCCGGCCGACGTGCTGCGCGAAGCCAAGAGGCTGGGATTCTCCGACTTCCAGATAGCACGCTTCGTACTCAATCCGGAAGGGAACATGGAGAAGGAGAACCTCATGGTGCGTGCCCGCCGCAAGGAACTGGGCATACTCCCGGCCGTGAAACGCATAGACACCGTGGCCAGCGAACATCCGGAACTGACCAACTACCTGTACATGACCTACGGCACGGAAGGCTACGACGTGAACTACTACGCACACGAGAAATCTGTGGTAGTGCTGGGTTCAGGAGCCTACCGCATCGGCTCGAGCGTGGAGTTTGACTGGTGCTCCGTGAACGCCATACAGACCGCACGCAAGCTGGGATACAAGTCCATTATGATAAACTACAACCCGGAAACAGTGTCCACAGACTATGACATGTGCGACCGCTTGTACTTTGACGAGCTGTCCTTCGAGCGCGTCATGGACGTGATAGACCTTGAACAACCGCGAGGCGTCATCGTGTCCGTAGGCGGACAGATACCTAACAACTTGGCCATGAAGCTCTATCGCCAGTCGGTGCCGGTGCTGGGCACATCGCCCGTATCCATAGACAGAGCGGAGAATCGCAACAAATTCTCGCACATGCTTGACCTGCTGGGCATAGACCAGCCGGCATGGCAGGAACTGACCAGCCTGGACGATGTGAAAAAATTCGTGGAGAAGGTAGGCTATCCGGTGCTGGTGCGCCCGTCCTACGTGCTGTCGGGAGCCGCCATGAACGTGTGCTACAACGAAGAGGAACTGGAGGAATTCCTCAAGATGGCCGCACAGGTATCCAAGGAATATCCGGTGGTGGTGTCGCAATTCCTGCAGAACACCAAGGAGATAGAGTTTGATGCTGTGGCACAGAACGGCGAAATAGTGGAATATGCCATATCGGAACACATTGAGTTTGCCGGCGTGCACTCGGGCGACGCCACACTGGTGTTCCCCGCGCAGAAGATATACTTTGCCACCATGCGCCGCATCAAGATCATCAGCCGCAAGATAGCCAAGGAGCTGAACATATCCGGCCCCTTCAACATACAGTTCCTGGCACGCAACAACGAGGTGAAGGTCATAGAATGCAACCTCCGCGCCTCACGCAGCTTCCCCTTCGTGAGCAAAGTGCTGAAACGCAACTTCATTGAGACAGCCACGCGCATCATGCTTGACGCGCCTTACACCAAACCCGACAAGTCGGCGTACGACATTGACCGCATAGGCGTGAAAGCCAGCCAGTTCTCCTTCTCAAGGCTGCACAAGGCCGACCCGGTACTGAGCGTAGACATGTCGTCAACAGGAGAGGTGGGATGTCTGGGCGACGACTTCGACGAGGCATTGCTCAACGCCATGATAGCCGTAGGATTCAAGATCCCGTCCAAGGAAAAAGGGGTGATGGTATCCTCCGGAGCCATGAAGTCGAAGGTAGACCTGCTTGATGCCAGCCGCATACTCTACAGCAAGGGATACAAGATATACGCCACCGCAGGAACCGCCGCCTTCCTCAACGCACACGGGGTGAAAGCCGAGTCCGTATACTGGCCCGACGAACGCCACGACTCGGAGAACAACGTGATGAAGATGATAGCCGACCACAGCTTTGACCTGATAATAAACATCCCCAAGAACCACTCCAAACGCGAGCTGACCAACGGATACAAAATCAGGCGGGCGGCCATAGACCACAACATACCCCTCATCACCAACGCACGCCTGGCAAGCGCCTTCATCGAAGCCTTCTGCAACCTTTCGCCGGAAGACATACAGATAAAGAGCTGGCAGGAATACAAGTGACCCGCACGCACATAGCACGGGACAGCAGGCCATAAGCCCAATGACCTGCCTGAGAACAAAGGAGCCGGGCACGGCAACCGCACCATAGCGGCCGTCCGTGCCCGGCTCCTTCCGTATGCCCATGGGAGTGCCTCACTCCCCCAGCCCGAGCTTCTGGCGGATGAAGCTCTCTATGAAGTCTGTGGTACGCTCCACCCCCAGCGAAGAGGAGTTGATGCACAGGTGATAGGTGGAAGCAGCACCCCACGTCTTGTAGCTGTAGTAGTTGTAATATTCCGAACGTTTCTTGTCGGCCTTCACCATCATCTCCTCGGCGGCCTGCTCGCTGATGTGGTGCAAACGGCACAGACGGGCCACACGGTCATCGTGCGAGGCTGATATGAACACGTTGGCACAACGGGGATGATCGCGCAGGATGTAGTCCGCACAACGCCCCACGAACAAGCACGACTTCTCCGCCGCCAGTTTGCGTATGACATCGCTCTGCACCTTGAACAGCGAGTCATTGCTCAGGCAGTTGGTACCCACCATAGCACTCTCGCTGATAAACGGGAAGCGGATGCCGAACAGTCCGCCGCCCAGACCGCGCGAAGCCTTCTCGTCGGCCTTCTCAAAAAACTCCCGGCACAGGCCGCTCTCCTCCGAAGCCAGGTTTATCAGCTCCTTGTCATAAAAGTCTATCCCGAGACGCCTGGCCAGCTTCTCTCCTATCTCATGGCCGCCGCTGCCCAGCTGGCGCCCGATGTTCACTACGAATCTTTCTTCCATACAGATTAATTGTTTTGATTGGTTGACAGGCAAATATAACAGTTTTGTATGGAACAGCCGCATTTTCACGTCAAAAAAGAGCTACCCCACAGCACGGAAGGAAGTGGACGGCGGGAGGGAAGACCGGGAAGGAAGTGGAAAGCCCCGTATATTTAAACAGTCATTACTGCATCCACAAGCTCCACGCCCGAACAGTGACGGAAGTCCCGCAGGAGCATTCCCGGGGAAAATTCTATCATACTGATAATGAGCACAAAGATATCATAAAAAATGACGTATGGAAGGTATCAATCATGACATGCGTTTCTCATGAGCGGTGAGATGTGTGACACGATATAGGAACGACAGCACCACAACGCCGAGGAAGCACAGTACGCGAGTATGGTTATAGGCACTCGAGCCGTCCAAACGCCGAGGAAAGCCACAGTAACCGTGGTTTTATGTTAATCCACAAGACAATCCTAAGGCTTATGGGTGACCTGGAACTTAAAAGCAAAATCGCTGAGTACGCTACCACTCATACAAAGGTAAGATAGCCCAGAAATTTTACAGCAGAAGCTCTAAACTGCAAATAAATGCTATATCAGGAACACAAAACAAAGGAGCGTATAACCCAAAGTTTATTATTAAAATGCAATTTTTAAAATAAGTATGTCGGAAAGAACAAACCATAACGCAGCCGAGTACCTGAATATATACAAAATAATTCTATTTTGTTAATCTGCAGCTTTTGTTCGATTTTTGAACGATATTACTTATTTTTGTCCACCGAACCGAATAGAATAACAATATGACCCAAATCTTAGTCATCGACGACGAGACCCCGATACGCAACCTGCTGGCGCGGATGATTGAACTGGAAGGCTACAAGGTCAGCAAAGAAGCCGACTGCCAGACTGCACTGAAACTGATGAAGGCGCAGACGTTTGACGTGGTTATCTGCGATGTGTTCCTGCCCGACGGCAACGGTGTGGACTTCATTGCCGACATACACAAATGCCTGCCCGATGCGGAAATCATCCTGCTGACGGCACACGGCAATATCCCCGACGGCGTGCAGGCCATCAAGAACGGGGCATTCGACTATATCACAAAGGGCGATGACAACCGGAAAATTATCCCTACCATCAATCGTGCTGTGGAGGAAGCGGAAAAGAAAAAGGGTAAAGTGGCACCCGCACCTGTTTACTCGTTCGATACGATGATTGGCTGCACCGGAGGACTGAAACAGGCGGCAACATTGGCACGGAAAGTGGCAGGCACGGATGTGGCGGTGCTGCTTACGGGTGAAACGGGCACGGGTAAGGAAGTATTTGCCAATGCCATCCACAATGCCAGTCCACGTGCCGGACATCCCCTCGTTGCCATCAACTGTTCGGCATTCAGCAAAGATTTATTAGAAAGTGAATTGTTCGGCTACAAGGCGGGGGCATTCACAGGAGCCACGAAAGACAAGAAAGGATTGTTTGAGGTGGCGGACAAAGGGACGATATTCCTCGACGAGATTGGCGAGATGGCGTTCGACCTTCAAGCAAGGCTGTTGCGTGTACTGGAAACAGGCGAATATATCAAGGTGGGCGACACAAAACCTACGAAAGTGGACGTGCGTGTCATCTCGGCAACCAACCGCGACTTGAAGCAGGAAATCGAGCGGGGCCACTTCCGCGAGGATCTTTATTTCCGCCTCTCCGTATTCCAGATACACCTGCTTCCGTTGCGGGAGCGCAAACAAGACATCGAAAGCCTGGCGCAGACATTCTTGGAGCGTTTCTCTGCCAAGTTGAAAAAACCGATTGACGGAATAACGCCCGAAGCCCTTGCCGCCCTGACGGCTGCCGAGTGGAAGGGCAACGTGCGCGAGTTGCGCAACGTGATGGAGCGCAGTGCCATCATCTGCGAAGGCCGCATCACCCTCGAAGACCTGCCTCTTGAACTGCAACGTACCGAAACTGTTCCTTCGGATGCAGGCGACGATTTCGAGTTGGCGAGCATCGAGCGCAAGCACATCCTCAAAGTATTGCAATACACGCACGGCAACAAGACCGAAACGGCACGTCTGCTGAAAATCGGACTTGCCACCCTCTACCGCAAGATTGAGACTTATGGCATTGCCGAGGGGAAGGCTTAGCAGGAAGGTTGCTGGTCCTTTCCCCTCGAAAAGATATTAGCTCCTTTTCCCGTTGCTCCATATCCTCACCGCTCTTTTAACCAAATTCTTGACGATAAGGATATGGAAAAGGCGTATGACAAAGAAATATATTTTGGGATATTCAGTAAATGTCCCTAAAAAGTAAGCTGGCATATAAAGTTGATAGAGTATAATCACTTTATATGCCATTATTATTGGCCTTTTTCTGTGTT
>CASFQC010000074.1 GCA_949296415.1 uncultured Bacteroides sp. | reverse complement strand
CCCCCAACACCAGGACTTTAAAGGGTCAATCATATTGTAGCCAAAGGTGGGCAAATCCTGTTTGGCCAAAAGGGTCAAAGTCGCGTGGCTTTTCCAATGCTGCTTGCCTTGGGTATGGCGATGACATTTTGTGTCCGCATCACCCATGCCAGCATGATTTGTGTGGGAGTGGCATTATGCCTGCGGGCTATCTCTATCAACGTCTTGTGGTTGCGCAACCGTCCTTCGCCCAAAGGCGTGTAGGCCATAATAGGAATCTTATGTTGCTCACTCCACGGGATAAGGTCGTATTCGATGCCACGGTCGCGCAGATTGTAAAGCACTTGGTTGGCTGCACAGTCCGTGCCGTGGGGCAGAGAGAGAATGTGCTCCATGTCCGCCACATCGAGGTTGCTCATTCCCCAAGAGAGAATCTTGCCTTCCTGTTGCAGTTCCACCAAGGCGCGGACGGTTTCAGAAAATGGATAACGCCCTATCCAATGCAGCAAATAGAGGTCGATATAGTCTGTACCGAGCCGTTGCAGGCTGCGTTCGCAGGCACGTTTCGTACCCTCATAACTGGCATTGCTTGGCAGGACTTTGCTTACAATGTATGCCTTGTCCCGACAATCACGCACGGCTTCGCCTACAAGGTCTTCCGTGCCATACATTTCGGCGGTATCTATCAAGGTCAGCCCCAAGTCGATGCCCCGGCGCAGGGCTTTTATCTCTTCGCTGCGCCTGCTTCCCATTTGGTAAGTGCCTTGCCCGAGCGGGCAGGTCTGCTGCCCGCTTCGGAAAGCAATCATTTTTCTCATTTCAGATATTCGGTAAAGAAATCTTCTATGGCATCGAAGGGAATCTTGTCGAAATTGTCATACAAGTCCGTATGGCTTGCCCCCGGAATGACCATAAAAATCTTATTGTTTTCCTTGCCGGGGACTACCGTCAATTTCTTATAGGCATCGCTGCCAAAATAGAAAGAGTGAGCTTTTTCGCCATGAACAATCATCACCGCGTTTTCAATTTCTCCGGCACGGCTCATCAGCGGGAAATTAATCCAAGGGATAGGCGATGTAGCATTGCGTCCGCCGTTGGAATTAAGAGAGCGTGGGTGATAGCCCCGCTGGGTTTTATAGTAATCGTAATAGTCGCGGAGAAATTGAGGCGCGTCATCGGGAAGCACATCAGGAACTCCGCCACCCAGTTTGGGAGTGCCCTTCCGGTAATCTTCCGTTCGTTGTGCAGCCAGCGTTTCTCTCAGAGTTTTACGTGCTTCCGCATTGTCGGCGGCATCGAAATAACCATTGGCGCTCACACGGCTCATGTCATACATGGTCGAGGCCAACGTCGCCTTGATGCGAGGGTCGGCAGCAGCGGCATTGATGGCCAGTCCTCCCCAACCGCAGATGCCGATAATTCCTACCTTCTCCGGCTCTACATCCGGACTAGTAATCAAGTAATCTACCGCTGCGCAGAAGTCTTCCGTATTAATATCCGGTGATGTCATGTAGCGTGGATGGCCTCCGCTTTCACCTGTAAATGAAGGGTCAAAAGCGATGGTGATGAACCCTCTTTTGGCCATTTCCTGTGCATACAGTCCGGCCGCCTGCTCCTTTACGGCACCGAACGGACCGCACACCGCGATTGCCGGCAACTTGCCGTCAATGCCTTTTGGTTTATACTTATCGGCTGCAAGTGTGATGCCATAACGGTTAATGAATGTCACTTTGCTGTGTTCCACTTGGTCACTCTTGGGGAACGTCTTGTCCCATTCTTGGGTCAGATTCAATTTTTCTTCCATGCTGTTTTTCGTTTTAAGTTGATTTTTTTGTGCCATAAGACCGCCTGTACCACAGAGACAGGCGAGCATGACCATACAGATTGATTTCATTGCAGTTGTTCTCATATTCTCCCTTTTTTATAAATTGATGTAAAACCTTGTCTATCCAAAGCCTCGGCCACTCCCCGGTAATGGAACGGATGCTGGTAAAAGTCAGCAGCCAAGTCCGACCAGTTGCCTGCGCGGTTGTTCCACGGGCGGTTCAGCAGATATTGGGCGTAAACCTTATCATATGCATCCAACTTATCCTTAAGATTGGGATTGTATTTTTCTTCAAAGTAAACTGCTTCTTTCGGCAAGCGTGGTTTCAATCCGGGGTCGTTTGCCGGATAGCCGATACACAAACCCAACATCGGGAAAACATATTTCGGCAATTGCAATTCACGGATAACTTCTTGCGCATTCTTGCGCACATCGCCAATAGGCACCGTTCCCAATCCCAATGATTCGGCGGCTACAGTGGCCGCTTCAAGTGCAATGCCCGTTTCATGTGCCCCGACAATCACCGTGTCGATGTCTTGCATTACTTCATTGAGCGTCTGTCCCTTTTCCTTACAGGCGATGTCCACACGGTTATAATCGGCGCAGAATATCAGGAACACGGGAGCTTCTGCAATATGGGGCTGGTCACCACACAGGTGTGAAAAGAGTTTTCTTCGCTGTGCCTCCTTGATGGCAATGACGGAAACGAGTTGCAGGTTCACCCAGTTGGGAGCGGCCTGTACAGCCCGTATAATGCTGTCCAAATCCTCGTTGCTGACCGCCTTGTCCATATAGGAACGGATGCTGCGGTGCGACATCATGCAGTCTATTACTCCATTCGTCATAATATCTTATCGCTTAATTCCTTATCACGATGCAAAGATATGCTGAAAAAGCTACGGCGTAATTGCTGTGAGGCTCAAATAGTATTGGTGAAAGGGTCATTCTATCTCATCTTTACTCATGTTCACTTTTATATCCTTTTCAAAAAGGTCGTAAACTGTATTTTTGTAATCAGCATATGAGCGAGTACTCTTCAGTATCAAAGTGGGATTTAAGTTGCTTTTTTGTATTTCATAGAGCGAATGGAACTTGGTATATTCTGCAAGGTATGTTTCCTGATTGCAAAATTTATAAAAAACTCTACCCCGACTGCGCCAAGTCGGAACGAATCACGACGAAGACGCGCTGTCGGGGTATGCTGTCCTTATGGGAGCAGTACTACATCAAGAGTGGCCTGACGAGTGATTCGCCAGGCGGTGGATTTTCTTTTTCTTCTATGGTGACTTACGGACGCTCCAGACGCTTCACCTGCGGACGGGCAAACGGACGGCTGGGCGCCTGGCCTGCGGCACGCGTCTGCGGCACATAAGTCTGCTGGTCAAAGCTGATAAACTCTTCCAGCGACGGCGTGCGCCTCTCACCCCGCTCTATCACCTTCTGATAGATGGCCCGGCGCGACGGCGCATTGAATCCCAGGATGTTGTTGCGCATCATACTCTCCTCCGTCGAGCGGTATGCTCCCGACCAATACGTGCAGGCTCCTTCAAAGACGCCCAGGCCTTGTCCGTCATAGCGCGGGTCAGTCAGGAAATCACTCCACAGCACCGCGTTCCAATCGTCGGTAAAGTCCACGTTCAGCCACCAGTCAAAGTCACGCTGTTGCTGCTGAAACTGTAGCCTCTCATCCATTGGTATGGCCCCCTGCTCCTCATAAGAATACTCATCATGCAACTTGCCGATGCCATGCCCCACCGTTTCATGCACCAGCACACGGCGGAAATCCTCGCTGCCCAGGCCATTGATGGTGGGACAATAGGAAATGGCCATGACCAACGGTTCGTTTTCACTGTACCAATAATTATTGTTGGTGCCTGCATAGAAGTCTGAGTTCAGCACAACCACTATTTGCGACATATCCACGTCTATGCCCTCCACCTTCTGCACATAATTCCGCACCAGTTCGTCATTGCCCTGCACCAACGTGCTGTTTCCGCCTTCCATCCAACATTGCATGGCCGTTTTGAGTTCCTAGTTAAAGACGTTGGTAGCCGACACGGCCGTCACGGCATAAATGTCGAAATAGTCGCGCAGCGAACGTATGGGTTCCTCTGTAAACAACAAATCCACCGTGCCATCCATCACTTGGTCATAGTAGCCGTTCTCAATCTCCTTGTCCATGAATCCGTCTCCCACCAGCACAAGCGGAATGCCCTGCCCGACACTATGCCTTTGCATGATGCGCACTTTCCCGTCCTGCGAATAGTCCGTGCTTTCACCCGTAATCAGCCCCTCTTGCGTGATGATCACCGTGGCCAGGAGATTGTTCTCGGTCAATACTTGTTCTCCATCTATTACCTTACCGAAATAAACGGTTGTCGAGCGCGAATGGGTGCTTTCGTTGGGCAAGACGTATAACGACACTACCCATTCCTGTTCCTCAACCCTTCCGGCAGCACGGGTCTTGGGCGGCGAAGTAAGCCAGTCACAAGACAACTCGGTGAACACTCCAATCTCGTCTTTTTGTAATGGAGTGTAAAAACGAAGCTCAATGTTTCCGCCGCGCGACTCCATGGCAAACTCCGGATCGGACACGCGGATGTATTCGTCCTGCGTGACGGTAATCCGCAAAGGCTCTTCACCGGAAGTTACGGTCAGTGTGGCAGTGCGCACATCTCCGGAATTATTGGGCTTGACAACCCTCAATGTCAGCGTATAATCTCCCGCATCACCACTGCTAGGTTCCACCTTCAACCAATTGGCATTAATGCTCGTAGCCCAATTTTGGCTGGCGTGAAAAGACAATTTGTAGTCCGCTCCTATCTCTGCTCCCAGATGAACAACCTCGCCCTCGGGCAAATCAACAGACAAGCCGGGCGCATCGTCCGAGCAGGCATAAGTCACAAATAACAGTCCCAACAAGAGGGACAACAGGTAAGACTTGTTTTTCATAGCAAAATAACAAATTATTATATTAGCGCATAATGTAAACGACAAAAAAAGAATTATCGGTGAGAAACAAAAACTTTTGCCAGTAAAAAGGTGTATATACCAAGGAAAACGAGAAAAAACAGCCTGTTTCCTTCCGGTTACTGACGAATTACGCTATTTTTGCAACACGGGTAGACATAGAAAGCATTATGGGCGTAACCATCAAGAAAGTATCTACCAAGCAAGGTCTAAAGCGCTTCATCTGCTTCAACTACGAACTATACAAGCACAACTCCTATTCGGTGCCCGACTTCTATGCCGACATGCTGAACACGTTCAACAAGCGGAAGAACTCCGCTTCCGAGTTCTGCGAGGTTCAAATAGTATTGGTGAAAAGGTCAATTCTTATATAGCGGCAACTGCCGTCGGAGCGATGCCGTATTGCTTCTTGAACGCTGCCGAAAAATGCGACTGGTTTCTGAAGCCCACTTTGGTATAAACATCCACTACTTTGTTCCCTCCCTCCTTCATCAAGTTATAAGCAACTTCCAGCCGTTTGCGTATAAGCCATTTTTCGGGTGTCAGGTCGCTTATCTTCTTGAAGTCACGTTTGAACGTAGCAAGGCTTCTTCCCGTATAGTGAGCCAAATCCTCCATTGTGAATTCGTACATATAGTTCTTGTTCAGGAAGTCCAAGATGTCGATTTTCCACGGTTCGTTGAAATCGAACAGCGTAGGTGCAAACCGTTTGTCAATATGGAGCAAGGCAAGCAGTCCTTCTTGCAGTTTCAGGTGCATGAAGTCATCCTGCGGTTTAACCTCCGGGTCGAAGAATGGTGTCAGCGAAGCGAAAAGGCTGGTAATTTCCGCTGTCTTGGGTAACTTAATGACCCCCGATTTGAGTTTGGACGTATTTTCCGGAACCTTGTACTGTTCGAATCTCGTGTACATCTCCCGCAAGAAATTGCGAGTAAAGTTCAGGAAGATGCCGCAATAGCGTTCTCCGTTTGCGGTTCTTTTGTACATAGTGATGTGGTGGTCGCGCGGAATATACACGCATTCTCCTTTTCCTACATGAATTTGCTCTTTGCCGTTGTCCAGTATCATTTCGCCTGAATACACATAATTCATCGCATACTCCCGCGAACGGTGGACGCAACCGCTGATGTCATCGTAAAAGAAGCTGTAGAACACGTCCTCATAATTGAATATGAGTTTCATCGGGCCGAGATTTTCTTCTATTTGTTTCTGTTTCATATCCATACTTTCTTTTCTTGCTTACAAAATTATTAAAATAAGCTCGTATTTTATTGTTCTGCGGCTATATATTGATTTTTAATTTTTAAATAGCACTTTATCCATCATAAATACATGGAATATCAATCAGTTATATATATTACCATCTATATATAATGAAGATTTTATTTATACGCTGTTTTGACAACATTTTATCAATTTAAATCACTTCATTATAGTGGCCCATGGACAATCCAAGTAGTTCGTCGTTTTTCTATTCTTTTCAGACATCTATTGTATCTCCGCTATCTTTTCAACCTTTATTCAATATACTGTCTCTTGACAGGCGACGTGCCTTGTTCTTTTGCACGAACTCCAGCTTTCGCAAGGCCTCGGCCCTATTTTGTTTCAGGGTATTGATAGTGGTGAGCAGACTTGACAGTTCATATACATCAGCTGCCGCCTGGGTATCATCTTTGCTTAATATGGTTTGGAACGAGTTTTCGCCTATGAACTTCAGCCTTATGGCCTTTCCTTTGTTCAGTCTGGCAAAGCCTATCACGCCTCCGTCTTCTCCCAACTTGTAGTCAGCCTTTTCTATGTGCTCTCCCTGATTGGTGGTCTCATAGCTGTCTTTCGATTCGGGTGTCTGCGCAAAGCTTCCGTCGGCAGCACTGACTTCCACAGCCGTATGGTGGATGTTGCGCGGACCGCAATATATGGATGTCATACTCATCTTCCCAGTCTCGTCGGTCTGAAAACGCAGATAGGAGCGATGCATGTTCCTCTCTATCACCTGAGACGGAACAAGGTAACGTCCCACTTCTTGGTAGGCAGTATCTTTCTCAAGCACAAAGTGCGGCCGCAAGGAATCCAGTCGGACAACCATTATAGCCAGCACGCTATCTATGTAGGCTACAGTATTCGTCTGTTCCTCTATCTCAATGTCCTGCATCAGAGCTATACCGGCCCTTCGTGCGTCAAATGCATCCGGATAAAGTATCTTTATACTGTCTATTTTCATTTTGGCTGTGTTCAGGTCACCCCGTTCATAGGCGGTACGCGCGGCGGCGAGTTGGACCTCAGCTTTCTTTTCCACATTATGACAAGCCGCCAACGTGCAACAGAGGCACGCACAAAGAAGTCTGGTTTTCATGTTGCTGTTGTTTTGATAAAACGGTGTGCAGCCTTGCCTTATATAACATGACAGGCTTGGCATACAGTTATTTTGGGCAAAAATAGAAATAATATCCTTATCTTTGTCCCTTCTTAAAGCAAAGAAAACGAAAATGATAGATTTGACCGCAGACGAACTGAAAGCCTGTTTCCGGGCAAATATATTCAGACGAGTGTCTGAAACCGCCGACAAGCTGGGTCTTGAGTGCTATGTGGTGGGAGGTTATGTGCGCGACTTGTTCTTGCAGCGTCCCTCGCAGGACATTGACGTAGTGGTGGTAGGCAGTGGCATAGCAATGGCTGAAGCCCTGGCTAAGCGACTGGGACACGGGGCGCATGTATCAGTGTTCCGCAACTTTGGTACCGCACAACTGAAATGGCATGGCCTTGAAGTGGAGTTTGTCGGGGCAAGACGGGAGTCCTATACACACAATTCCCGTAAACCCATAGTGGAAGACGGTACGTTGGAAGACGACCAAAACCGCCGTGACTTTACCATCAATGCCATGGCCGTATGCTTGAACAGCGCACGTTATGGCGAGTTGGTGGATCCTTTCGGAGGTCTGGACGACTTGCGCGAGAAGACTATACGTACACCACTTGACCCAGATGTGACCTTCATTGATGACCCTCTGCGCATGATGCGTTGCATAAGATTTGCCACCCAACTTGGATTTTATATTGATGATGAGACTTTCCTTTCGCTTTGCCGTAACCGGGAACGGATAAGCATTATTTCAAGGGAACGCATAGCTGACGAACTGAACAAGATTGTTCTTTCACCCATTCCGTCCAAGGGGTTCATAGACCTGGACCGTAGCGGATTATTGGAATTAATTTTCCCCGAACTGGCCGCTTTGCAAGGTGTGGAAACACGTAACGGACGTGCACATAAGGATAATTTTTACCATACCCTACAGGTGCTTGACAACATCAGCCGTCATACGGACAACCTGTGGTTGAGATGGGCCGCCCTGCTGCACGACATAGGCAAACCTGTCACCAAGCGGTGGGAGCCTAAAGCCGGATGGACTTTCCACAACCATAATTTTGTGGGAGAGAAGATGGTTCCGAGTATCTTCCGCAAAATGAAATTACCCATGAACGAAAAGATGAAGTATGTGCAAAAGCTTGTGGGATTGCACATGCGCCCCATTGCCATAGCTGATGACGAAGTGACTGATTCGGCCGTACGTCGCCTGCTCTTTGAGGCAGGAGACGACATAGACGACCTGATGACACTGTGTGAGGCCGACATCACATCGAAAAGTCTGGAACGCAAGCAACGCTTTCTTGACAATTTCAGACTGGTGCGACTAAAACTTAAGGACTTGGAAGAGCGCGACCGCATACGCAATTTCCAACCGCCGGTAGACGGGGAGGAAATCATGCGTGTATTTGGGCTTTCTCCCTGTCCGCAGATAGGCACACTGAAAAGTGCTATAAAGGATGCCATATTGGACGGGGTAATTCCCAATGACCATGATGCCGCCTATGCATTCCTGCTGAAGAAGGCGGAGAAAATGGGGCTACAACCGCTTGACAGGGATGCTTCCGGAAAATGATATGTGACTGAATCTTCCACAGATATAAGGAAAGCGAAGCGGAACCATCATACAGACGGTCCCGCTTCGCTTTTCCCATATTATATGGAGTAAAACCCAAGACTGCTTAGTCCTCTTGCTGGAATTTACGGCTCACTTTCATCAGGTTGGTAGTATAGCTCACCACATTCTGTGCTTCCTGCACCATGGTGAGATAGACCATGCTGACCTTAATGCTGCCGTTCTGTCCCTGTATGCGCTGCAGCTCTTCACGCTTCAAGCGCGAAAGCTGTCCGTTCAGTTCGTTTGCCTCCCGCACGGTCTGTTCCATGTTTGTGTAGTTATTCTCGGCTATCACCTGACGCGATTCGTGTAACAGCTTCTTTATATGTTCGCTCACATCGGCAAATTCACCTTTCTGGATGGCATCCAAAGGTTTGAAGTTATTGTCCACATGCTCTAAACAAGGTTCGCAGAGACGCCCTATACTGTATACCAGTTCGCTGGCAAAGTCATTGCCCTGATAGTAGTACAGTCCTTTTTCCAGTACCGTGTTATTGTTAAGATGAGCCATGGCCAGAGTGCCAGTCCGTTTCATCTGTTTGATGAGTTGTTTCTCGAATTTCACCGAACCCATAGCGCGGCGCAGTCCGCGAAGGTTCTCGTGCAGGAAAGATGTTACCGTACGGTCGAAATTCTCTTCACTGAAATCCAGAACCTTGGTCAGTTCCTCACGAGTGTGCAGACGCAGCAGGCGCAGTACTTCTGCGTTGTCATTGCTTTGCAGCAACATCTTGAGGGTCTCGTTGTCTTTATCTTTCCGCTTGCGCTTCTTGTACATCACCTGGCTGTGGAACAAGGCATATACGGCGACGGCTATCAGCAGGATAATGGCTATTGTCCCACCAAAGTGTATAACAAGCGTAACAATGAAGCAGATGGTGAATGCCGCACCTGCCGTAATGAACCATCCACCTATGACACTTAGCACGCCGGTGATACGGAATACAGCAGAATCGCGTCCCCAAGCACGGTCTGCCAATGACGAGCCCATAGCCACCATGAAGGTCACATAGGTGGTGGACAGCGGCAATTTAAGCGAGGTGCCCAGTGCGATGAGCAGTCCGGAAAGAACCAGATTGACCGAAGCGCGCACCAGGTCAAAGGCCGCACCGTCTTCCAGAGTTAGTTCTTCCTTGCGGAAACGGGTAGCTATCCACTGCTTTGCCTTCTCGGGCAGGAGCTGGTTTATGGTATTGGAAAGGTTGAGGCTAAAGCGGACCAGCTTGCGTGCCACCGGTGTGCTTCCGAAGCCTTCCTCACCTTCATCCTGACGGGCTAACGACACTTCGGTCTGGATGACGTGATGCGCTTTCTTTGATGTCCACAAGGCATACACCATGACCATACCTGCCGCTATGAGGAAATACCAGGGGGTCTTTGCCGAATCAAGCAACGAAGTCATAAGAAAACCATCGGGACCGGCCGTCTGTCCGTTGGCTATGTAGTCTTGATAGGCCGAATATCCAGCCAGAGGCACTCCGATGAAGTTCACCAGGTCGTTGCCCGCAAAGGCCAGTGCCAAGGCGAAAGTACCCATCATCACCACAATCTTAAAAACATTTATTTTGCACCAGTGCAGAATCTGCATCAACAGGGTGAAGAATACAAAGCAGCAGCCTACCAGCATGGGGGTATGTTGATGAATCCATCCGTTTATTTCATCGGTCATGAAGGAACTGTCCTTCAGTCCCTTGATAAGCATGAAGTAGATTATGCTGGTTGCGGCTATGCCTCCGAATAAGGCTATACTATATTTCAAATGGCGCTTGTAGTTGAAAGTGAAGACCGCACGCGCTATCCATTGCACCAGTATGCCGAAGAAGAACGCTATGGCCACCGATACGAATATGGCCATGATGACCGTCAGAGCCTTGTCGGTATTGATAAGCTGGCCCATGCCGACAGAATCGTCACCAAAGGTTTTGATCAGAGCCAGTGCGAACGTACCTCCCAAAAGCTCAAAGACCATGGATACGGTGGTAGAGGTAGGGAGTCCCATGGTGTTGAACACATCAAGCAACACCACATCGGTTAGCATCACGGCAAGCAGGATGCACATGATTTCTTGAAAGTAGAAGTACTGGGGCTGGTAAATGCCGTGCCGGGCAATGTCCATCATGCCGTTGCTGAGTGCCGCACCGACAAACACGCCGATACTTGCGATGACAAGCATGGTTTTGAATTTGGCCGCTTTGGAGCCTACGGAAGAGTTGAGGAAGTTGACGGCATCGTTGCTTACGCCTACTATCAGGTCGAAAATGGCAAGTACGCCTAAGAAGATGACGATGCACAAATAAATTGTTTCCATATATAAATAATGTGTAAAGTTAAGTCTTCCTTTTCAGCGGGCAAAGATACGCCTTTTTTGCGACCTTTCCCCATCAATCCTGTTACAAAGGTGTTACAAACAAGGAGACATCCAGAGGACAGACAGCATGCCCTCAAGGGGCACATCCGTAACGACGGTTTGGCAGCATGGTGTGAGTCCGTACACAGTCCGGTGCGGACCTGTCAGCAGCCTGGTGTGGACAGACCCGCAAGAAGCGGTGTATCCAATCACAGGAAACGGCATGCAATATTTCAATAAAACACTGTTATACAAAAACTTACAATTTGCGCTATTTTCTTTTCCCCTTTTCCGCCCTACCCCGTAATCTTTCCGGCTGTAAAAATGGTAACATCTTATGTAATTTGTTCACATAAGATATGCAATAATCGTTGTACTTTTGTCGCATCTTAATCCAATATAATTATGCGACTGATAAAAGATAAAGAATTCGGAGGCGAACGCCCGTTGTTCGCGTCGCACGACCTTCACCTAGACAACGTGACCATACTGGCCGGAGAATCGGCCATCAAGGAATGCAGCAACATTATAGCTACTAACTGCCGTTTTGAAGGCAACTATCCCTTCTGGCATGTGCACGGATTCACCATAGACCATTGTTACTTTGCCGTAGGCGGACGCTCGGCCCTGTGGTATTCCGACCACCTGACCATGAAAGACACAGTGATAGACGCGCCCAAGATGTTCCGCGAGATGAACGACATTGACATAGAGAATGTGCAGATAAACGATGCCGATGAGGTGTTCTGGCGCTGCAACCGCATCAGGGTGCATAACCTGAAACTGCACGACGGGACGTATCCCTTCATGTTCAGTCATGACATTTATGTGGACGGACTGGAAAGTGACAGCAAATACGTGTTCCAATACGTGAAGAACGTGGAGATACACCATGCGAAAATTACCACCAAGGACGCTTTCTGGGAAGTGGAGAACGTTACCATATACGATTCCGAACTGGACGGGGAATATCTGGGATGGCATTCGAAAAACCTGCGTCTGGTGAACTGTCACATATCAGGAGAACAGCCGTTATGCTATGCACAGGACCTGGTGCTGGAGAACTGTACCTTTGACCCCTCATGCGACCGCGCCTTTGAATACACTACCCTGCAGGCTGACATCAAGGGTGCTATAACCAACATCAAAAACCCCATGAGCGGACGGATTGTGGCCGACAGCATAGGTTCAGTCACCTTGGACGACAACAT
Source organism: uncultured Bacteroides sp. (assembly GCA_949296415.1). Lineage (GTDB taxonomy): Bacteria > Bacteroidota > Bacteroidia > Bacteroidales > Bacteroidaceae > Bacteroides. Next base: position 812 of record CASFQC010000074.1, on the reverse strand, counting down.
CAAAGCCCCCGCCGACTGCGTCATTGAAGTAAGAAACAGCTGATACAGGATAGACGCAAGCAATCTTCCCCCCCCGTAAGGCCGTCTAAACGCTATGTCGTTCTTGAGGCCCTACGGGGGTCGCTTTGCTGGGCATATGCACGGCCAATTTTCCCAAGTTCTCGCTCTACACCATGATTCTGTTGGCACAGATAGGTTTCCGGCATCCTATGTTCATCTGGAGCGGGGACATACTGATGCGCTACGCCTTGCTGGACATGTTATTGCCTTGCTTCCGGTGTGTGTCCGGCAGAAAGCTCCTGACGTGGACTGCCATCCTACTGTTCCAGCCTGTGACCGTTGATATAGCTTGCGAGGACCTCTGGCTTCAGCTTTTCAGTTCCGATAGTACGGATGCAATAGACCCATTGTGACCGGTATGGCATAACCAGCAACAACTTTGCCTACTGATAACGCGATGCCGACAGTTATGGAAAAGTGTTCCTATCCCTTTAACAGGGAACGTTGATGCGTGTGCAGGAATTCATAGACGGCAACCGTTACTTCAAGGTGATAAGGCTTTCCTTCAATAGGATTCTACTTAGGACACAAGCGCGTGTCCGCCGATTTGAACAACCGAAAAGCCTGGCTGCACAAGGTGATGTATGCAGCAGGTCTCTGCCTACTGTACGACTGTAAGCGGAAGCTTGCTCTATGGAAAGAGGTTTGGGCTGCTGAAGTGTCCAAATAGAAACGCAACGTTTCGTTTGTTTGGCAGAAAAAACTCATCGGTCGGGGAGCGCCTCGCGGCAAGGGGCGGGACCACCCGTCCC
>CASFQC010000073.1 GCA_949296415.1 uncultured Bacteroides sp. | reverse complement strand
AAAACACGGGACCGGAGGACCGAAAAGCCTGCCATCATGTCAACAGAACGCCGCTCCGTTTCCGAAAGCGGGTGCAAAAGTAGGGACTTGCGACGAATGTGCAAAACATAAGGGGGATTTTTTTCGGAGTTTTTTTAATAAAAACAGTAATACGCTGTATAACAACATAATAAAAGGAAAGGAAAACGAGGGGAAGGACACGGGAAGGACTGATATAACACATTATTTATTAATACGCGCGCGAAAAGGGGAAAACAGGGAAGGGCGCGGAAGCGGACGCAGGAAGGGGCAAAGCCGTACGCAGAAAGAATCTAATAATACAAACATGAAACACTTACCATAACATCAGGCTCTAATCTTTTTGATACATATTCAAGGCTCAAGCCAACGTTCCAAAGATTTTCATGCCCTAATTTTTAAAGTTTTGGTCTTAAAGTCTTATTTTTCTAAGCTAAGAACTATTCATTCAATAATAGTTTGTATATTTGCCACACTAATAGGCGGAACGTCTCTTCCTGCTCCCCAGGCAACCAATGTCTACATGGAAAGTATGGAGAGAAAAGCCATAGGCTTGTTTCGACATTCAAATCCAAGCAGGATTCAACCGTCTTATCTAAGAGGGTTCCTGTTTGAACAGCAACCAAAGGACAGGACGGTAAGCCACGCCGATTGGGTAGATAATAATAGAAAGAAACAGACAACAACTAATAAAAGAACAATGAAAGGTATTGTTTTAGCCGGTGGAAGCGGTACACGCCTGTATCCTATCACCAAGGGAGTAAGCAAGCAACTATTGCCTATTTTTGACAAGCCGATGGTTTACTACCCCATTTCAGTCCTAATGCTTGCAGGTATCCGCGACATTCTGATTATTTCAACGCCCAACGACCTACCCGGATTCCGACGTCTTTTAGGCGACGGCTCCGATTTCGGAGTCCATTTTGAATACGCCGAACAACCTTCACCTGACGGACTGGCACAGGCTTTCCTCATAGGCGAGGAATTCATAGGCAACGACTCCGTGTGTCTGGTCTTGGGAGATAACATATTTCACGGCAACGGATTCAGCGCCATGTTGCATGAAGCCGTACATACCGCCGAGGACTGTGCCAAAGCCACTGTATTCGGCTATTGGGTAAGCGACCCCGAACGCTATGGAGTAGCTGAGTTTGACAAAGAAGGCAACTGTCTGAGTATAGAAGAGAAACCGGTAAATCCCAAATCGAACTATGCCGTAGTAGGACTTTATTTCTACCCCAACGAAGTGGTGACTATAGCTAAAAACATAAAACCATCAGCACGTGGAGAGTTGGAGATAACCGCTGTAAACCAACGTTTCCTCCAACAGGGAAATCTTAAGGTACAGACCTTAGGCAGAGGTTTTGCCTGGCTGGACACAGGAACACACGACTCCCTGTCCGAAGCCTCTACCTATATAGAAGTGATAGAAAAGCGTCAGGGTTTGAAAGTGGCGTGCCTTGAAGGCATAGCCTACCGCATGGGGTGGATAGACTCCGACAAGATGCGGGAGCTGGCACGTCCCATGCTCAAGAACCAATATGGACAGTACCTGCTCAAAGTGGTGGAAGAAGTGGAACGCACCGGCATGGCCAACCTATACTGACCTCCTTGAACGCTACCATAAACATACTTAATCCCAAAGAGAAGACAAGCATGGACGTAATAGAAACCACCATACCTGGTGTAGTCATTATCAGACCCCGCATATTCAATGACGCGCGCGGTTATTTCTTCGAGTCTTACTCCCAGCGCGAATTTGACGAAAAAGTGATGCCCATACATTTCGTACAAGACAACGAAAGCATGTCAAGTTACGGAGTGATGCGCGGCCTGCACTTCCAGAAAATGCCCTACACACAAAGCAAACTAGTGCGCTGTGTGAAAGGAGCCGTACTGGACGTAGCTGTAGACATACGTAAAGACAGCCCGACATTCGGACAACATGTCGCGGTAGAACTGTCTGAAGAAAACCACCTCCAATTCTTTATCCCCAGAGGATTCGCACACGGTTTTGCTGTACTGAGTGAAACGGCGGTATTCCAATATAAGTGCGATAACTTTTATGCCCCGCAATCCGACGGAGGCATCCAACTCCGCGACGACAGTCTGGGCATTGACTGGAGAATACCTCTGGACAAAGCCATATTGAGTGAGAAAGACCTAAAACACCCCATGCTGAAAGACGCAGAGACCTTCTTCAGTATGAATGAGCCTCTTTATTGACGCTACATTAATCTATTATATCACGAAATTCTAAAATCCAACAATCCACTATGAATTTCACACGAAACATTATCATCACCGGCGGTGCCGGATTTATAGGCTCGCATGTGGTGCGCCTGTTTGTGAACAAATATCCCGAATACCGCATTATCAACTTGGACAAGTTGACCTATGCAGGCAATCTGGCTAACCTGAAAGATGTGGAAAACAAAGAAAACTATGTGTTTGCCAAAGCAGACATCTGTGATTTCGAAACAGTAAAGGGCCTGATAGCCAAATATAACGTGGACGGCATCATCCACCTGGCAGCTGAAAGCCATGTAGACCGCTCCATCAAGGATCCCTTCACTTTCGCTCGTACTAATGTAATAGGTACACTGACTTTACTTCAGGCCGCAAAAGAATATTGGGAAAGCCTCCCCGAAGGCTATGAAAACAAACGTTTCTACCACATCTCCACCGACGAAGTGTACGGCGCACTGGAACTGACCAATCCTGAAGGCATCGAATCACCCTTCACGACCAAAGCCTCTTCGGAGCATCACCATGCCTACGGCACCAAGTTCTTCACCGAAGAGACCAAATACAACCCGCATTCACCCTACTCCGCCTCCAAAGCAAGTTCCGACCACTTCGTGCGTGCGTTCCATGACACATATGGTATGCCTACCATAGTGACCAACTGTTCAAACAACTACGGACCGTATCAGTTTCCCGAAAAGCTCATACCCCTGTTCATAAATAACATACGTCACAAAAAGCCGCTTCCTGTATATGGAAAAGGGGAAAATGTGCGCGACTGGCTTTACGTAGAAGATCATGCAAGAGCTATAGACCTTATCTTCCACAAAGGCAAGATAGCCGACACCTATAACATAGGTGGATTCAATGAATGGAAAAACATAGACATCATCAAAGTAGTCATCCGAACAGTAGACCGGTTACTGGAACGCAAGGAGGAAGAGGACATGAATCTCATCACCTACGTGACCGACCGCAAAGGACATGACATGCGCTACGCCATTGATTCACGCAAACTGCAACGTGAGCTGGGATGGGAACCCAGCCTGCAATTCGAGGAAGGCATAGAAAAGACAGTACGCTGGTATCTGGACAACCAAGAATGGATGGACAACGTAACCAGTGGAGACTATATGAAATATTATGAAAACATGTATGGAAAAGCATAGCTACCCACCGGTATAGAAACCCACAACTGTCATATATAAGAAAAGGCATATCAAAGAAAAGACGGAATGCATGATAGCAGAATAGTTTTTTCCTGATATGCCTTTTTTTTAAAAAAACAGTATGCAGCTATGGTAGAGAACGAATTGGAAATGAAGTTATTGAAGCCGAAGAACCATCCATGTAACAAGCAATACTATTGCCGAATGGTTACTCAAAAAAGAAAAAACTCTTAAAAAAGCAAAAGTTATCCCGAGTCTAAGGAACCGTTGTGATAGAATATGCCTACATTTGTATCATAAAAATAAAGCTATGCCCTTCAATAACAATAGCCAGTGTATTCTCTTGTCTGGCAGATGAAAGGCACGGACATAAAGAACAAACGTAAAAAATCACGTAAGAAATTCTGAATTATGAAACAGATGAAAACTACCGCACTGATACTGAGCACCGCCTTGCTGATGAGCGGTTGCGGTACAATGAACAATACAACCAAAGGCGGAATCATAGGCGGAGGCGGAGGCACTGCAGCCGGAGCTTTGATAGGAGGACTGATAGGCAAGGGCAAAGGGGCGGCCATAGGAGCGGCTATAGGAGCCGTAGTGGGCACAAGTGCCGGTGTAGTCATAGGAAAGAAAATGGATAAAAAAGCCGAAGAAGCAGCAAAAATTGAAGGCGCACAAGTGGAAATAGTACAAGACAAAAACGGCCTGGATGCGGTAAAAGTATCATTTGACTCAAACATATTATTCGATTTCAATTCCTCAGCTCTTAGCAATGAAGCCAAAGCGGCACTACGCGACTTGGCACAGATTCTGCGCGACGACACCACCACCGACATAGCAATCATCGGACATACAGACAAAGTAGGTACCTACGATGCCAATATCAAAGTGTCAAAAGACCGTGCCTATGCAGTGGAAAACTATCTGCAAGAATGTAACGTCTCACCCGCGCAGTTCAAACAAGTCATCGGAGTAGGATATAACGAGTATGACGAAAGCCTGACCGCCGCGCAGAACCGACGTGTGGAAGTTTATATGTACGCCAGCGAACAAATGATAAAAGATGCCGAAGCAGGAAACCTATAAAACGACGGATGTCATACTCCGAAGAACAGATTTCTCTGATAGCAATAATATGTTTCCAGAATCTGTCAGAAAGCATCTATCCCCTGAAAGATAAGAACAGGGACAAACAAAAGCGCGAACCGTGTAACAGAGACTGTACCGGATTATATCCCGGGGAAAAACGTCCTCAGGACAGTACTGAGTAAAAAACGAACAGGCTCTTAAAGGTTGTTTCGATTTTATTCCGACAATTTTCTAACGAAGATTTCCGAAAAAGTTTTCATTCCCTTATGGGAAGCATAGCGGGCTATGTGACGAATAAGGACAGGGAAAAAGACCGGAAAGGGCTTTAGAAAAGCTAGATAATACTTTTACAGAATAAAATCAAAACAGTTTCTTACACGTTTCGCGTATTTTTTATATCCAGACAAAGCCTCAAGGCATGAAAAAACGACTATATTTGCAAGCTTAATATTTTCACCATGTCAGAAAGCGAATCAATCACTATAAAAGGGGCGCGCGTCAATAATCTGAAAAATATAGACGTGGAAATCCCTCGCGACAAGCTGATTGTCATCACCGGATTATCTGGTTCGGGAAAGTCGTCATTGGCCTTTGACACACTTTACGCCGAAGGCCAACGCCGTTATGTGGAAAGCCTAAGCAGTTACGCCCGACAATTCTTAGGCAGAATGAGCAAACCTGAATGCGACTTCATCAAAGGCATTCCCCCCGCCATAGCCATAGAACAGAAAGTAAACAGCCGTAACCCACGTTCTACAGTGGGTACCTCCACAGAAGTGTATGAATACTTACGTTTATTGTTCGCCAGAATAGGACATACCTTCAGCCCCATAAGCGGACATGAAGTGAAGAAGCATTCTGTGGAAGACATTGTGGACTGCATGCTACAACATCCCGAAAATACACGTTTCACCGTACTTGCTCCCATATTGTCCCATGAAGGACGAAGCATGGAACAACAACTGGACATCTATCAAAAAGAGGGATTCACACGGCTGGAAGTCAACGGAACAATGATACGTATAAATGACTATAAGCACCAGGAAGGCGACACCATCTTCTTGCTCGTAGACCGTCTGACCGCATCCAAAGAAAAAGACAGCATCAGCCGCCTGACCGACTCGGTTGAGACAGCTATGTACGAAGGCGGCGGCGCTTGCTTGCTACGTTTCTTCCAACCCGACGGCAGCACCAGTCTGTTCAGATTCAGCACCAGATTTGAAGCAGACGGAATCACCTTTGAAGAACCTTCTGACCAGATGTTCTCATTCAATTCTCCCATAGGAGCCTGTCCGGAGTGTGAAGGATTCGGACGGGTCATAGGCATAGACGAACATTTGGTAATACCTAACCGTGCCCTGTCTGTGTACGATGGTGCGGTAGTATGCTGGCGTGGTGAAAAGATGGGAGAATGGCGCGATATGGTCATACGAGGGGCAGAACGGGCCGGATTTCCTATCTTCACGCCTTACTACCAACTGACCGACGAACATAGACGTATGCTGTGGGAAGGTACCCCCTACTTTGAAGGCATAAATGCCTTTTTCCGCATGTTACAGGAAAACCAATACAAAATCCAGTATAGGGTAATGTTAGCCCGGTACCGTGGAAAGACCATCTGCCCTGCTTGCCATGGAACCAGACTGAAACCTGAAGCCGGATATGTACGTGTAGGAGGAAAGAACATCTCAGAACTGGTAGACTTGCCGTTGACCGAACTGAAGACTTTCTTTGACCACCTGCAACTGAACAGACATGACAACGAAGTGGCCGCACGCATACTGACCGAAATAAACAACCGGCTGCAGTTCATGCTTGACGTGGGACTGGGCTACCTCACCCTGAACAGATTGAGTAACTCACTTTCTGGCGGAGAAAGCCAGCGCATCAATCTAGCCACCTCATTGGGTAGCAGCTTGGTGGGTAGCCTGTACATCCTGGACGAACCCAGCATCGGACTGCACAGCCGGGATACAGAAAAGCTGATTCACGTATTACGACAACTGCAACAACTGGGCAATACAGTAGTTGTAGTGGAACACGACGAGGAAATTATAAAAGCAGCCGACTACATCATAGATATAGGTCCTAAAGCAGGACGGCTGGGAGGAGAAGTAGTCTATGTAGGCAACATGAAAGACCTGAAAAAAGGGAGCAACAGCTATACCGTGCGTTACCTGCTGAATGAGGAAACAATCGGTGTACCCTCACACCGTCGCCCATGGAACAATTACATAGAGATAAAAGGAGCCCGGGAAAACAATCTTAAAGGAATAGATGTACGCTTTCCACTGAACGTAATGACGGTAGTAACCGGCGTTAGCGGTTCGGGCAAAAGCACACTGGTACGCGACATTTTCTACCGTGCACTGAAAAGAGAACTGGACGAAAGCACAGACCGTCCGGGTGAATTCATATCCATAGAAGGAAACCTGAAAGACTTGCGCAATGTAGAATTTGTAGACCAAAATCCCATAGGCAAATCAAGCCGAAGCAATCCCGTGACTTACCTGAAAGCCTATGACGAGATAAGAAAACTCTTCGCGGAACAGCCGCTGGCCAGACAGATGGGATACACCGCCGGATACTTCAGTTTCAACAGCGAAGGAGGACGCTGCGAAGAATGTAAAGGCGAAGGAACCATCACCGTAGAAATGCAATTCATGGCCGACCTGGTACTGGAATGCGAATCGTGCCACGGCAAGCGTTTCAAGCCAGACACGCTGGAAGTAAAATTCCATGATGCAAGCATATACGACGTACTGGAAATGACCGTAGACCAAGCCATTGAGTTTTTTGACAAATACGGACAGAAGAAGATAGCCCGTAAGCTGCAGCCTCTACAAGATGTAGGATTAGGTTACATCAAATTGGGACAATCATCATCCACTTTATCGGGAGGCGAAAACCAGCGCGTAAAATTGGCCTATTATCTGAGTCAGGAAAAAGCTGACCCCACAATGTTCATATTTGATGAGCCGACTACAGGACTGCATTTTCACGACATCCGCAAGCTGCTTGAAGCCTTTGACGCGCTGCTGAGGCGCGGACACAGCATAGTCATCATAGAGCATAATCTGGATGTGGTGAAATGTGCAGACTATGTAATAGACCTCGGGCCGGAAGGAGGGGAAAAAGGAGGGAATCTCGTTGTGGCCGGCACCCCTGAAGAAGTGGCGGAATGTGCGGACAGCTATACCGGACAGTTTCTGAAAGAGAAACTGGCAGAAAAGAAAAAAGGAGCGTAAAACGCTACGCTCCTTATTAGAAGGACAGGGAAAAGCCAAACAGTATTCTTTAAAAGCCTGCTTGAACTCTCCTTTTTTAATTCCAGTACCTAAAAATAAAATCCAAATCCGAGTTTCACTCCTATTTTGGAACGGTCACCGTTCACGTTCCAGTACACAGCCGGTTCCAGAGTCACGGTTCTGGAGACAAAGAATGCGTAGCCGGCTTCCAAACCCAAAGAGAACCTGGTGTGATCCGCACCACGACCATAATCGTAACGGTCCACATTGACGTTGGCACCCATATAAATGCCCACCTGCTCAATATAATAACGGCCTCCCACGCCTAACGAATAGACATCAAGGTCGCTTCCGCCTTCGTTCCAGTTCAGACCTCCACGGATAAGCAAGGCCACATTGTCCAACAGAAAAGCTCCCCCGTTCACATCAAAACCGAATGAAGCCTTGTCTAGTTGCGTGTCATACGAAAATCCCAGTCCCGTGACCGAAGGATTCACCACCCATTTTCCTTTCTCAAATTGTGCCCGCGCCGTTCCTGCGACGGCCAGCAGACATACCAATGCTAATGCATATTTTCTCATACTGTTACAACAAATTAAGCCCGACCTTCTTCCGCAAGTAAGAAAATCCCGCATACCCGCAAAAAGCAGACATGGCACACACGGCCGTCTGCGCTCCCACACGGAAGCAAGAATAGGGAATAAGTTCTTAAATGCCACAAAAGTAGCAGTTTTTACAGAAAACAAGGCATATTCTTGCAATATTTGCTTACCTTCGCCACGAAAACCTGCCTAACAGGCCTGTATGGCCGACTTTAAGAACAACAACCCGTAAGCCATGACCATAAGACAAACACTCTTCTTCTGCCTGTGCCTGGCCTGCTCTGTGGTTGCGGCAGCACAGTCACGTCCCAAGCGCGAAGTGAGGGCCGCATGGATAACCGCCGCCTACGGACTGGACTGGCCCCGCACCAAAGCCACCGACGCACAAAGCCGCCAACGCCAACAGGCCGAACTGACCGACATGCTGGACAAGCTGAAAGCGGCCAACTTCAACACCATACTGTTCCAGACACGCACCCGAGGCGATGTGCTCTACCGCTCGCACATAGAACCCTTCAACTCCATACTGACCGGAAAGACAGGCAAAGACCCGGGATATGACCCGCTGGCCTGTGTGGTAAGCGAATGCCACAAGCGCGGCATGGAGTGCCATGCGTGGATTGTGGCCATACCGCTGGGAGGAAGAAAACATGTGGCCTCACTGGGCAAACTCTCGGTAACCAAACGGAAACCCGCCATATGCAAAGCCTACAAACGCGAGTATTTCCTCAATCCCGGACACCCCGGAACCAAAGAATACCTTATGAGCCTGACCCGGGAGATTGTGGAACACTACGACATAGACGGGGTGCACTTCGACTACCTGCGCTATCCTGAACATGCCCGCAACTTCGCCGACCAGTACGAATACCGGAAATACGGAAAAGGAAGGAGCTTGGCCCAATGGAGACGTGACAACATTACCGACATTGTGCGCCACCTCTACCACGGGGTAAAGAGGCTCAAGCCATGGGTCAAGGTAAGCACCTGCCCGGTAGGCAAGTACCGCGACACATCGCGATATTCCTCACGCGGATGGAACGCCCTTGAAGCAGTCTGTCAGGATGTACAGGGATGGATGGGCGAAGGAATACAGGACCAAATCTATCCCATGATGTATTTTCGGGGAAATTCATTCTACCCCTTTGTCCTTGACTGGAAGGAGCAAAGTAACGGACGCCACGTCATCCCGGGAATGGGCATTTATTTCCTTGATCCGAAGGAAGGGAACTGGCCTTTAGAAGAAGTGGAACGGCAGATAAACTTCCTGCGTGCCCACCATTTGGAGGGACAAGGCCACTACCGCGTGAAATACCTCATGGACAACATCCAAGGCCTGTACCAGCGACTGAAAGACGATTACTACCTCTACCCTGCCCTGCAACCGGCCATGACTTGGGCCGACAGCATCCCGCCTTCCTCACCCCGGCAGCTGCAGCTCACCCGCCCAGCTTCCGGATACGTGCGGCTCCAGTGGAAGCCTTCCACCGACAACGACCCGCGCAACGCTCCCACCTATGTAGTCTACGGCTCGCCCACCTACCCCGTAGACACCAGCCGACCGGAAAACATACTGGCCCAGCGCATACAAGACACAGCCTTCGTCTACGCCCCCATCCTGCCATGGACCGCATGCCACTACTTTGCCGTGACCGCCATGGACCGCTACGGCAATGAGAGCGAGCCAAGCCGTATATCGGACAAAGAGAGGTAGAATGATGAAGGAACACTTTCAAGAACCGGTTGTTCCGCTTCCTGGAAATTTCAGCACCCCTATAAAGACTTTTCTCCGGAAAGTCTTCCATATTTGTACCGATATCAAGCCCGTCCCGCCATCCTCCGGACACGAGCCTTCACCAGCCCGGACTTGATGTTCCATGAGGTCAGACCTGATGTAAAATGAAGTCCGGCCTCATGCTGGTGTCTCTCCGAAATGCGCCAGACACAGGCCGACATGGCACATTGCAAGAATCAAGTGAACTTGTCCGCCAAGGATAACAAAAAATTGTCTGCCTTTTTCGTGCGCTCGTCAGATCAGAGCCAGGCCTCAGAACGGCAAAGGCCCATCGCCGCCTCCTTCAAAGGGATTGCCGGAAGGAGGCAGAGGAAAGTCGGAAGCGGAAGGAGGTGGCGGAGCGGACGGACGTCCTATGGGCGCGTTCATGCTTGAGCCTATCATGACTCCACCTCCCTCGGCCGATGGAGGCGGAACCACCATATCGTCTTCAGGATTCTGGAAGCGGGTGTACTGCCCTATAAAGCGCAGGCGCACATCGCCTACAGCACCGTTACGGTGCTTGGCTATGATAATTTCGGCCATACCGTGCATGTCCTCACCATTAATTTCATATATCTTATAATATTCAGGCCTGTGAATGAAGCACACCATATCCGCATCCTGCTCTATAGCACCGGACTCGCGCAGGTCACTCAACTGCGGACGTTTGCCCTCGTTGCCTTCACGGTTCTCCACGCCACGATTCAGCTGGGACAAGGCTATGATAGGAATATTCAGTTCTTTTGCCAACCCCTTGAGCGAACGTGAGATAGTGCTGACCTCTTCCTGGCGGTTGCCGTAAGACATGCCGCTGGCGTTCATCAACTGGAGATAGTCTATAATAATGAGCTTCACGCCATGTTCGCGTACCAGACGTCGGGCCTTGGTACGCAGTTCGAATACGGAAAGGGAAGGTGTGTCATCCACATACAAGGGGGCATCCAGCAGATCGCGCAGCTTATAATCCAGCTGCTGCCACTCATAATCGGCCAGCTGTCCGCTTTTGATCTTCTCGCTGGGAATCTCGCACACATTCGAAATAAGACGGTTTACAAGCTGCACGTTGCTCATTTCCAGTGAGAACAAGGCTACCGGATTATGGTAGTTCACGGCAATGTTCTTGGCCATGGAAAGCACAAAAGCCGTCTTTCCCATGGCCGGACGGGCGGCAATGATGATAAGGTCAGAGTTTTGCCATCCGGAAGTCATTTTGTCCAGTTTTGTGAAGCCACTTTCCAGACCGCTCAGACCGTCGGTACGCGCTGCAGCCTTCTGTATGAGCTGGTAGGCTTCGGCAATGACCGGATTGATCTGTGTGTAGTCCTTCGTCATGTTCTGCTGCGATATCTCGAACAGCTTGCCCTCGGCTTCCTGCATGAGGTCGTCCACGTCAATGGTCTCGTCAAAGGCCTTGGTCTGTATGTTGCTGGTAAACGTAATGAGTTCCCTGGCCAGCGCTTTCTGTGCAATGATGCGCGCATGGTATTCTATATGTGCGGAAGAGGCCACCTTGCCGCTCAACTGGGTAATGTAAAACGGCCCGCCCACTTCCTCAAGCTCACCCCTTTTCTGCAGCTGTTCCTTCACCGTCAGGATATCCACAGGTTTCTGGTTGATGGCCAAGTCTGTTATGGCCGCATAAATAAGCTGGTGCCGTTGTTCATAGAAGGACTCCGGTCTCAGTATCTCACTTACCAGCGAATAGGCGTCTTTTTCTATCATCAATGCGCCCAGCACAGCCTGCTCCAGTTCAGGAGCCTGAGGCTGGATACGCCCGTAATCATTTACAGGCTCTACAGACTTGCTCTTCATCGGTCTGCTTCCTTTCCGTTTAGGTTGTTGTTCGGCCACAGGTAGTACAGTTTAAAAATTCAGCTTATAGATTAAGAAAACACCGTGCTTACAGGCTACGGGCGGACAAAGATACGGCAATTTCTTCATCAGTTCCTGCATGAAATCCGTGAAGTTTCAAAGATTTTATTAACTTTGCGGCGTACTTAACCCCGACAAGGGAATCCACAAGTTCCTGCCTATAGACACAAAAGAAACCATAAAGGACGGCGCTTTGTCTGGAAATGCAGTCCGGGCATCCGGCCAACGCCTTTAATATAAGCAGATAAGACTTATGCGGATTGCCTTCATTAAACAAGAATATCATGCTTGCTTTTCCAAACGCGAAAATTAACTTAGGACTGAACGTCATATCCAAACGCCCCGACGGTTATCATAATCTGGAAACCGTATTCTATCCGGTACCTTTGGCTGACGCTCTGGAGATAACCCGGTTGCCTCAGGATGGAAAGCATGACACGGAACTTCACCAATGGGGGAATTATATCGTAGAAGGGACAGACGAGAAAAATCTTGCCTTACGTGCCTACCGGCTGCTGCAGGAGGAATACGGACTGGGACCGGTGCGGATAGACTTGCTGAAGTGCATTCCGCAAGAAGCCGGACTGGGAGGAGGCTCAGCCGATGCCGCGTTTGCCTTGAAACTTACCTCAAAACTTTTCGGATTGGACTTGCCGGATACCGTATTGGAACAGCTGGCTTCCAGACTGGGTGCCGATTGTGCTTTCTTCATCAGGAACTATCCGGTATATGCGGAAGGGACAGGAAACCTGTTCACCGAAACAGACTTGTCGCTTGCCGGGTATGGACTTGTCATTGCCAAGCCCAAAGAATCTGTATCCACCCGACAGGCATTCTCACACATCAGGCCACGCCGACCGGACATCCCTCTGAAAGACATCCTCCGCCTGCCTCCTGAGAAATGGAGGGATAAGTTGAAAAACGACTTCGAGGACAGCGTATTCCCCCAATGCCCGCCGATAAGACTCATCAAAGAACGTCTGTATGAAAGTGGAGCCGTTTACGCATCAATGAGCGGGTCTGGCTCGGCTGTATACGGACTGTTCCCACCGGGAAAGCCTGTTCCCGACATTGCCTTCGGCAAAGACACCTTCATATACAAAGGTATATTGCCCCAAACGACAAAGCCGAAATAAAGCAGGTAAAGGAAAAAACAGACCAAACCAACAAACAGATACCGCAACCTTTTTCAAAACATCAAACAAGCCACATGGACCGAATAAGAATAAAAGACATTGCCAAACTGGCAAAACTATCCGT
>CASFQC010000072.1 GCA_949296415.1 uncultured Bacteroides sp. | reverse complement strand
TAAATCGAAGGCCCAGAGAAAAACTCAACTTTGATACTCCTTTGCATTGCTTCTTCAAGAATTTTTCGTAATGTTGCACTTGCTGTTGGACTCTACACGGCCTTTTTTCTGACGAAAGCCAAGCGATAAACCGTGAAAATACTTGTTTGATAAGAAGAAAACGTGTAACTTTGCAGCCGATTATTCCGAATCGGGTAGGACGAAGCGTTTTCCAAGTGATTGGAGAGCCACCCGACGGAGCTAACTTATACATTATTATAAGATGTACGCAATTGTAGAAATCCAAGGCCAGCAGTTCAAAGTGGAAGCTGGCAAGAAACTGTTTGTACACCACATGCAAGATGCAGAAGCCGGTGCGACAGTAGAGTTTGACCGTGTTCTTTTGGTTGACAAAGACGGAGCCATCACAGTAGGTGTCCCCACAGTAGACGGAGCCAAAGTGGTTTGCGAAGTAGTGACCAATCTGGTGAAAGGTGACAAAGTCCTGGTCTTCCACAAAAAGAGAAGAAAAGGCTACCGCAAGCTGAATGGCCATCGCCAACAGTTCACAGAATTGAAAATCAAAGAAGTAGTAGCTTAATCAACATCAAAACAGAAAAGAAATGGCACATAAAAAAGGTGTCGGCAGTTCGAAGAACGGCCGCGAATCAGCAAGCAAAAGATTAGGCGTGAAAATGTTCGGTGGCGAAGTCTGCAAGGCAGGCAACATCATCGTTCGTCAAAGAGGCACACAATTCCACCCCGGCCGCAACATAGGCATGGGCAGTGACCACACCCTCTACGCCTTGGTAGACGGAACCGTAGCATTCAAAATAGGCCGCGAAAAAAGACGTTACGTGTCTGTAATTCCGGCTGAAAAGGCAGAAGCATAACACATACGGATGCTTTCCTCCTTACTCTACGGATAAGAAAGAAACAAAAGAAAGGGATGCAGCTGTCTTATTGCTGTGTCCCTTTCTTGTTTTTCACACAAGAGAAAGAATCGGGCTGCGCCCTTCCCTGTCCCGACGGAAAAGAAAGGGACACCCGCCCTTCACGGCAGGAAAAGATGGCATGAGCAGCCAAAACACAGAACCTGAAACCAACGTTTTTTCACCACACAATGCTTACCATAAGACAAATTACAGAAAACACCGAATCGGTAATACGCGGACTGCAGAAAAAGCACTTTGCCAATGCCAAAGAAACCATAGGACAGGTGCTGGCACTGAACAACAAGCGCAAAAGCGCCCAGACAGCCCTTGACAACAACCTGGCCGAAGTGAACACCCTGTCAAAATCCATCGGCATGCTGATGAAAGAAGGCAGGAAAGACGAGGCCGAGACAGCCAAAAGCCGGGTAGGCCAGCTGAAAGAGGCTAACAAGACCCTACAGGCGGAAATGGACAACGCCGCACACGAACTGCAGGCATTGCTCTACACTATTCCCAACGTGCCCTACGACGAAGTGCCCGAAGGCAACGGAGCGGAAGACAACCTGGTAGTGAAAACAGGCGGAATGGAAACCCCACTGCCGCAAAACGCACTGCCACACTGGGAACTGGCCAAGAAGTATGACATCATAGACTTTGATCTGGGAGTGAAAATTACCGGAGCCGGATTCCCCGTATACAAGGGCAAAGGAGCACGCCTGCAACGTGCCCTCATCAACTTCTTCCTGGATCAGGCGCGCGAGTCGGGCTACACGGAAGTGATGCCCCCCACAGTAGTGAACGCCGCCTCAGGCTACGGCACGGGACAACTGCCCGACAAGGAAGGCCAGATGTACCACTGCGAGACAGACGACCTCTACCTTATCCCCACTGCCGAAGTGCCTGTGACCAACATCTACCGCGACGTCATTCTGGACGAGAAGCAGCTCCCTATCAAGAACTGTGCCTACACCGAATGTTTCCGCCGCGAAGCCGGCTCCTACGGCAAGGATGTACGCGGACTCAACCGCTTGCACGAGTTCTCCAAAGTAGAGCTGGTGCGCATCGACAAGCCCGAGCACTCACGCCAGTCACACCAGGAAATGCTGGACCATGTGGAAGGCCTGCTTGTCAAACTGGAACTTCCCTACCGCATACTGCGCCTCTGTGGCGGTGACATAAGCTTCACGGCAGCCATCTGCTATGACTTCGAAGTCTACAGCGAAGCACAGAAACGCTGGCTGGAGGTCAGCTCGGTATCCAACTTCGACACCTATCAAGCCAACCGCCTGAAATGCCGCTACCGCACGGCAGACAAGAAAATAGAGCTTTGCCATACCCTCAACGGCTCGGCTTTGGCTCTGCCACGCATCGTAGCCGCACTGTTGGAGAACAACCAGACCCCCGAAGGCATACGCATCCCCAAGGTTCTTGTGCCTTATTGCGGATTTGACATGATAGACTGACTTCGCCTGTCGGAACGATAAGGGAGAAGGGTGCGCCGTGACCGGAACGGCGCACCCTTCTCTGTTTTTCAGCCCCGGCCTGTCCTCCGGCATCATCCGCCGCCACAGAGAGACAAAAAAAGGAGTGGGAAAATGAAGCGAAGAAGCTCCAAACCATAAGCACAGGAAATATTTTCTGAAAAAAACAGGTCCTGCCTGCCAGTCTGTACGGAAAAAACGCTACCTTTATAGTCGGTAACCAACTTTTAAAGCACTACAGTTATGTTCAATTCTTACGGCAACATTTTCCGCCTCACCACATTCGGCGAATCGCACGGCCGAGGCATAGGAGGCGTGGTCGACGGATTCCCGTCCAACGTGCGCATTGACACCGAGTTCATACAGTCCGAGCTTAACCGCCGCCGTCCCGGCCAGTCGTCCCTGACCACGGCACGCAACGAGCATGACAAGGTGGAGTTTCTCTCCGGCCTGTTCGAAGGCCGCTCCACAGGCTGCCCCATAGCCTTCATTGTGTGGAATGACAATCCCCATAGCACCGATTATGACAATCTGAGGAATGTCTACCGCCCTTCGCACGCCGACTATACTTACCGCGTGAAATACGGCATACGCGACCATCGCGGCGGAGGACGCTCATCTGCCCGTGAGACCATATCACGTGTCGTAGGCGGAGCCTTAGCCAAGCTGGCACTCCGCCAGTTGGGCATACAGATCAATGCCTATACCTCACAAGTGGGAGCTGTAAAACTGGAAAGCAACTACGATGCCTATGATCTGAGCCTGACCGAAACCAACCCCGTACGCTGTCCGGACCCACAGAAAGCCGCCGAAATGCAACGCCTCATCGAAGAAGTGAAATCGGCGGGCGACACCATAGGAGGCGTGGTGACCTGCGTCATCAAAGGCTGCCCCATAGGACTGGGCCAGCCTGTATTCGGCAAGCTACAGTCGGCACTGGCCGCCGGCATGTTAAGCATCAACGCCGCAAAAGCCTTTGAGTATGGCGAAGGATTCAAGGGGCTGAAAATGAGAGGATCGGAACAGAACGACGTATTCTACAACAACAATGGACACATAGAAACCCGCACCAACCACTCCGGAGGAATACAAGGAGGAATAAGCAACGGACAAGACATCTATTTCCGTGTGGCCTTCAAGCCCGTGCCCACTGTACTGATGGAACAGCACACAGTGAACCTCAATGGCGTGGACACCACCCTGAAAGCGCGCGGACGCCATGACCCATGCGTGCTTCCCCGTGCGGTGCCCATAGTCGAAGCTATGGCTGCCATGACCATACTGGACTATTACCTTATAGACCGTACCACACAACTGTAAGCTCCGAAACGG
The DNA here is from genome assembly GCA_949296415.1 of uncultured Bacteroides sp. Lineage (GTDB taxonomy): Bacteria > Bacteroidota > Bacteroidia > Bacteroidales > Bacteroidaceae > Bacteroides. Next base: position 9,896 of record CASFQC010000072.1, on the reverse strand, counting down.
ACAGGAAATACGCCCCATCCGTCACACCAATACTATACAAGCAGATATGGATTACCTACAAGATTATCTTGCCCGCAACGAAGGGCAAATGCTGGACCAACTGTCCAGCCTTCTGCGCATACCCAGCATAAGCGCACAACCCGAACATCGCGATGACATGGCCGCCTGCGCACAACGCTGGGCACAGCTGCTCACCGAAGCCGGTGCCGACGAAGCGCTGGTCATGCCCAGCGAAGGCAACCCCATTGTGTTCGCACAAAAACAGACAGACCCCTCAGCCAAGACCGTGCTGGTCTATGCGCACTACGACGTCATGCCAGCCGAACCGCTGGAGCAATGGAAGAGCGCCCCCTTTGAGCCTGTGGTGCGTAACGGACATCTTTATGCCCGAGGTGCCGATGACGACAAGGGACAATCGTTCATACAAGTCAAAGCTTTTGAGTATCTGGTACGTTCCGGACTGTTGCGTACCAACGTAAAATTCCTGTTCGAAGGAGAAGAAGAGATAGGCTCGCCAAGCCTGGAAGCATTCTGCCGCCAACACAAGGAAATGCTACAGGCCGATGTCATTCTGGTATCAGACACCAGTATGCTTGGCGCTGAACTCCCTTCACTGACTACCGGGCTGCGCGGACTGGCTTATTGGGAGATAGAGGTCAGTGGCCCATGCCGCGACCTCCACTCGGGACATTTCGGCGGAGCAGTGGACAATCCGGCCAATGTGCTCTGCCGTATCCTGTCCCACATGACAGATTCTGACGGACATATCACCATCCCCGGGTTCTATGATGATGTGAAGGAAGTGCCACAGGCCGAACGCGACATGATAGCCCATATACCTTTTGATGAAGAAACCTATAAAAAGGCCATAGGCGTAAAAATGCTGGCTGGCGAGAAAGGCTACTCCACGTTGGAACGCAACAGTTGCCGCCCTTCCTTTGACATATGTGGGCTATGGGCCGGATATACCGGCGAAGGTGCCAAGACGGTGATACCTTCCAAAGCTTTTGCCAAAGTATCGTGCAGACTTGTCCCATACCAGGATCACCGCCGTATAGAACAACAGTTCGCACACTATGTCAAAAGTCTGGCACCGGATACCGTGACAGTCCGTGTCACCCCACTTCATGGCGGACAGGGCTATGTATGTCCCATAGACCATCCGGCATACCGTGCCGCCGAAGCAGGTTTTGAGCAGGCTTTCGGACGCAAGCCTCTGGCCGTACGACGCGGAGGCAGCATCCCTATAATCGCTACATTTGAAGAAATATTCGGAGTGAAATCCATACTGATGGGCTTCGGTCTGGAATCAAATGCCATACACTCACCCAATGAAAATATGCCCCTTTCCATGTTATGGAAAGGGATAGAAGCTGTTGTGGGCTTTTATCTGAACTACTAATAAACTCATAGCCCCTGTTCCCCGCCATATCATCCGTTCAGGTTACGGTTACCGGAGCAGGGGCACGCATGCAGCCGTCTACTTATTCATCAGGTTGTCAAGGAAATCATCCAGTTCTTGATCCAATCCCTTGAGCAGTTCTTCATTAAGTAGCAAAGTGTCGTCATCAACAAGGAGTAGTTCTGCTATGGTCTCCTTCTCTGCATCCACCATTACAAAGGAATAAGGTTTCATAAGAGTCAGGTTGTCCAGATCACCCGCCTCTTTCATATCGCCCAATACAGAAGCCAGCACTTTTTCCGCCCCCTCATAAAAGTTTCCACCTCCGTTTTCGTTCCATTCATCCACCGTAATAACGGCCAGCACATTGTCGTCATCATCAAATATGGTCAGTTCCCCCGTATTGGGGTCAGGCTGAAGATGTATATCTGTCAGCACTTCCGTTTCCATGCTTTCTTGTGTATATCTCGCAAGGCTTTCTTTGATGGCTTTTGCCAATAATGAACGTGTGGCTTGTGTTAGTTTCATAATGCTAGTTCTCCTATCCATTTTATGGTTTAATGAATCTTTCCATCTGCATGTCAAGCTGCTGTATGCTTTGCTTACGTTTTTCCAACTCAGCTATGTAGAGACTCACTACCGTGTAGTTTGGCACCTTATCTGCGTATATGTTCTGATTTTCCTGAACTTTTTCTTCCAGTTTGTCTACTTGGGCAGCGGCATCTTGCGCTTTTCTTGCCCATTGGATAGCCTTGCTTATGCTATCCTGCATTTCATATCCTACAGCGACATTATAGGCCGTACGCATCTTCTGCCTACTACGTTTGCTTTGTCTGTAAGCTAGTTCCCACAATTCTACGGCCTCAGCCCACAATCCTTCGTCAGCATACACAGCCGCATCACGCATGGCCACCGAACCGCCCTTAAACAAATATCGTGTGGCTGTCTGCCAATGAGGCAAAAGCCGTTCCACAGGCAACCGTCCGGCAAATCCCGACGCTTCTACAACCATATCCCCTTCGCTGATAAGGCGTGCGTTGGCCTCGCCCAAGCTCGCGCCTCCTTCTTCCCAATAAATACTATCCGCACACGAGAGCGTTGCTGCAGCTCCATTACGGGAGGGAAAATACAGGCATGCCTTAGCATATGCATTGACATCAAGCATGCCCACATAGGCATCATATAGTGGAGAATATCCTACCTGCCTCCTACTCTTTATCTGCACGTTTTCCAAAGCTACAATAAAGTCTACGTCCAGCCGTTGTATAAGCTGCCGTACCTCCGCACGAGTCAGAGTAGTCTCTCTCGGCGTAACGTCTGCGGCCCTCAGTGCCGAATCACATATCACCACCTCATCAAAGTAATTCCCGTCAGCCAGTCCTTGAGCCAGCGCCAGTGTAGCCACCCGTGCATCACCGTCGTACACTTTGTGTGTAACGGACACATGCCGGTTCCCATCACCATGACGGCTGTCCTCAACCTTAAAATATGGCTCTGGCGATTGTGGCATGTTGTTGACTACAGCTACCCTACGCATATTGTCAGGGAAATTAATCTCAGCCGGAAGCATATAGTCTACAGAAAGCTGGCCCACACTTTGACAACCACCGGAGGCAAGCAGGCACATTGCCGCAATCAGAAGAGGGAATGGTTTATGCATAAAATCACTTGCTTTTTATTGGCAAACAAAAATACGCCTTTATAGCGGATAAACAAAAGCCCCGGACATTTTTTTGCCGTCCGAGGCTTGAAATTACTGACCTGTACGGACTTACCGTCAGGCTTGAAGGAACAGCGTTCAGAGGTTGCGTCCGTGACAGTTCTTATATTTCTTTCCGCTTCCACAAGGACAGGGATCATTTCGTCCCACTGTCTTCTCCACACGGATAGGCTCCCGTTTGGGCTGTTCGCGCGTGTCATGTTGTGCGGCGGCCTGCTGATTCGGATCGTTCAGGTCAACCTTCTGTTCGCGATACTTGCTCATGTCTTGCCTGCGTTCGGGCTCGGCCCTACGTACTTCCACCTGCTGCGGCATGGGTGATTGTTGCGGTTGCTGTGGAGCATCTGCCGGACGTTCGGGCACAGGAATCTGTCCGCGCATCAATACGGAAACAGTCTGGTTATTGATACGCTCCACCATGGCATCAAACAGGTTTACAGACTCAAGCTTATAGATAAGCAACGGATCTTTTTGCTCGTAGCTGGCATTCTGTACGGAATGTCTCAGTTCATCAAGCTCACGCAGGTTCTCTTTCCAGGCCTCGTCTATGACGTGCAGCAGTATAGCCTTTTCAAAGGATTTCACCACTTCCTTGCACTCCGTCTCATAAGCGGTTTTCAGATTGCACGAGATATTGTACACCCGTTTGCCATCGGTAATGGGAATCAGTATGTTTTCATAGATGTGTCCCTGGTTCTCATATACCTGCTTGATTACCGGATAGGCCACTTGCGCCATCCGCTCGGTCTTACGTTTGAACAGCTCCATAGCCGAATTGAAAGTCCTCTCGGCCAGGTCATTCTTCTTCTCGTTCTTGAATTCGTCCTCATTGAACGGAGCTTCCATGGCCAACGTCTGCAGTATTTCCATCTTGCTGTTCTCATAGTCCGGAGCTTCCACAGCTTTGGCACAACGGTCCCATATCATGTTTACGATATCCATGCCTATGCGTTCGCCCATAAGCGCATGACGACGCTTGGTGTAGACCACCGTACGTTGCTTGTTCATGACATCATCATATTCCAGCAAACGTTTGCGTATGCCGAAATTATTTTCCTCCACTTTCTTCTGTGCGCGTTCTATGGATTTTGATATCATCTTGTGCTCTATCATCTCGCCTTCCTTGAAACCGAGTTTGTCCATTACGCCGGCTATACGGTCGGAAGAGAACAGGCGCATAAGGTCGTCCTCCAAGGAAACAAAAAATACGGATGATCCCGGATCTCCCTGACGTCCGGCACGTCCGCGCAACTGGCGGTCCACACGGCGTGACTCGTGCCGTTCGGTACCGATGATGGCCAGACCGCCGGCAGCTTTCACTTCCGGACTCAGCTTGATGTCGGTACCACGTCCGGCCATATTGGTGGCAATGGTCACCGTACTGGTCTGTCCTGCCAGTGCCACGATCTCCGCTTCTTTCTGGTGTAGTTTGGCATTCAGCACATTGTGCGGAATCTTACGCATGGCAAGCATCTTGCTCAGCATTTCTGATATTTCCACCGAGGTCGTACCTACCAGCACAGGCCTTCCGGCACTCACCATTTTCTCTATCTCTTCTATAACGGCCTTGTACTTCTCGCGTTTGGTCTTGTACACACGGTCGTTCATGTCTATACGTGCTATGGGACGATTGGTGGGGATAACCACAACGTCCAGCTTATAGATGTCCCAAAACTCGCCTGCCTCCGTCTCGGCCGTACCGGTCATACCGGCCAGTTTGTGATACATGCGGAAGTAGTTCTGCAGGGTAATGGTGGCGAAAGTCTGCGTAGCGGCCTCCACCTTCACGCGTTCCTTGGCCTCAATGGCCTGGTGCAGGCCGTCGGAATAGCGGCGACCTTCCATGATACGTCCGGTCTGCTCGTCCACAATCTTCACCTGTCCGTCTATCACCACATATTCGTCGTCTTTTTCGAACATGGTATATGCCTTCAGCAACTGATGTATAGTGTGCACGCGTTCCGACTTGATGGCATAGTTTGTCAGCAGCTCGTCTTTTTTCTGCAGTCGCTGTTCGTCGGTCAGGCTATTTTCATTCTCCAGTTCAGACAACTGGGCAGTGATGTCGGGCAAGACAAAGAATGTGGGGTCTGAAGAGTATTTGCTTATCAGGTCAAAGCCTTTGTCGGTCAGATCCACACTGTTCAGTTTCTCATCTATCACAAAATACAGCGGATCGGTCACTTCATGCATGCGCTTGTTGTTCTGCTCCATGTAGATTTCCTCCGTCTTGAGCATGCCGGCCTTTATGCCTTGTTCGCTCAGGAACTTTATCAGAGGCTTGTTCTTGGGCAGTGCCTTGTGGCTTCTGTACAGGGCAAGGAAGCCTTCTTCCTGCTGCTTCTTGTCTTCGGACGCTATCAGGCGTCTTGCCTCGGCCAGATATTGTGTGGCCAGTTTTTTCTGAGCCTCGACCAATGTCTCTACCATGGGACGCAACTGCTCGAACTGCTGGTCGTCTCCTTTAGGTACAGGTCCGGAAATGATGAGAGGAGTACGTGCGTCGTCTATCAACACCGAGTCCACCTCGTCCACTATAGCGTAGTTGTGCTGTCTTTGCACCAGATCCTTGGGACTGATGGCCATGTTGTCGCGCAGATAGTCGAAACCGAACTCGTTGTTTGTTCCGAAGGTGATGTCGGCCATATAGGCCTTGCGCCGTGCCTCAGAGTTGGGTTGGTATTTGTCTATGCAGTCCACACTAAGTCCGTGGAACATGTAGAGGGGACCCATCCATTCCGAGTCGCGTTTCGACAGATAGTCGTTCACCGTGACCACATGTACTCCGTTTCCGGTCAGGGCATTCAGGAAAACGGGCAACGTGGCCACCAGGGTCTTTCCCTCACCTGTCGCCATTTCGGCTATCTTGCCTTTGTGGAGCACCACTCCGCCAAACAGCTGCACATCGTAGTGCACCATGTTCCAGGTAATCTCGTTTCCGCCGGCCATCCAATGGTTCTGATAGATGGCCTTGTCGCCTTCTATGCGCACAAAATCCTTGGTGGCCGCCAGCTGACGGTCGAAATCGGTGGCCGTCACGGTAATTTCGGCATTTTCCGTAAAACGCCTTGCCGTATCCTTCACTATGGAAAAAGCTACAGGCAGAACCTCGTCTAACGCTTTCTCATAAATGTCAAGCACTTCCTTCTCCAGCTTGTCTATCTGGGCGAACAAAGCTTCACGGTCTTCCAGTTCTGTGCTTTCCACACTGGCTTTCAGTTCGTCTATCTTGGCACGTTGGGTTGCGGCCGAATTCCGTATGTACTCTTTCAGTTCTGCGGTTTTGGCGCGCAAGGCGTCATTGTCCAGCTTGGCCACTTCGGGGTAAGCCTCTTTGACTTTATTGACCCACGGCTGTATTTCCTTCATGTCGCGGGTAGATTTGTTGCCGAAAATAGAGCTTAAAAAATCATTAAATCCCATGTTGTTATAGTTGTTTTATTATTTGTTACAGAGTGAATTTGTGACGGGAAATGTACGTCATTTGTCCTGTCCGGACACGGACAGGGCGGTCATGCGTCGCGCCTTGCGTGTATCTGCACCGCCGGCCTGCAGAGAGGCTGTGGCACGTGTCATGGCCATACCGGCGGGATGCAGCGTTTTCTACAAGTCAAGAGCTGAGTCTGTGCAAGCGTTCGGAGCACGTATGCGCATCACACCGGCCAGTGTGGGTGCCACGCGGTTTACGCATACGGGAATGCGTATGGTTTCTGCCTTGACACCCGGTGTCAGGATAATGAGGGGTGCAGGGATATTGGCCAGACGGACCACCCGGCTGTCCGGGTTGCCTTCTTCCACTATGGTCCATCCGGGAAGCACGTCTATGATCAGGTCGCCCGAACGTTTCCGGTGATAACCGTTGCGCACTCTTTCTCCGGCAGGCGACCATGCTCCAAGGAGCAGCCGGTAAGCGGAGTAGACTTCGTTCACTCCGCTGAACTGTATGAGGAACTGCGCCGACTTTTCCTGAATGTCGGACAAGTCCAGCTGTTTGTCTTCTATCAGTTTGTGGTTCAGGTATATCTGCCGATCGAAATATCCCTCCACATATTGTCCTTCGCCATATATGGCCATAAGGTACATGTTGAGCAACGTGGCACACCGGTTCAGGTGGAACTCGCTGCCGGGTATGCGGTACAGCCCCGTGTCGGGCGTGTCGGGATCCACATATCCTGTGGACGTGACACACAGCAGCACGTTGTGCAGCCCTACCTTCTTCTCCAGCATTTCCAGCAGGGTGGCTATGCTGCGGTCCAGCCTCACGTAAGTGTCCTGCAGCTCCATGGCGCATTCCTGCTTGGGCCGGTGGTTGTAGTTGCCGGCATAATAAGTCAGCGCCAGCATGTCGGTTATGCTGTCCTGTCCCACGGTGCTCTTATCCAGCAGCTCTCCGGCAAGCATGTTCACCTCGTCGTTGGCAAACGGACTGCTTATGAGATGTCTGAAACAGTTTATCCTGTCATTGCCCAGAAAGTATTTGAAGGGTTCTGTCCGCCATTCGGGCAAATATTTATATTGTGCCGCCGCATGAACCGGTGTCCAGACCATGTCCTTTATCCTGAAATCGGCCGAACGGCTGTCATTGTATTGGTTCACCCACCAGGGGAAATCCTGGTAGTATGTGGTGCCACACCATTTTCCCGTGGTCTCGTTTATCCAGAAGGCTCCGTCGGCGGCATGTCCGGCCGACAGTATGGCCGCATCGCGGAAAGGAGCTATGGCATAGACCAACGCACGGTTGCGGGTGGCTATCTTCAGTTCGTCGGGCAGGGTGGAGACCAGCAGGCTGACGGGCGAGCTGTTCTCGTCGGTATAGTTGCCCATGTAGTTGGGGTCGTCCACGCATCCGGCGGTACGTAGCGTGCCTGTGTCAAACCACTCTTGCGCTATGATGCCGTTCATTGACGGGGTGGTGCCCGTATAGACAGATGCTATGGCCGAAGCCCGGTCGGGAGAGTTGAAGGCATATTGTGCCTGCCTGAACACCTTGGCCTCGCGCATCAGGCGTTTGAAGCCCTTCTCCCCATAGAGCGACGAGAACGCTTCCATATAGTCGGTGCGCAGCTGGTCTATGGCCAGCGTCACCACCAGCCGGGGAGCCGGAGGCAGCGTCTGGGCCTGTATCCCGCTGAAGGTAAGCGCCAGTATGGAAGTTATCAGTCCTTTTTTCATCACTCTCGTTTATATATAATAATAAGGTGTAATACGTTTATGGTTTGGCTGGTATCGCCCGGCGTTTCCGGTCCGTCAGAAGGTTGCTTACCGAACGCACCATCAAACAAAGTGCCAAAGGTAATACAGCTGCGTCAAATTCCTGCGGATTTACAGGCCAAGTGAGAATAAAAAGTGTTAAAACTGCACTATTTAACAACATATACCGGCTTTTCCGCCCTTTACGCACCTTGTTTATCATCCACGGAAGGCAGAACAGGTGCAGCGGATGGAGGAAAAACAGCAGCAGGTTGCCGTCCACCGTAGGGTGTTCGGAGAAGGCCGCCATGAAAGCCAACAGACATCCGCCCAATCCGGCCGCCGCAAACAGCAGCAAGTCCACGCCCCACAGCGTCTTTCCTCGTTTCAGCCCATACAGGCTGAGCACACACACCACCGCCAGCAGCAGCAAGGCCGCCTGCAAAGGGGTAATGCCACGGTAGGGTTGGGGACTGTCCGCCTGCACCACAGTTTGCATGGATGCCGCCAACGGCCGCCGACTGCCGTCGGCCGACACGATGCTTGCCCCGGCAAAGCAGTCCTTGAGATAGAGGGGCACGAACATCATCTCCCTGCGGCTGATGGGACGGTCGGCCCCGTAACCCAAACAGAGGTCTATGCCGAACCGCGCCCAAGGATGTCCTTCCGTGCACCGGTGCACCATGTCGCGGAAGGTAACACCCGTATCGGTGGTGGTCATGTCCTCGGCATAGGCCAGACGTTCCCCTTCCAACGCACGCTCTATCTGGTCGCGCGGACGGGTGGCACAGTTGTCGTAGAAAAAATTATAGCGGTACATCCTGTTCTCCGGACGGTAATTCTCCTTCAGTTGTGCCAGCAAACGCAGCTTCTCCTCATCCGTCAGGTTGAGCGGCTGCTCCCATACCTCACGTCCATCGCCCGCGTAAGAGGCTATGAAACGGTAGTAGTTCGTGGCACCCAGCAGATAGTCGGTCTTGCCCAGCGTAAATCGCAGCATGAAGTGGGGCGCGTTGAAATCGAAGATGCCGTAGTTGAACACCACATCCATCCTTTCCGCCGGATTTTCATAGCGTATGGCCGTATGTCCGAACAGCGAATAGATTTCCTCTCCCGGCCCGCACGTCAGCAGGCTGAAGCGTATGGAGTCGGTGGCGGCACTGCGGGCCGCACAGGCCACAAACAACACAAGCAGAAGGGATAGCGTACGTTTCATGCGGCAAAAGTACAAAATATCCCGGTCAAACCCAAATCAACAGTCAGACCACATTAAGAATTTGTTCTTGTTTCCGCCATTCCCGACCCTCTTCCACAAGCGTTCTATGCCCCCTCCGGTGTGAGTCCGTAAACACCAGGCTGCGGACGGACTCACAGCAAGCTGTGAATGGGTCAACAGGAAGCTGCGGACGGACTCACAGCGGGCTGTGATTGGAATGACAGCGAAGGGGGATTTAGCTTGATTGTAACGTGTTTATACACAGATTTTTGGCTCTAGTTTAACAAGGCGTTGTAAAATGGCATATTAATTGCATATATCTTTTTAAAAGGAGGTTATCATGACATATAATGAAATATTGTCAGCCG
>CASFQC010000071.1 GCA_949296415.1 uncultured Bacteroides sp. | reverse complement strand
GCTGAAGTTCTGCAATGACCAGGCAGATGAACTGCTTGGACTTTCCATGAACCATTATAATGTCAAGTTTGCAACGGTATAATTAACTAGAGCCAAAAACGACATAAAGATGAAGAAAATCAAAACTTTGACTTTGGGGATATGTCTTGTCCTCGGAGCTTGCGCTACACAGCCGGAATCGGCTGTGCAGACCAATGATAAAGGTACGCAATGGGAATGGAAGAAAGGGACCATTGTAGTGAAAACGCCCGAACGCCCCGATGGGCAGAAAAGCGTGTTGGGCTTGGCGCTTCCTAAGATGGAAGTGGTGCGTGTAGGTTTTGTAGGGTTAGGTATGCGCGGCCCCGGTGCCGTAGAGCGGTTTACCTATATTCCCGGTACGCAGATTGTGGCTTTGTGCGATTACGAGCAAGAACGTGCCGAGGCTTGCCAGAAATTATTGGAGAAGGCTTCTCTGCCGAAAGCCGCTGTCTATTCGGGTGAAAAAGGCTACGAAGAGTTGTGCAAGCGGGAAGATATTGACTTGGTGTACATCGCCGCCGACTGGTTGCATCATTTCCCCATTGCCAAATGTGCTTTGGAGAATGGCAAGAATGTGGCTATTGAAGTGCCTTCGGCTATGAACCTGCAACAATGTTGGGAATTGGTTGACCTGAGCGAAAAGACCCGCAAGCATTGCATGATATTGGAGAACTGCTGTTACGATTGGTTCGAAATGAACACGTTGAATATGGCACAGCAGGGCGTGTTCGGCGAAATCATCCGTGCTCAGGGAGCTTACATTCATAACTTGAGTGAGTTCTGGGATTATTATTGGAAGAATGAGGAAGACGATAAATTGGGATGGCGGTTGGATTACAACATGCGCCATCGGGGCGATGTGTATGCCACGCATGGATTAGGTCCCGTGGCGCAAGCGCTGAATATCCATCGTGGAGACCGCATGGCTACGCTGGTAGCCATGGATACCAAGTCGGTAGTAGGGAAAGCGTTGGTGGAAGAACGTACCGATTCGACTTGCACGAACTTCCGTAACGGCGACCATACCACTACCTTAATCCGGACCGTAAACGGGAAAGTTATCGAAATCCAGCATGACGTAATGACTCCTCAGCCTTATAGCCGTCTGTATCAGTTGACCGGTACAAAAGGGTTTGCCAATAAATATCCGGTGGAGGGATATGCGCTGGATGGCAGGCAACTTTCCGCATCGGGCATAAAGCCGAAAGTGGACGACCTGAGCGCGCACGGCTTTCTGCCTCAGGCGGAACATGAAGCGTTGGTGGCCAAATACCGGCATCCTATTCTGGAAAAGTATGGCGAATTGGCAAAAGAAGTGGGCGGACATGGCGGTATGGACTTTATCATGGACAGCCGTTTGGTGTATTGCCTGCAGAACGGATTGCCTCTGGATATGGACGTGTACGACCTGGCTGAATGGTGTTGCCTTGCCGAATTGGGCGAATTATCTATGGACAACGGTTGTGCACCGGTGGAATTTCCCGATTTCACCCGTGGCGAATGGAACGTGATAAAAGGTTATAAGCACGCATACGCTTCTCCTGAAGAGGAAGTTGTCGCCGCCGAAAAGGCCAAAGCGTTTACCGCGAAGCTGAAAGAACAAGGAAGGCAAGAGTGGAATAAATAGACACCGGGGCACAGGATTTTCTTTAGAGTCTGCCGGTTAATTTTTGCCCAGTACTGTTTTGGAGATTTCCCGGAACAGTACTGGGCAAAATTTATACGCTCTTACACCGCTTCTGTCTGTCTCTTATTTATTGTTAAAATGGGGAGGCGGCTTGGTTATCGTTCACGCTCTTTAGTTACCTTTACCTTACATTTCTTATTTTAACACAATAGGTGTGGGGCGTGCGGACATATGATGCGCTCCATACGGCAAGATATTTTATGAGCCTTACCCGTTATGTACTGCTGGCGGCGGTCCTTTGGCTTTGGACACCGGCTGCCTTGGCGCAAGACAACCGTCTTCTGTTGCTGGAAGAAAACATGGAGCAGCTGGCCATGGAAGACGAGGAGCGCGATTGGGAAGATGAGCTGGAAGACTTGTCCCGGAGGATGGACGAGCCGCTCAATCTGAACGCCGCCACCAAAGAAGAGCTGGAACAGTTCGGATTTCTTACAGACCTTCAGATAGAAAACATTCAGGCTTATGTCTATATACACGGTCCCATGCAGACCCTGTACGAGCTGCAACTGGTGGAGGGAATGGACAAAAGGAGCATTGAGATGCTGCTTCCATTTGTATGTGTGCGCCCTGTGGAGCGGCAGGAAAGCCGACCCTCTCTGCAGGATATTCTGAGGTACGGGCGACATGAGATTCTGGCACGTGCGGATGTGCCGTTCTATACCCGCAAAGGCTATCGGAAGGATTATCTTGGGCCTTCGCTTTACCATTCCCTGCGTTACAGTTTCCGCTATGGCGACCAGGTGCAGTTCGGACTGACCGGAGAGAAGGATGCCGGCGAACCTTTTCTGGCCCTGCACAACAGGAAGGGATATGATTATTATGCCTACTACCTCTTGTTGAAAGACCTTGGCCGCCTGGAGGCACTGGCGTTGGGCACTTACCGCCTGAACTTCGGACAGGGGCTGGTGATGGGCTCTTCCTTCGGACTGGGCAAGTCGTTCTCGCTCGGCACCACCGGTTACCGTACCGAGGGCATCCGCAATCATGGCTCTACGGATGAATACAACTATCTGCGCGGTGCGGCTGCTACGGTGCGGTTGGGCAGGCGTTGGCAGGCTACGGCCTTTTACTCATACCGCACGTTGGACGGGGTGATAGAGAACGGACACATCACCTCCATAGCCAAAGACGGTCTGCACCGCACACAAAAGGAGGCCGACAAGATGAACTGCCTGTCGCAGCAGGTTGTAGGTGGAAACCTGAATGCCGCATACGGTGCGTTGAAGATGGGGCTTACCGGCATCTGCTATTTCTTCGACCGTCCGTATGAGCCTGCCCTCCGCACTTATTCCCGATACAATCTTCGCGGGAACCGTTTCTACAATCTGGGGTTGGACTACCGTTACCGTCTGGGACGCTTCCAGCTGGCCGGTGAGGCGGCCATGGGCAAGAAGGGATACGCCTTCTTCAATCGTCTGCGCTACGATGTGGCTCCCGGTTATGCCCTTCTGCTTGCCCACCGTTACTATGCCCACGACTATTGGGCCTGGTTTGCCCGTTCCTTCGGCGAGGGAAGCACTCCTCAGAATGAGAACGGCTGGTATGTGGCGGCCGAGACCACGGCTCTGGAGGACTGGCGCTTCTTTGCTTCGGCCGATTTCTTCTCCTTCCCTTGGTGGCGCTACCGCATCAGCAAACCTTCTTCCGGCACGGAACTTCGCCTGCAGGCGGCCTGGACTCCCCGTAGCGATGTGGATATGTATGCCAACTACCGCTATAAGCTGAAAGAGCGTGACGTGACGGGAACCGGAGGCGAGGACACGCGACCCACTTGCCATCATCGCCTGCGTTTTCGTCTGGCCTATACCCCTTCCGTGTGGCGCTTCCAGACCACGGCCGACTACAATCTCTTCCGTCAGGAAGGGTTCGAAGGCAGCCAGGGATGGCAGGTCACCCAGCAGTGTGCCTGTACCTTGCCCGGCCTTCCGCTGTCCGTTTCCCTTCAGGGCACGTATTTTCATGCCGATGACTACGACTCCCGCGTCTACGCCTATGAGCGCGGTCTGCTTTATACGTTCTACACTCCTTCGTTCTACGGCGACGGTTTCCGTTGCTCGGCTTTCCTGCGTTGCGACATAGGCAACGGTTTTATGGCCATAGCCAAGCTGGGGCACACCGTCTACCGCGACCGCTCTTCCATAGGCAGCGGGAACGACCTCATCGCTGGCAACCGCAAGACCGACCTGCAGGTGCAGCTCAGGATGAAGTTCTGATATGCTCTTTTTCTCTTCTTTGTCATTTTGACACTTTGATTCCTTTTAACACGGAGAAGCCCCGTGTTTCGGACGGAAGACGGCGCGATGGAAACGGACGCGACAAGATTTATTGAACTGTCTGTCCGTTAGAAGGATATGCGATTTTAATACTCCTGAAATAAAGTTAATCGGATGTTTTTGGCTGTCCGCCAAGGCCGAAAACCGTGCGGAGATGTGTTTTTAAGGTAGACGGAGATGTCAGTTACATGTCATCCGTCTGGTGCCGACAGGTCGGCAGCCTGGTGGTGATATGTCATCCGTCCGTGTATTATGGGTAAGCGGCATGCAGATGAAGGAAAATCTGGCTGTCGGTTTAACTATAATAAACAATTCAGGCGCTTATTCTTTTTCTTTTTCACATAAATAAATACAAGAGGGAGACCCGAATCCTGTTTTTTATCCGTTTATGAAAAAGGGCGTGTCAGCAGAAATGCGCATATTGCAGCTTTATGATGCTGTTTCTGATGAAAAGCCAGTCAGTGTGTCATCCGGCTTTCGGGCGTTTTCGGAGCAGATACGGTTCCTGATATTTTTTGCCAGATAAGAACGTTTTTTGTTGTGATAAACCGTACATAGGTCGTTTAGTCCTGTTCGGATATAAGTCTGCTTTCCTTTTTTGCAGATATTTGCTTATTTTGTCGGGTGAAACTGCTGTGTGAGGATGCGGCCACTGTGTGTTTTGAAAAATAAATGTGATAATGACATATACATATGAATCCTAAGAAAGTATTGTTCCTGAATTCCCGTGACGAATTCTATCGCGTAGGTATAGCAGACATTGCCTATTTTGAGTCCGATGGCAACTATACCAACTTTGTTCTCGGCAATAAGCTGAAGGGCACTGTGTGCATGAATCTTAGCCAGATGCAGAAGGTATTGAGCGACACCCTGAAGGAAGAGGCTTCCGTATTTGCCCGCATAGGCAAGCGCTTCATAGTCAATCTGAACTATGTGTACCACATCGAGGTGCTGCGCCAGCGGCTGACGCTGAGCGACGGGAAACGTTTTGCTTATCAGCTGCCTGTATCAAGGGAGGCCTTGAAGAAGCTGAAAGAGCTGTATGTGCGTTCCATAACCGATGCAAGACCGGTAACGGAAACCACGGATGTAACCGATAAAAACGAATAGTAGGGTATGGATGAACTGTTGAAAGGAAAGACCATACTCATCGGCAGGGAGCCGGGAAAACCGTGCCTGCTGGTGGCTGTCAGCATCAATGGCGTGTACAAGGCCGCCGAAATGGCGGATTGCCTGCCCGTGCCCGACAGCGTCAGCCGTTGCAAGGTGGCCGAGGGCAGTGCCCATTGCAAGCTTGAGATAGATGTTGCGGGCAGCGTGAGGCTGATTAATATGAAGGCGGCGAACTTCACTTATATGAACGGTGTGGCTGTGGAGTCGAAAAAAGTCAGTGAGTCGGATAACATTGCCTTGGGTAGGGAAAAATATGCCGTCAGCCTGAAGAAAGTGCTGGACACGGCTGCCAGAATCATCAAGGTGGTGGCTCCTCCGCCTCCTCCCGTATATCCTGTCTATTCGTTGGAGAAGGTCTGGAACTGGTATCATGACGCCCAGTTGGACATCAGGAAGCGTCAGCGCAAGATAGGCCTGATGCGCAGTATGCCCATGATGTTTACGCTCGGTTCGGGTGCCATAGGCGGTCTGGCTTCCTATTTCTTCCAGGAAGTGAGCTGGCTTCCTGTCCTTACGGGTTGCCTGTTCGGCATAGGTGTCATTCTGATGGTTTATGGATTCTATCTGGGCTCTACGGATAAAAGCATTGAAGAGCTTGACGAGCTTGCGGACAAGTTTCAGGAACGTTACGTCTGTCCCAATCCGCAGTGTCGTCATTTCATGGGCAATGTGCCGTATAAGGTGTTGCGCCAGAGTAAGAAATGCCCTTATTGCGGGTGTTTGTTCAATGAAAAGTAAGCGGAAATATGATGCATTTGCAAAATGGTGCCTTCCTGCAAGGCGGGAAATACAGGATTATCCGTTTTATCAATAACGGCGGTTTCGGCTGCACGTATGAGGCCGAGCATGTGATGCTCGAAAAGCGGGTGGCCATCAAGGAGTTTTTTGTCAAGGACTTCTGCAATCGCGATGCGGAGACAGCTCATGTCACTGTAGGTACGCAGAGCAAGAAGGCGTTGGTGGACAAGCTCCGCCGGAAGTTTGTGGACGAGGCCAAGGCTCTGTCGCGTATGCAGCATCCGGGCATTGTCCATGTGTCTGATGTGTTCGAGGAAAACGGTACGGCCTACTTTGTCATGGATTTCATCCGGGGACGGTCCCTGGCCGAAGTCGTGAACCAGGACGGCCCTTTGCCGGAAGCCAGGGCGGTGCGTTATATCCGGGAAGTGGCGGATGCCCTTCAATATGTGCATGGACACAACCGTCTGCATCTGGACATCAAGCCTGCCAACATTATGATAGACGACCAAGACCATGCCGTGCTTATTGATTTCGGTGCCTCCAAGCAATACGATGAGGAAGACGGAGAGAACACCTCGACCCTGTTGGGCAAGACACCCGGCTATGCGCCGCTGGAGCAGATAGGGAATGATGTGGTAAAGTTCATGCCGGCTACCGACATCTATGCTTTGGGGGCTACGCTGTATAAATTGCTGTCGGGCATTACACCTTTGGCTGCCAATCTGCTGGCCAGTGGGGAAGAGCTTGAGCCTCTGCCTGCTTCCGTCAGCAAACCGGTTCGTGAGGCGATAGCTGCCGCCATGCAGATAAATAAGATGGAGCGTCCGCAGACAGTGGAAGCATTCTTGAACATATTCGATAAGAAAATAGAAAAGGATGATAGTACGGAAAATGTCATGTTAGTACGGCATTCGGAAAATGAACGAATTTATACACCGAATGAGCCGGTTTCTACTAATAGGCATGTGGCTTGGCTGAGGTGGGCTGTATGTTATGTGGTTGTCTTGTTTCAATTGTTTTGGATGTCAACGCATGAGTTACCGCGCATAGATACGGAGGAGATAGTACTGTTTGCCGGTTCGCTTATGGTTGTCAATGCGATTGCCATATGGGGAATAGTTTCAATGAATACACTTGTCGGATGTAAGTGGAGGTCATGGGTATATTTGCTTGGACTGGTTGCTGTTATTTTATTGATTGCAAGTCTGCTCATTATTTGGGGTAATGTACGTCATATAGCGGCATATGTGTGCTGTTGTGGTATTGCTCCAGGCGTTTTTAGCTATATTTTTCTCAAGTACAGTAGATTGAGAACTGTACTTTGCTGGCTGTTATTGCTTTGTACGTCGTTGTATCTTGTACTTTGGGATTTTTAAGGAAGGCTGAAACGCATTTTATCGCTTTGTTCTGTGGAAGATTTTGTGAGGATATGATTCCATTTCATGTATAAATACTCCTGTTTCATACAGGATGCTTTCCGTTTTTTTGTTGTCAAAGGGAATGCCTTTACCTTTGTCTCAGGAAACGAATAATAACCTTTTAAAAATATCATTATGGAAAAGAAAAAGAATCAGGTGAAAGAGAATGTAGCGACTGGCGTGAGTTCTACTGTAGGTGCGGCTGTCGGCGTGGTGGCAGGCAGTATGGTGACGGGAACAGCATATGCCTCGGATGAGGTTCCGGTAGAGAATGTGGTGACGGATTCCCATTCGCCCGGAGACGGACCGCAGGTCACACAGACTGTTGGTGAAAGTCAGGAGAATACCGGCGGTACGTCCGCAGAGGTACAGACCGGGAACGACACCCCGCAGGTAGACGTGTTGAGTTATGACACCGTGAGCATGCCCGACGGTAGTCTGGCCGACATTGCCGTGGTGAATATTGAGGGGACACCTGTTGCCTTGATTGATGCGGACATGGACGGACGGGCAGACTTGATGGCTTCTGACTTGAATCAAAACGGACAGTTGGAAAATCAGGAGGTCGTGAATATTCAGGGAGAGAATATCCCTATGCAGCCCCTCCGGGATGTGGCAGGAGTTCCTGATGATTCCAACAATTTCATGGCCATGGACGATGGTCCCGACTATGTGAACGACGCCAATGTAGGCGAATATATGGCTTGACAGAACATTAAAGACAGGAGAAGCATTATGATGAGAAGTCTGTTAACTATACTATGTATCGGGGCAGGGATATTGTCGGCCGGTGCCCATGATTTTACTGCGGTGGTCGGCGGGCAGAAACTATATTTCGGCATAACCAACAAGACGCTCCGCACCGTGGAAGTGACCTATCAGGGAAGCATAGCCGACGGGCATGTGTCCGAGGCAAAGGGCGTGCTGGAAATTCCGGCTAAGGTGAGCCACGGAAATGTGACGTACAGCGTTACGGCCATCGGGCCAAAGGCGTTCAGCCATGCCACCGGACTGACGGGGGTGGTGTTGCCTTCGTCTGTGAGACGCATCGGTGACTTTGCCTTTGAGGGTTGCGTACATCTTGGCCGGGTGATGTTTCCTGCGGGAGATGTACAGTTGGGCCAGGGCACGTTCTTCAGATGCTCAGCCTTGAAGGACCTGTCTTTCGGCAGCGATTGGACGGTTCTGGACCTGTCGCCTTACCGCTGGAGCGATTCCCTGCGTACGCTCACCATTCCGGCCAAGGTGGAGAAGGTGCTGAACTTCAAAAAGCTTACGGCGTTGCGTGACGTGAAGGCAGACCCCAACAACCTTAAATTCTCGGCCTCCGGCGGTGTGCTCTACAGCAAAGACGGTAAGACCCTGTATGGCGTTCCGCGTGCCTATGAGGGAGTGTTGCGGGTGAAAGACGGTACAGAGACCATCACATCCGGCGCGTTGGCCGATTGCGCGGCTTTGACTACGGTCTGCTTCCCTGCTTCGGTACGGACACTCTCGTTCCGGGAGACTTCGGGCATTCCGGGTCTGACGGAAATCGTCTTCCGTGGTGAAGAGCCTCCGGTGACGGCTTATCTGTCCGGAAAAGGCTGTTTCCTGATGCAGGTGGCCAATCCGTCGCTCAAAATATATGTGCCCAAAAAGGCCGAGAAGCGTTATCGGGAACTGCTGGCTGCAGAACCCGGAGAATATGCGGAGTCGGCAGAGGCGGGCAGCATACCTTATAAGGTATCTGCCGATGAACTTCCCGATAAGAAAACGGTAAAAGGACTTAAAAACTTTGATAAATATGAAGAATAACCTGAGATATAAATGGCTGGCCGCCTTTGTAGTGGCTTTCGCATCGCTTTTCCCTGGTCTTTCGTTTGCCCAGACTCCGGCCAAGGCCGATTCTACGGTGAGGGCTATCCGGCTGGAAGTACTGAATAATAGGAAAGCGGAACTGAAACAGGAAATTGCACAGGCTGACAAGTTGCGCAACAGATCCATAGAGGGAGTGTCCCTGCAGACCATGGAGCAGATGAACCGGTCACAGGACTCCATCTGTCTGGAACTTCGTTCGGAACTGGTGTCTGTAGAACTGGAGATAGCGGAACTGACTCCTGATGTGCTGCCCGACCGGCTGTTGCAGCAGTTCGGACGGTTGCGCAGGCAGCAGCAAGGTGACAAACTGGAAAAAGAAGCCGGAGGAGAATGAAGGCTCTTTCCGCCTTTTGATACAGGAAAGCCTGTGTTTCATGTAATAGGTTGTATATCTTTTTGAGAAGACAAGCGGACCTGTTACTTTTGCACTACCGGCCACCCCGCTGGAGGCCGTGGCCGGCGATTGGTTAACATGAAGTATAATCCTAAAAAACTGAATGAAATGAGAAAAGAAGAGACAACTATTGATCAGATGCAGAATGAAGACACTACATTGGATCAGACTGCAACCCAAGGAACAACATCGGGAACAACGGCCACAGGCGCCGCAACCCAGCAGAAAAAGAAAGGCGAGTGGAAGAAGGTGGCTGTCGGCGCAGGCGTAGGCCTGGTGTTCGGAACGGCGACTGCGGCTTTCTTCAGCAGTGCGGCTTCCGGCGGGAACGTGACAGATAATCATCCTTCCGGATCTACCCCCAGCTCCGTAGAACCGGTAGTAGATGACAAAATAAACATGGCTACCTGTGTGGACGACGATATGTCTTTCTCGCAAGCCTTTGCCGCCGCGCGGGCAGAAGTGGGTCCCGGAGGGGCTTTTGAATGGCATGGCAATCTGTACAACACCTATACCGCCGAAGAGTGGGACGGCATGACAGCCGAGGAACGTGCGGACTACAACGAACATTTCTCGTGGGCGGCAACCTCAGCCGACGAACCGCTGATGGCACAGACCGAGACTTCTGCCGAAGAAGAGGCGGAAGTAATGGGAGCAGGAACCCCGCAAGAACAGGAGGTGTCGGCTACTGCCCAAGAATCCGAAGTGAATGTCCTTGGTGTGGAGCACGATGCGGAGACTGGCGCCAATCTGGCCTATGTTACCGTAGACGGTCAGGATGCCGTGCTGGTGGATGTGGACGGCGGTGGCCAGTTTGATGTGCTGGCTGCTGACCTAAACGGTGACGGACAACTGACCGATAATGAGATAGTAGACATTGCAGATGCCAACATCACAGTGGACGGTTTGGGCGGCTATACGACGGATCCGGCCAATGATGTGTATTATGCTTCAAACGAAGGAGGAGAGATAGATTATGCAGGCGGCGATGGTCCCTTGGGTGCTTGACAAACGGTGTTGGCTGCTGGCGTTGCTGCTTTGGGGCGTATGTGCCGTGGCTCCGGCAAAGGTTTATCTGGTGTCAGTAGGCATAGCCGACTATCCGGGAACGGAGAACGACCTGACGCTTCCGGTAAACGATGCGAAGACCATCTCCTGGCTTTATAGCCGGAATACCAATGTGGTGTACCGCCAGCTGCTTGACCGGCAAGCTACCGTGAACAATATCTTGTCGGCCTTACGGACCACCTTTGCAAAGGCCGGAGCGAACGATCTGGTGGTCTTCTTTTTCAGCGGACACGGCTATCCGGGCGGTTTCATGGCTTACGATGACGCGCTGACCTATGCCCAGGTGCGTAAGGCCATGGCCGGATGCCGGTCGAAGAACAAGATGATTTTTGCCGATGCCTGCTATGCGGGGAAAATGCGCACGCAGGGGCGGGACAACAGCGGCATAAACGCGGCCAGGAAAGCGAATGTCATGCTGTTCCTTTCTTCGCGGAGTGGCGAGACATCCATCGAACAGCCCAGCATGCAGAACGGCTTTTTCACCACTTACCTGCAAAAGGGACTGAGGGGAGGAGCCGATGTGAACCGCGACCGTACCATAACGGCCAAGGAACTGTTCGACTACGTGCACCGTGGCGTGGTGAAACTATCTGAAGGAAGGCAGCACCCGGTGATGTGGGGACGCTTTTCCGACCATATGCCGGTGATGCAATGGCGCAAGCAGATATTCAAAAACTGAATATGAGATATTTATAAGAGAAGAAAGATGAACGAGATAATTAAAATAGTATGCCCGCGTTGCGGGGCCGTACTGTCGGTCAGGAACCAGCCAGGCATTGAGACAAAGAACGTTACTTGTCCGGTATGCAAGTATAAGGGGCTGTTCACCACGTTTAAGCGTCAGACTGCTGCCGGAAATGACGATCCCCCTACTGATTATACGGGCAAACAGTCCGCTTCCAAGGAAGAGACCGATGTGAACATAGGCTTGAATTTCACTCTGGGGCGGATTATTGTGCCGGACAAGGAGCTTGCTTTCCAACTGAAGCCAGGAAAGAATGTTATAGGAAGGAAGTCTTCCTCTTCTACGGCAGATTTCCAGATACCTTGCATCAACAATCGGATGAGTAGGGAGCACCTGGTCATAGAAATCAGGAAAGTGCCGGGCAAGGGCTTTGTGCACTACGTTTCCTTATATAAGGAGAAAGTTAATCCCACCTTTTTAGGCAGTGTCAAGCTGGAGTATAGTGATACCCTTGTGCTGAATCACGGCGATGTCATCAAACTTCCGGATGTGGACCTTCTGTTTGAGATACCTGATGATGAAGCAACCGTATAAAATGTAGATAGTATGAGATACAGACTTCAAGTGTACAGCATTTGGGAATATGGTCAGCGCAAGGACGCTTACGGCAATCCCCACCAGGAAGACAATATGTATCCGGCGCATGGAGAGGGCACGGAGAACGACCGCTTGTTTGTCCTTTGCGACGGCATGGGCGGACACGATGCAGGCGAGGTGGCCAGTGCCACAGTCTGCGAGGCCATGAGCCGTTCGATACTGGCTTCTGCCCCCGATGCCGAAGGCGGATTCTCACGGGAGATGTTCGACAAGGCTCTGAATGATGCGTTCGCCGCATTGGACGAGCGCGACAACGGTGCGGAGAAGAAAATGGGTACCACCATGACCTTCCTGAAACTTTACGACAAGGGTTGTTTTATTGCCCATATGGGCGACAGCCGGGTCTATCACATTCGTCCCGGACAGACGGAGGAAGACACCCGCATCCTTTTCCATACCGAGGACCATTCGCTGGTCAACGACCTGGTAAGAATAGGCGAGCTGACTCCGGAGGAAGCCAGACACTCACGTCAGAAAAACGTGATAACACGTGCCATGCAGCCCCATCTGGAACGACGTCCCAAGGCCGATGTCTATACTTCCGCCGACATACAGGCTGGCGATTATTTCTACCTCTGTACCGACGGCATGCTCGAGAACATGGAAAACGGCAATATATGCTACTTCTTTTCAAAATCGGGCGGAACCGATGAGGAGAAGGTTGGCAAACTTATTGACGCCACTTGCGAGAACCGTGACAACCACAGTGCCATCATTGTACACATACTGGAGGTGATTGACCCGGTGCAGAAGGCTCCGGCGCCTGCCCTTTCGAAACCACGTGTCATCATGGCCGATGTGGAGGACAACCCTGTAGATAAGGACGATAAAACAGATACTCCGGCAGACGAACCGGAAGAAACCGCAACAGAGGAAACAGATGTTGCGGAGGCTCCCGCACCGGAAGAAACAGTTGCGGACAACGAGACAACGGAAGCCGGGGAAGAGACAACCGAAGAAACTCCGGAGGACGAGAAGACGGAACCGCAGCCCGTCCCCTCAGAGGGAATGCAGGAAGCGCCTTCACGCGGAAAACACATCTCCAGACGTTCTGTTTTTATGGGGCTGATTGTATTGGTTGTCGCTTTAATTCTTGCCTTTCTGGCCGTGCTCCTGACGGGAGGAGACGGAGACCAACCGGGCGGGAAGACTGAGGATAAGACGGAACAGAACGTGACACCGCAACAGCCGGACAAAGGCGGACAGGGTACGGAGACCGGAGCGGCAGGAGAATCTGAGGATTAACGGACATCAGGACAGAAATATGGAACTCACCACTTTACAAAACGGCCGGTACAAGATAGAGACGGTCTTAGGTCAGGGCGGCTTTGGCATCACTTACCGGGCCGTCCAGACTTCCTTGGGACGCACGGTGGCCATCAAGGAATTTTTCATGAAGGACTATTGCGAGCGGTCGGCAGATTCCACCCACGTCACCATGGGCACCCAGAGCACGCGGGAGATGGTGATGCGTTACTGCGACAAGTTCGAGAAGGAGGCGCGCACACTGGCCCGGCTGGAGCATCCGCACATCGTACGTGTCATTGATGTGTTTCAGGAGAACAACACCTCCTACTACGTCATGGAGTATGCCGAAGGCACTTCATTGAAGCAGCAGGTGGATGAGAAGGGACCTCTGCCCGAAGCCCGTGCAGTGGGTTAC
>CASFQC010000070.1 GCA_949296415.1 uncultured Bacteroides sp. | reverse complement strand
GGGGAATACCTAAAGATACAAAAAAGCCAACTAATTCGCAATACTTTGTGTATGAATTAGTTGGCTAATTTTATGCTATTTACTGAATGTCCCTTCTTAAAATTTTGTCTGTGGCGTTTTTCAACAGGCAGTTTTATTTGGATTCGGCTCTTTCTATTTTGAGCAATCCACCGGTTTTTATGTTGAATAGAACTTTGGTTACAGTGTTCTTGTTGAACAATATGGGAGCAAGGTATTCTATGCTTCCGAATTGGGTCAGTGAGACTTCTTTCTTTAGCAGGGTATTACCTTTGAAAGTTATTTCAATCAGTCCTTTTCCCGGTACGTTATATGCGATACCTTCTTTCTTTTGTTCCTTTTCTTCTTCGTTCGTTTCTGGCTTGATGAGTTTTTGGTCTGTTATGGAAATATAGAGAGGCTCTCCTGCCAAATCGTCCTTGTCTACCATCCCGAGCTTTTCCGAGAAGCGTAAGGCTACGCTTTGTTTCATTTCTTCTGGCGTTATGCGGATAGAAAAAGAGTGTTTTTCACTTGTCGTTTTCCCTGTGAACATTTCTGTCAGGGCCTGTTCTTGTATATTCAGGTTGTCTATCATCAGTTTAAGCTGCGTTCCGTCTTTGGGCATGAAGTCAGCTTCTCCTTTGATGAGGGCGCTTTTGCTTTCCCTGATGTCGTATATTTCTTTCGCCACTAATTCCGCCATTTTTGCGGAAGAACTAGCCATTAGGATTTCTTCTGTCAGATATTTCTTAGGGTCTGCATTTACGGCCGGAGTTGTGGCTATAGAAGAAGGGGTGCTGTCCTTTTTTTCGGGTAATCCGCTGAATGGATAGTTTATGGAGTGTACTATGCCCTCTTCTGTAAGTTCCATTAGCGGTGCCGTGGTCTTATTCTTCAGTTTTACAAAATAAATCTGTTCCTTGTCCGGTATTCCTTCTGTATCCGCATTCAACTTATCAAGTGTCCAGTAAGTTATAGCGCTATTGCTTATATTATTTAGTCTGAGATAACGTTCAGCGTACTTACAGAATTCTCCTGGTGTATATGTATGCTTGGTCGTTTCAATGGTGATTACTATTTCTGTCTTAGGTAGCATATAGGTCACTCCATAATCTTTTCCCTGCATTATACCGGCAGTTACCTCGGTTTGTGCAAAGATTCCGTTTGCTACGAGTAAAAGGCTCAAAAAGGGCAATATCCTATTCTTCATATGTTTCATATGCTTGAAAATGAAGGTTCTTTTATGCGTTGCGGTTGTTATTCTAAGGGAGAAATACCTGCCTGTATGGCTTTCTCTTTATATACCTGTTATATATACTTGGCAAAAGTAAGAATTTTCCTTTTCATTATCAATGACTTTGCGAATATTAACGGGGTTATTCCGTTTCTGTCAGGGTTGTGTCGTCCATACAGAAATAAGTCGGAGTATTCATGCCGAAGCTGCCTGTGTCGGTTGTCTTACAATGTCGGCACCTCCGTCATCTCCTTCTTTTATGGCAAGATAACTATAAGTGGCATTGGTTATCCATGCTCCTTAGAAGTGGTGCTTGTCTTGGCTGCAGGTTGTTTTTTGTGCAGGGGTATATTCATTGGTGTTGGCAATCAGATAAGTGTCTCCACTGTGTTCTGTTCCTGTTATCGCACTGAGGATGACCAGCTGGGGGTGCTTGCGTCGGACTTGTTGGTATAAGTCAGTTCGCCGTCGTCACTGCAGCTCCAGGTGAGGATATCTATATGCAGGCAGACTTTATCTTTAGAATGGAAGAGGCCTGTTCGGTCGTTGTGGGCATTCCTGTACTTGTAGGAGCATTGCAGGCTTGTGCTGTGCCTCGTCTTTCTTGCAGGCCTCGTAGGCTCTTTCTATGTCAATCTTC
Source organism: uncultured Bacteroides sp. (assembly GCA_949296415.1). Lineage (GTDB taxonomy): Bacteria > Bacteroidota > Bacteroidia > Bacteroidales > Bacteroidaceae > Bacteroides. The sequence continues at coordinate 12,111 of CASFQC010000070.1, read as the reverse complement.
ACTTCTTTGGCTCATGCGTCGGTCACCGTGGCTATAGCATGGTTGGAGTTCATCCGGCGTGAGTCTCCGTTTATTTCGGGGAATGTGGGCATCCACAGGTTGCCCATCTGTTCCGCTATGCGTAGGTAGAAACCGATGATGTCTGTCTCCGTGTCTTCGTCAATTAGTATGCGCAAGGGATGGTTCTAGTAATATGAGAAAGAGGCGGATGCCACTGCAGTTTGTCCGTAGCTAAAGAAAAAAAGAGACACAACGGCATACCGTTATGTCTCTTTGTCACTCTGCTTGTACACCCTCAGGGACTCGAACCCTGGACCCACTGATTAAGAGTCAGTTGCTCTACCAACTGAGCTAAGGATGCATTCATTTGGTTGTAGTGGATACGAGAATCGAACTCGTGTTCCATGCGTGAGAGGCATGTGTCCTAGCCGCTAGACGAATCCACCGTTGTCGCGTTGCGGAAGCTGGGGGATTCGAACCCCCGGTACGAGAAAATTCGTACGGCAGTTTAGCAAACTGCTGGTTTCAGCCACTCACCCAAACTTCCTTCAACCGGCATTTTCTCTCAAATGCGGTGCAAAGGTATGGCAAACTTTTGTACTATGCAAGTGTTTGAGACAGATTTTTTCATCTTATTTTTTACTTTTTTCTTAAATGGTTGTCTGTCAGTGTATATCCTGTGTATAAAAAAGAGTCCGCTTGTCGTTCCCTGACTGTGGAAGCCTGCTTTTCTCCGCAGTCTGTGGGGAAGGGTGGGTGAACTATATATGGACAGTCTGCTGTATATGGGTCGGCAGCCTGGTGTGAGTCCGTTCACAGCTTGATGTGGACGGACTCACAGAAAACTGTGTGTGGGTTGGCACCAAACGGTTGTTATGCGGTCATTTGGTGTGACGTTATGCTGATTTTTCGGCTTTGCGGAACCATATATACGGAAAAAACACTATCTTTACGCCGTCACACCGTTTAGGAAGGGCTAATTTTTTAATACATTATATATTATGGCAAGTAGAAGAATATTGAAAAAACGAGTGAAGGATGTTTGCACTCTGCTGACGATGGAGTGCCTGTTGAAGACATTGCAGGTGTCCGGCGACAAGAAAGACCGGTTGGATAAGATTGTTGGCGATGTGCTGGACCTAAGGGACGACTTTGTAAGCCGCATCAGCCATACGGAACCAGGTAATGTAAAGGGCTACTATAGGAAGTTCCATGAAGATTTCAGTAATAAGGTAGAGAACGTTGCCGGGGAGTTGGACAAGCTGTGCGACTGATGGGAAAGGCGTTTTTCAGCTTCATCTATTCCAGACTTTTGGGGTGGAAATCCGATGTTACGGTGGACTATCCGGACAAATGTGTCATCTGTGCGGCTCCCCATACATCTAACTGGGACTTGCTGCTGGGGAAACTTTTCTGTGCTACACAGGGTAAGAAAGTCTGTTTCATGATGAAAAAGGAATGGTTCTTTTTCCCCTTGGGCATGGCTTTCAGAGCCATGGGAGGCATTGCGGTAGACCGTCAGCGCAAAGGCTCTCTGGTAGACCAGATGGTGGGAAGGTTTGCACGGAGCAGGCAGTTCTATTTGGCCATCACTCCGGAGGGTACCCGCAAGGCTAATCCTGATTGGAAAAAAGGCTTTTACTACATAGCGTTTGAGGCTCGCGTGCCGGTGCTGCTCATCGGCATAGACTATCCGTCCCGTACCATATCCTGCAATAGGATTTTTGTCCCTACCGGAGATGTGGAGAAGGACATGCGTGAGGTGAAGATTTACTTTACCCGTTTCAGGGGGAAACACCAGGACAGGTTCTCTACGGGAATAGGTTGAAAGATATCGGAGGAAAGCCCGAATCCGTTTCCTTTCCCACTTCTTTTCCGGCTCCTCTCCGGTATTCTCTTTACACCTTTTATATATTAGAAAGATGGATACTCTCCGTGTGTCTGTTTTACAGACCGGCATAATATGGGAAGATAAGGCCGGAAACCTGGCGCAACTGCAGGGATATCTGGCCGGGCTGGAAGGCAAGACCGATGTGGTGGTGTTGCCTGAGACCTTTTCCACAGGCTTTGGAGCCAGGGCACATGCGTTGGCCGAATCTTGCAGCGGTCCTACGGCTACAGCGCTTTCCCGTTGGGCCGTGCGTTACGGACTGGCCATTGCGGGAAGCTTTCTGGCTGCGGACGGTGAGGAACGTTTCTTCAACAGGGCTTTCTTCTTCACTCCACAGGGAGAAACCTTTTATATGGACAAGCGTCACCTTTTCCGTATGGGCGGTGAGGCGAAGGAACTTGAACACGGCACGGAACGTCGCATCATCCGTTTCCGTGGCTGGAATATTCTGTTGCTGGTATGCTATGACCTGCGTTTTCCGGTGTGGAGCCGGAATGTGCGTAATGAATATGATTTGCTGGTCTATGTGGCCAACTGGCCCCGTTCCCGACGCGGGGTGTGGGACGTGTTGCTGGCTGCACGGGCTATAGAGAACCAGTGCTATGTCTGTGCTACGAATAGGGTGGGCGAGGACGGCTGCGGCACGGTCTATGACGGAGGAAGCCGTCTGTTGTCGCCCAAAGGCAGACTGCTGGCTGCCGTGCCCGACTATGAGGCGGGAACGGCTACTGCCACACTCTCTTTGCCGGAACTTCGCGCCTTTCGCAGCAAGTTCCCGGTATGGGAAGATGCTGACAGATTTACGCTGGAAGGAACGGCCGGGTGAATGACCGGACAGAATGTCCGGCTTGTGTATGGTCTCTTCTTGTATGGAATGGAAGAAACATGTCTTATATCAACTTAAAAATCTTCATTTTTATGAAAGCACGTGCAAAGATGGGAAAGATCGTCCTATGGCTGGAGACCGTAATGGTTTCGGCACTGTTGTTGGGCTTGTCGGCCTGCCATACAACCAGTGAGAAAGATATTGTACCGCCTGTGGCTTTTGCCCCTTATGTCAGCGCATATACGGGTGGAGTGATTTCGCAGATGTCCGCCATACGCATAGAGCTGGCCGAAGAACTGCCTATGGTAGACCTGAACGCGGAACCGGAAGATGCTTTCAGCTTCTCTCCTTCGCTCAAGGGGAAGGCCCGATGGGTGAGCAACAGCGTCATAGAATTTGTACCCGAACAAGGACAACTGAAGTCCGGACGGTTCTATGAGGGAACCTTCAATCTGGGCAATTTCCTTACTGTGGACAAAGAACTGCAAGAATTCCATTTTTCATTCCGGGTGCAGAAACCCGATTTCAGCATGCAGACTGCTTCCGCGCTGATTTCCGCCCGGAATCCCGATGAGGTTTCTGTGTCGGGACTGTTGTGCTTTAGCGATGTCACTTCGGCCAGTGTGGCCCGGAATATACTGACAGCCTGCGGTTACGGCGGAAAGTCTGTGGACGTGGAAGTGACGCCCACCAGCGACCTCTCACGCTACGAGTTCGCTTTATCTGGGCTACCCCGTGTGGATGAAGACTACGAACTGATAATCAAGGCCGACGGCTCTTCTGCCGACATCGGCCGCAAGATAGAACAGCGTGTCCTTATCCCTGCCAAAGGACAGTTTCGGTTCCTGTCGGCTCGTCGTATGGAACAGCCCGACAACGGCATAGAGGCCGTATTTTCCTCGCCCGTATCCCAGATACAAGATTTGAACGGACTGATTGAAGTGCCGGAACTGCCCGTTACTTCCATGCAGGTGAAGGATAATAAGGTGTGTGTGTACTTTGACACAGCAGAGACCCGTAAGCTTACTTTTAAAATACATATGGGGTTGCAGGACACTGATGGGAGGACACTGTCCGAACCCCAGATTTTGTCTTTCGGTGAACTCAATCTGAAACCTCAGGTGACAGTTACTGCCGGAGCTGCCATATTGCCCGATGCCGGACATCTCACCCTTCCTTTCCGTGCCGTGAATCTTCATGCTGTGGATTTGAGCATAATACGCATTTTTGAACATAATGTGCTCTCCTTCCTGCAATCCAACACCTTGCAGTCAAATGGAGAATTGCGCCGTTGCGGACGCTTGGTCTATAAAAAGACTTTGTGGTTGGGTGATGACAAGTCCAAAGACCTGCATCGCTGGGAAGACTATTCCGTAGATCTTGGCGGACTGATACGTCAGGAACCTGGTGCCATTTATCGGGTGCTATTGTCTTTCCGGCAGGAGTATTCCGCTTATCCTTGCGGAGGATCGGACACAGATGTGCGATATGCTTCGCCGGACGGGCTTCGTCCGGTGGACGATTCTGTACTTACGGAAGAGGAACAGGCCGAATGGGATGTTCCACAGGCCTATTATTACTATACTGGTACCCAAGAGATGGACTGGAGCCGGTATGACTGGAAGGAACGTGACAATCCTTGTCATCCGTCTTATTACATGAATACGAGCCTCGTTGCTGCATGTAATGTTCTGGCCTCAGATTTAGGAGTCACAGTAAAAGGCAATGTGCTAAACACTCTTTGGGTGGCAGTCAACCGGATTACTACAACCCAGCCGGTCAAGGGGGCACGGGTCACGGCCTACAATTATCAGCTGCAGCCTGTGGGGCAGGCGGTTACGGACCGCTACGGCTTTGCCGAGATTTCCGCTTCGGGAAAACCTTTTCTTGTAATGGCCGAGTATGATACAGACAAAGGTTACGTGCGGGTAGTTGACGGAGAGGCTCTTTCCGTAAGCCGTTTCGATGTGGGAGGCAAGGAGATGAAGAAAGGTCTGAAAGGTTTTGTCTACGGCGAGCGGGGAGTATGGCGTCCGGGCGACACGCTTCATGTGGCTTTCATGTTGGACGACCGCAAAGGACGCATTCCAGACAAGCATCCTGTGACATTGGAGTTATATAACCCTATGGGGCAGTTCTATGCCAAGCAGATTGCTACAGACGGACTTAATGGTCTGTATGTGTTCCATCTGCCTACGACAGCCGACGATCCCACAGGTACATGGAACGCCTATGTAAAGGTAGGTGGAGCCACTTTCCACAAGAGTCTGCGTATAGAGACCATCAAACCCAACCGGTTGAAGATAAACTTGCGATTGCCCGAAGAGATTTTGCAAAAGGATGCAGTTTCTCCTGTGGAACTGTCGGCGTCATGGCTTACGGGGGCTTCGGCCGGAGGGTTGAAGGCTAAGGTGGAATATACATTGTCCCAGGTTCGCACGCAGTTCAAAGATTATCCTTCTTATCAGTTTAATAATCCGGCACTGGAATTTCCTACGTCAACATTTAAGGCTTTCGACGGACAGCTGGATAATGAAGGATGTGCCACTGTCAATCTGGAGGCATCCAAAGCCTTTAGTGCACCGGGAAAGCTCAATGCTCTGTTTACTACCCGCGTGTTTGAACCGGGAGGGGATGCGAGTGTCTATACCCAGACCGTGCCTTATTCCGTGTATCCGGTCTATGTGGGTATTGACCTCCATCAGTCGCAAGGAAAATTTCTGGAGACAGACCGGGAACATACATTCTCCGTAGTCACGTTGGATGAGAAAGGGCGTCCGGTTGATACAGCCGACCTGGAATACAGTATATATAAGATTGACTGGAATTGGTGGTGGGAGAACCGGTCGGAAAACTTTGGTTCTTACGTCAACAGCAAGTCGGTGCAGCCGTTGGTTTGCCGTCCGCTGAAAACCTCAGGAGGTAAGGCAGAGTTTGCATTTAAGGTGGAATATCCCGACTGGGGACGCTATCTGGTGTATGTGAAAGACCGTAAGCACGGACATGCCACGGGAGGAGTAATTTATGTGGATTGGCCGGAATGGAGAGGACGCTTTGCCAAAACCATGCCTGACGGCATTACCATGCTTTCGTTTTCCTTGGATAAGGCCTCTTATGAGATAGGCGATGAGGCCACAGCCATAATACCGGCTGCTCCTGGAGGAAGAGCTTTGGTGTCCTTGGAAAACGGTTCGGAAGTGCTGAAGCGTGAGTGGATTGAAATGGATGGTGGAAAGGATACGAAGTACAGCTTTCGCATCACGCCGGACATGGCTCCCAATGTCTATCTGAATATCTGTTTGTTGCAACCTTATGCCCAGACGGTGAATGATTTGCCTGTACGTATGTATGGCATCATGCCTGTACCTGTGGTAAGTCGTGAGACCGTATTGCATCCTCGTGTAAACCTGCCCGAAGTGTTGCGCCCGGAGACCGAGTTCAGTGTGACAGTGGACGAGAAGAACGGCCGTCCAATGACTTATACATTGGCTATTGTGGACGAAGGTCTTCTTGATCTGACTAATTTCAAGACTCCCGATCCTTGGAATGAGTTCTATGCACGTGAGGCATTGGGCGTACGTACGTGGGACATGTATGATTATGTGTTGGGCGCTACGGCAGGCATGTATTCGCCTTTGTTTAGTATCGGTGGTGATGAGACGTTAAAGCAGGCTGATGCGAAGGCTAACCGCTTTAAACCGGTGGTGAAGTATGTAGGGCCTTTCAAATTGGACGCAGGAAAGAGGAATATCCATAAACTAAAATTACCCATGTATGTGGGGGCTGTGCGTGTGATGGTGGTGGCTGGTCAAGATGGGGCTTACGGCAATGCTGAGGCTACATCGGTGGTCCGTTCTCCACTCATGCTACTGTCCACATTACCTCGTGTGGTCAGCATACAGGAGGAAATTACTGTGCCGGTCAATGTGTTCGCTTTGGAAAAGGGAGTGAGAAATGTGCGTGTATCCATGCATGTGGAAGGCGGTTTGCAGGCTGTGGACGGTACCTACCGGACTTTGTCTTTTAATCAGACAGGTGACACTCTGGTGTACTTTCGCTTGAAGACAGGCAAGACGACGGGCAAGGCTGTCCTGTCCTTTACGGCTGAAGGTGGCGGACAACAGGCCAGAGAGAAAGTGGAGATAGACATACGTAACCCCAATCCGGAGGTTACGCTGACAGAAGACCGTTGGTTGGAGAAGGATGAATGCACTACATTGTCTTGCCTGAAGGCTGGTGCAAGTGATGCGAATTGGAAATTGGAGGTTTCGCGCATTCCGTGTGTTCAGGTGGAAAGGCAGCTTGATTTCCTGTCGGGTTATGTGCACCAGTGTACAGAGCAACTTACGTCAAAGGCTTTACCGTTGCTGTTTGTCGGTTCGTTCAGGGAAATAGATGCGGAAGAAAACGCACGGATACGTACTTTGGTGGAAGAAGGCATCCGCCAGCTTTATTCTCGCCAGTTGCCAAACGGAGGTTTTATTTATTGGCCGGGTAATGCGGTGGCCGATGAGTGGATTACTTCCTATGTCGGCATGTTCCTGACGTTGGCTCAAGAGAGTGGTTATGCGGTCAGCAGTCAGGTTCTGGGGCGTTGGACAAACTTCCAGCGTTCAGCAGCCCGCAATTGGACTATGCCTGTCGGACAGACGGATGCTGTGCGGTATGTTTCTTCTGTACAACAGGCCTACAGGTTATACACATTGGCATTGGCCGATGCGGCCGAACAAGGTGCCATGAACCGTATGAAGGAACGGAATGACCTTTCTCCACAAGCTTTGTGGTGGCTTTCCGCTTCTTATGCACTGGCCGGGAAGGCACAAATTGCCGGTGAGCTGGTTTATAAAGCTCAGTCGGGAGAATGGCCTCACAACATGTCTCATCTGTCGTATGGATCGCCTGAACGTGACGAGGCCATCATTCTGGAAGCCTTGTTGCTGGCGGGGCGCCGTCAGGAGGCTTTGGCTCAGGCACAAAAGGTGACCCGACTGTTTGCATCCCGTCAGTGTTTTGATACTCAGTCGTCTGCCTTTGTGCTTATGGCTATGAGACGCTTGGCTACAGAGCAGACCGGAACGTTGCGTTTCTCCTGGCAGTATGGAGGAAAGGAACAGCCGGAAGTGGATACATCCAAAGCCATGTTCGTTACGGCCTTACCTCCTGAAGGGTATGCTTCTGGAAAGGAGGTGACGATAACTAACCGGACAGACGCTCCTCTGCATGTGGGCCTGTCCGCGCGTTTGCAGTTGCTCAATGACACACTTCCTACTCTGTCCGACGGTTTGAGGCTGAGTGTGAAATATACAGATGTTTCCGGGCATCCGATTGATGTGAACACGTTGGTTCAGGGTTCGGACATCGTGGCTGTGCTTACGGTGACCAACCTGAGTAGCACGACCGATTACTCAGATTTGGCACTGACCTATATCCTGCCTTCGGGATGGGAAATCTATGGCGGCAATGCGTCCACCGCTGCTCCGGGGAATTTTCGGTATCAGGATGTGCGTGATGACCGTGTACTCACTTATTTTGCCCTGTCTAAAGGAGCGGAAGTTTCGTTCAGCCTGCGTTTGCAGGCCACTTATATGGGGAACTTCGTGCTGCCTGCAGTGCAGTGTGAGTCTATGTATAACACAGCCGTGCGTGCCCGTACAAAGGCAGGACGCACCACAGTGACTTCCTTGCCGCGATGATGCAGAAACGGGCATTCCAGCTCATAAGCAAAATGTCTGTCGCCACGAAAGCTATGTTCCTGGTGGTGGCTTTGATGGCTTTGGCTTATGCCTTCTGCCTTCCGGACCAACTGTTTGACGTATCCTATTCCACCGTAGTGACCGATCGTAACGGGCAGCTGCTTGGCGCACGTATTTCGGCGGATGGGCAGTGGCGTTTTCCACCGTGCCATACCGTGCCGGAAAAGGTGAAGCAATGTCTGCTGACGTTTGAGGACAAGCGCTTCTATTGGCATTGTGGGGTGGATGTGTTTTCTCTGGCACGCGCTCTGTGGCAGAATGTGAAGGCCGGGAGGGTGATAAGCGGAGGTAGTACGCTGACCATGCAGACCATACGCTTATCCAGAGGTAAGGAGCGTACACTGAAGGAAAAACTCATTGAAATGGTGCTGGCCACTAGGTTGGAGCTTCGTGAATCCAAGGATGACATTCTGGCTCTCTATGTCTCTCATGCGCCTTTTGGGGGCAATGTGGTGGGGCTTGATGCTGCCTCGTGGCGTTACTTCGGACATGCGGCATCTGACTTGTCTTGGGCTGAAGCGGCCATGTTGGCTGTCCTTCCCAACGCGCCTTCAGCCATTCACCCGGGCAAGGGACGTAAGATTTTATTGGCCAAGCGCAACCGTCTGCTTCATGCCTTGCAGGAACGCGGACTGATTGGTGCGGACACTTATGGACTGGCTGTAGAAGAGCCTTTGCCAGACGAACCCCGTCCTTTACCCCAGGTAGCTCCTCATCTGGTGGAGTATTTCAGCCGTTGCCGCAATGGCATGTATTCGGTGTCGTCCATAGACAAAGGTACGCAGGAGAAGGTGGAGGACATAGCCAGCCGGTGGAACGATGAGTTCAGGCGGAGCGGCATAAACCATCTGGCTATACTGGTGACGGACATCCGTTCAGGACAGGTTTTGGCCTACTGTGGGAATGCCCGCTTTGGAGACGGGCAAGAAGGGGATATGGTGGACATCATACGCGCACCTCGCAGTACAGGCAGCATTCTGAAGCCTTTCCTGTATTGTGCCATGCTGCAGGAGGGCAGCTTGCTGCCCCATATGCTTCTGCCTGATGTGCCGGTCAACATCAACGGTTTCTCTCCCCAGAATTTCAGCCGCCAGTATGAAGGGGCTGTGTCGGCCTCGGATGCTTTGGCCAGGTCGCTTAATATCCCTGCAGTGCATATGTTGCAGCGTTACGGGGTGATCAAGTTCCACGATTTCCTGCGTCGTGTCGGACTCACTACGCTGGGACATCCGGCCTCGCACTATGGATTGTCGCTCATTCTGGGAGGTGCCGAGGGCACATTGTGGGATGTCACTTCGGCTTATGTCTCTATGGGGCGCAGCCTGTTGGGACTTCCCCGGAAACCGTGTACCCTTCTTCTGTCGGACAGTGTGGCCGAGAGCGAGGAGGGTAGTGTGCTGTTCCGTCCGGGTGCCGTGTGGCAGACGTTTGAGGCTCTGGTTGAGGTGAACCGTCCGGAAGAGATAGACTGGAAAACTTTGTCTTCTGTACAGCCTGTGGCCTGGAAGACCGGGACCAGCTACGGTTTCCGCGATGCATGGGCTGTGGGGGTTACTTCGTCCTATGTCGTAGGTGTGTGGGTGGGCAATGCCTCGGGTGAGGGCCGGCCAGGACTGGTAGGAGCCCGCACGGCAGGTCCTGTGGTATTTGATGTGTTGAATATGTTGCCTTCCTCACCTTGGTTTGACTGTCCTTATAACGAGTTTGTCGAAGCTATGGTATGTCCGCAGTCCGGCCATTTGAAAGGGCGTTTCTGTCCAGTGTCGGATACCGTCCTGATTCTGCCTGCCGGACTGAAGACCGGAGCATGTCCTTACCACCATAATGTGACGCTTACTTCTGACCGCCGCTGGAGACTGTATGAGCAATGTGCCCTTACCGAGCCTTCAGTACATTGTTCTTGGTTCACACTTCCGCCTGTGTGGGAGTGGTACTATAAGTTCCAGCATCCCGACTACCAGCCTTTACCTCCCTATAAGCCCGGTTGCGGTGAGTCGGCGGTAAGTCCCATGCAGTTTATCTATCCCACTATGAACGCCCGTATCAGTCTCCCCCGGCAGCTTGACGGCAGTCCGGGACATTTTGTGGCCAAGCTGGCCCATAGCAATGCACATTCCGAGGTGTACTGGCATCTGGACGGGGACTATCTGGACCGTACCACAGACTTTCATCAACTTACCCTTCACCTTCAAGCAGGCAGGCATACGCTTACTGTCGTAGATGAAGAGGGTAATACGGTGTCTGTCAGCTTTTGGATAACAGTGGCGAAATGACGCGTCCCCCGACTCTGTGTTTTTGGTGATGCGCACCGGCAAGCGCAACTTGGGGAAGCAGGTTGCGCGGTGTTCAGAAGCTGTTTGACAGGAGGGTGGAGGCCGGCCTATATCTGTTTGCCGAGGGCTTGCAGGGAATGTTCAATTTGTAGACTCTTAATTTTCTTTAAGTGACCCGTTGTGAACTTGACGCATGCCTGCATGGTGACTACTTTCGTGACTGTAATCATTAACGAACGGGTAGTTTCATCATGGAAAAAGGTTTTAGGACATTCAAATGTACGCAGTGTGGCTGCCGATTCAAGGCTGTGAATGCAGATTTTTGTGCGACTTGTTATTCCATGCCCCAGCCTTGTCCTGAATGCGGAAGCATCTGTACGCGCCCCTTGAGTCTGTTCGGCCGCTTGTCTACTGAGATGTATAAGCCTATATGGAAATGGCTGGAGAGCGAGAGAAACGGTAGTTACTGTAGGGCAGGCGAGGGCAAAGGTATGGAATGAATCCTATACATTCCAGCCCATAAACAGCGCGGGCCGCCTCCCCTTCCGTATGTAGGAAGGGTGGGGCAGCTCGCGTTATATTGGCTTGCTGGCCAAAATCCGGTCAGTTCTTGAACTCCAGACCGTCGCCGGTGACATTTACGTCTGCCACAATAGGCTTGCTGCGGTCTACAGCCTGTGCCAGAAGTTTCTTGGACAAATCGTTCAGCATATAGTGTTGTATGGCACGCTTTACGGGACGGGCACCGAATTCAGGGTCATAGCCCACTTTGGTCAGAAAGTCTATGGCTCCGTCGGTAAGCTTCAGCTCCACACCGTTTTCGGAGAGTGTCCTTTGCACGTTGCGAATCTGCAGGCTGACTATCTCTTTTATTTCTTTTTCCGTCAGCGGCAGGAACATGATGGTCTCGTCTATGCGGTTCAGAAATTCCGGACGGATGGTCTTCTTCAGCATGTTCATCACTTCGCGTTTGGTCTCTTCTATAATCTGAGCCTTGTTGCTGCCGTCCATCTTTTCCATCTGACTTTGTATATAGGAGCTTCCCATATTGCTGGTCATGATGATGATGGTATTCTTGAAGTTCACGGTGCGTCCCTTGTTGTCGGTCAGACGTCCGTCGTCAAGTACTTGCAGCAGGATGTTGAACACGTCGGGATGGGCCTTCTCTATTTCATCAAACAGCACAACCGAATATGGCTTACGGCGCACGGCTTCGGTGAGCTGTCCTCCTTCGTCGTAGCCTACGTATCCGGGAGGCGCTCCTATCAGGCGCGATACGGTATGCTTTTCCTGATATTCGCTCATGTCAATACGTGTCATCATGCTTTCGTCGTCAAAGAGAAATTCGGCCAGAGCCTTGGCCAGTTC
>CASFQC010000069.1 GCA_949296415.1 uncultured Bacteroides sp. | reverse complement strand
GCGGGGGAATACCTAAAGATACAAAAAAGCCAACTAATTCGCAATACTTTGTGTATGAATTAGTTGGCTAATTTTATGCTATTTACTGAATGTCCCTTCCTACTCCTATCTATGCTTCAGCCGGACATACTCCGCCGGTTATATTGCATGGGGCAAGACATGCTCCCATCCCCTACTGGCATCCCCCTTGCAGTCCCGTCCGTCTATAAAACCATTGCCGACAGGCATGGCTGCACTGCATGTAAAAGCGTAAGGGTTATATGCCTATATTTAAGAGCCTTTTTAAATTTTGCTCAGTACTATTCTAAGATGTTTTCTCAAAATATTTTCATATAGCCATAAGAAGCGTAGCGGGCTACGTGACGAATGGAAACAGGGAAATATCCTCGAAAACAGCCCTCAAAAGAACATTCAACTCTTCCCGTCTTCGAACGGTCTCCGGAACCCGCACCCGTTCCTCCACTCCGAACACCCGTAAGCAGTCCGTCCCTTGATGATAACTCCCTTTCCACAAAGCGGACAGGATTGGCCCACCAAATCGTCAGATACGGGAGGCTTCGATGCGGGCACCGCTTCCTTCTTGCGGACGGTCCGTTTGCGGGTAGGGGCAGGTGTGGCTCCAGCGGAAGCTTTTGGCCGGACTTTCGCCTTAACTGCGGGAACAGGCTGCACAAGGGTAATGCGGCGGTTGCTATTATCAGCTAGCACAGTGTTCACAATGTCGCGCACCATCTGCTTCAGTTCGTCCAGAAATTGTGCGGCACTATAGGTGCGGCGTTCTATCCCACGCAGTTTTTTCTCCCATATGCCGGTCAGTTCAGCACTTTTCAGCAGTTCCTCGCGGATAAGCTGTATCAGCTCCACGCCCGTGGGAGTGGCCATGAGGTTCTTGCGTTCCTTGCGTATGTAGTTGCGCTTGAACAGGGTCTCTATGATGGCCGCACGGGTGGAAGGGCGCCCTATGCCATTCTCTTTCAATGCGTCGCGCAGCTCGTCGTTGTCCACCAGCTTGCCTGCCGTCTCCATGGCACGCAACAAGGTGGCCTCAGTGTAGGGACGCGGAGGCTGCGTCCACTTCTCGTTCAGGGAAGGCGTATGAGGACCGCTCTCCCCTTTCTGGAAGGCTGGGAGCACGCCCTGTTCTTCCCCAGAGGCATTATCCTTGCTGTCTTTCTCTTCCGCCAGCAGGGCGGCACCGAATACTGTACGCCAGCCAGGTTCCAGAATCTGACGGCCTGTAGCCTTGAACTCCACATCGTCCGCACACCCCTCCACGGTAGTGGTGGCAAAACGGCAGTCAGGATAGAAGGCGGCTATGAAGCGACGGGCTATGAGGTCGAACACCCGGCGTTCCACATCGGTAAGATTCACAGGCGGTTGTCCGGTAGGAATGATGGCGTGGTGGTCGGTTACCTTGGAGTTATCAAAGACTTTCTTCGACTTGGGCAACGGTTTCCCTTCCAAGGGTGCTGTCCAAGACTCGTATCCACGTAGCCCCTTCAGTATGCCAGGACATTTAGGATAGATGTCGTCACTCAGGAAAGTGGTGTCCACACGCGGATAGGTGGTCACCTTTTTCTCGTAGAGCGACTGTATGGTCTTCAAAGTATCATCGGCAGAAAAGGCGAACTTTTTGTTGCACTCCACCTGCAACGAAGTCAGGTCGAACAGTCTGGGCGGGGCTTCCCTACCCTCACGCCGGGTCACTCCGGTCACCGTGAAAGGCACATCCTTGATTCTTTCCAGCAGCGCCTTTCCCCGTCCGTAATCGGTAATGGGCTCTATGCCCCGGTTGTCGTCCGCCTTTCCGGGTTTCTTGCCGGAGAGCACGGCCTCCTTCCGTTTCTCGGCTTCCAAAGCCAGTTCCTCATCGGTCTTGCGCACCAAAGCGGTAAAAGTGACGGCGCGGTACACCGTGTCAAGCACCCAGTACTGGCGTGGCACGAAGTGTTCTATCTCCATCTGGCGGTTCACGATAAGCGCCAGCGTAGGCGTCTGCACACGGCCTATGGACAGCACCTGACGGTTCTGACCGTACTTCATGGTATAGAGACGCGTAGCGTTCATACCCAGCAGCCAGTCACCTATGGCGCGGCTCAGTCCGGCCTCGTAAAGGGGCTGGAAGTCATCGGCAGAACGCAGGTGTGCGAAGCCCTCGCGTATGGACTCCTCTGTCAGCGAGGATATCCACAACCGCTTCACCGGACACCGTGCGCCGGCCTTCTGCATCACCCACCGCTGGATAAGCTCCCCTTCCTGCCCGGCATCGCCGCAGTTTATTATCATGTCAGCCTGTTGCATCAGCCGCTCTATGGTGTGGAACTGCCTCTCATACGTAGGATTACCTATAAGCTTGATGCCGAACCTCGGCGGAATCATGGGCAGGCTGCCCAGACTCCACGTCTTCCAGTTGGGAGTATAGTCGTGCGGCTCCTTCAGGGTGCACAGGTGGCCGAAGGTCCACGTCACCTGATATCCGTTACCTTCCATATATCCGTCTTTCTTTTCTCTGGCTCCCAGCACGTCGGCTATGTCGCGCGCCACGGAGGGTTTCTCGGCAATGCAAACTATCATATTTGAATGTTTTTTACCCATGCCCTTTCCCATCCTGTCCTGCCCCAAAGGAAAGGCACGTTTGTCGCGCAAAGGTACGAAAAAAAAGAGACCTGCAGGCAAAGCACTCCTATACGGTTCCAAAGCCTTTGCCCGTCGCCGGAAGCCGCCGCACACATTGTCACACAAATAGGCGTATGGCTTACATTATTCTGTTAAAACATCAGTTTGACTTACATACCTGTTTTTCAATCCGGCTCAGAAAAACGGTATATAGCCAGGTAAAGTGTTTATAAACGCTAAACAGGGACCTGCTTTTCTGCCATAAATGTATATTAATGCTAAAAAGAGGAGGCTTTTACGCTGTTTCACACCGGCTGCCCATACTGTGAAAGCCTAATCTTTACCCATCGGCACCGACCGGGTCATATATGACCACCGTCCTGTTGACCCATTGACTGCCGGCGAACCATATATCACCCGCCCGAAGCGTGCGGAAAGAACGAATTTTTCCTGTATTTTCTCCGCCGATTAGCCGCTCAAGAAGTGTTAAAATTCAACCTATACACATAATACACAGTAAGATAGCCTAAAAGTCCTTGTGTTCTTCCGGATCAGGACGGACATGGGGCCGAAACAAGCGATTCTCGCACGTTAAAATTTGTAAAGTGTCAGTTGGGAGAATAGAGGGTGACACGACGTCTCTTTGGAGCCTGTCACTTAAATTTTGTTCAGTACTGTTTGGGGATGTTTTTCTGAGAATATTTTCCCGTTGCCATGAGGAACGTAGCGGGCTACATGACGAAGGGTAACGGGAAAAGAGACCGGGAAAAGGCTAAAAAAACAGACTGAATAAAAATCTCAAAAAGGAAAAATTAAACACTCTGAATTGACGTGATGGGAAAAATAGACTATAACTCAACAAGTATAGGATAATTTAATAACTTTGCACCAAAAGAGAATTGAAGGTTATCTTTTAGAGCTTGTCATTCAAATTCTGCATAATAATGGTTCTTGGATGTTTTTCCAAAAACATTTTTTCGTTGCCATGAGGGACGTAGAGGTTAGTGAGGAATAAAAACGGGGAAAGCCCAAAAGACGAACAGACTGAATAACAGCTTAAAAGAATGAGATAGTCCCTGAGAGTATCAGAAGTCTGAACAAGAATAAGTAACGAATAAAAGGCAGAACAGGAATATGTCTATACAAAGTGAAGCGGCATTGGAAGCCGGACTTATCGCCACGCTCCAGCAAATGGATTATGAATATGTCCAGATTGCCGAGGAAGAGAATCTTCAAGCCAATTTCAAGCGGCAGTTGGAGATACATAACCGTAAGCGATTGGCAGAGCATGGTCGTACCGAATTTACAGATGAGGAATTTGACAAGATACTCATCTACCTTGAGGGAGGCATCCGCTTTGAAAAGGCGAAGAAGCTCCGCGACCTTTATCCGCTTGACACGGCAGACGGCAAACGCATCTGGGTGGAGTTCCTTAACCGTCAGCAGTGGTGTCAGAACGAATTTCAGGTTTCCAACCAAATCACGGTGGAAGGGCGTAAGAAGTGCCGCTACGATGTGACCATTCTTATAAACGGTCTGCCTTTGGTACAGATTGAATTGAAACGCCGGGGTGTAGAGTTGAGAGTAGCATACGACCAAATCCAACGATATCATAAGACTTCTTATCACGGCTTGTTTGACTATATCCAACTGTTCGTTATTTCGAACGGTGTCAACACACGCTATTTCGCTAACAATCCAAACGGAGGGTATAAGTTCACGTTCAACTGGACGGACGCAGCCAATGTACCGTTCAATGAATTGGATAAGTTCGCCGCCGCATTTTTGGAGAAATGTACGCTCGGCAAAATCATAGGCAAATACATTGTGCTGCATGAGGGCGACAAGTGCCTGATGGTGCTTCGTCCGTACCAGTTCTATGCCGTGGAGAAGATATTGGATAAGGTGAAAAACTCCAACGACAACGGTTATATATGGCATACAACAGGAGCCGGAAAAACCTTGACTTCATTCAAGGCAGCACAGCTTGTTTCCGAACTGGACGATGTGGACAAGGTGATGTTTGTGGTTGACCGCCACGACCTTGATACGCAAACCCAATCGGAATATGAAGCTTTTGAACCGGGTGCGGTGGACGGCACGGACAACACGGATGAGTTGGTGAAACGGTTGCACAGCAATTCCAAGATAATCATCACTACCATTCAGAAGCTCAACGCCGCAGTCAGCAAAACGTGGTATAGCAATAAGATTGAAGCCAAATTTTATATTCACTAATACTATTTTGTTCAAATTTGATGTCTATGTTTATATCACTTCGTTCAATCATACCCAATTCCTGACTGGCCGATAAGACATTGGAATAGATCAGTTTTTTATTCTTCTCATTGACCACTTCAAAGAGTTGCCGGAAAGAATAAGTCTCACCTTTTGCGGATGAATAGAGTTTATCATCCTTAATTCAGGCGATTATTTACAAGGCAAAGATGGACGGGATTAGTAAAGGCACGTGGAGAAAAATAGACCTATACGAAGTTCTGCAAGAACGAAATGAAAAGAACATTGAAGGTAGAACTATTTGTTCTGTATCCGTCAGTCAAGGGGTAGTGAATCAGATTGAATATCTTGGCCGCTCTTTTGCAGCGAAACAGACGAGCCATTATAATGTTGTCAAATACGGAGATATTGTTTACACAAAAAGCCCAACAGGAGATTTCCCGTATGGCATTATAAAGCGTAGCGACATCAGAGAAGATGTAGCAGTTTCACCTTTGTATGGGGTTTATATTCCTGCAAATGACAGCATAGGCGTAATTTTGCATTTCTATTTTATGCAACCCTGCAATGCCTTCAACTATCTTCATCCGCTTATACAGAAAGGTGCAAAGAACACGATAAACATATCCAACGGAAGATTTTTGGAAAATTCCGTTCCTCTCCCTGTTTCTGAAAGTGAAGCCAACACTATTGTCGTAATGTTGAAAAGCATTCAAGCAAAGATTGAGATAGAGAAAAAATTACTGCAATCATACGCAAAAGAGAAAGAGTATCTGTTACATCAGATGTTCATATAAACAACTGACGTAGCAGATAACGCTTCTGACTACAAAGCAATCCTATTATCTGTTTTTCAACAATTAGTTTGTCCGAATAGGTGTTGAGGATTGAGTATATTTTGCGTTGCTTTTCTATCATTGGAAAAGAAAACTTTTTCTTCATAAAGTCACTTTTCTGCAAATTAAAGCGTGTACTACCTTGCGCCAGTGGGTAAACGGCTTTTCTAAATGATTGTGATGAAACGTAATAAGCCAAAAATGGAGAATATATCTTAGCTTCATCGGTTATATGAATGCCAAAGCAAAAACTATTCAGATACAAAGGATAGGTTTCGCCCAAATACACAGCACCCATTCCAACTTCTTCAGGCGTTTCAGAGGATAACGTGAACAGAATATCGCCATAACGGACAACTGATTGTTGTTCTGTTTCTTTGATTTTCACCAAACCTACATCGGTTGAATCAATGATTTGATTCTGATAGATATTCATGTAGGTTATGAACGGATAGCCGTCACCAAAATCTTCTGCATTTTTCCTGACAGCCCTGAATATGATTGCCCAAAGTCACTAAAAGACAGTGCGACTTGTTGCGTTTCTCGTTCAATCAAGGTATCACACATATCGCCTGAATTAAGGATTCATATTTCTCAATGATTTTGTTCTGCAACCTAATACGTTCATCTAACATTGATAGGAATTTTGCAATTTTCCTTTGTTCTGTATTTGTAGGAATGGAAAAAGCATACTTCTCCATTTGGCTTTTATCTCCACGTGGCATCTTTACTCCTTTTGCACCACTCATGACATAATTGATAAACCTATCAGATGCTATGACATAGTATAAGAAATGCTGGTCGCATTTATCCCCTCGTAAAACAAAAACGTCTGCACTACATCCACCTTTTCTATCTGAAAACCAAACTTTTTTCAGATAAGGACGTATGTTAGATAGTAAAATATCTCCTTTCTGATATTCTATCACATTCGTATTTGCCGGCATAGAGGAAGAAGACTGTATGCCTTCAAAATTCTGCAAAATATTTTCTGTCGAAATATAATTGTTATTGTTGAGTAAAGCTGTAGAAATTCTCTGTTTCTGAAACTCTGCAATTTCTTCTAAATGTACGGATTTCCACTCCTCCGTAAACTCAAGGAATCGTAAAGTCGGAACTAACCACACTATATTTCTCTAATTATAAGAACCAATTATATAAAAACCATGATTCATAAGACAGTGAGAGAAATTGCAGGAGCTTGGAAAGAGTACAAGCGTCCTTACGTGAAGCAGTCCACGATGGCTGCGTATGTGTTAATCTTGGAGAACCACGTTCTTCCATATTTCGGGGATAGTGATTCGCTCCACGAACAAGTTGTGCAGACTTTTGTCTTGCAGAAATTAGAAAGCGGATTGAGCGTCAAAACCATCAAGGACATTCTGATAGTCCTTAAAATGGTGATGAAGTTCGGAGTTAAAAATGAGTGGATGACTTACTACGAATGGGACATAAAGTACCCCACGACTTCCACCAACAAAGAACTGGAAGTGCTTTCTGTTACCAATCACAGAAAGATTCTGAGCTACATCCAAAGCCACTTCACTTTTACCGGGCTTGGTATTTATATCAGCCTTAGTACCGGGCTACGCATCGGTGAAATATGTGCTTTGAAATGGAGCGACATCAATGTTACAGACGGTACGATAACAGTCAGCCGCACGATTGAGCGCATCTATATCATTGAGGGAGAGAAAAAGCACACGGAACTTGTCATCAACACACCAAAAACCAAGAACTCCTACCGTGAAATACCAATGAGCAAGGAGTTATTGAGTATGATTAAACCACTAAAAAAGATAGTCAATGACGATTTCTATGTGCTTACCAACGATGAACGTCCGACCGAACCACGCACATACCGCAATTACTACAAAGGCTTAATGTCGAAGCTCGACATTCCCGAATTGAAATATCACGGCTTACGACATAGCTTTGCCACCCGTTGCATTGAAGCCGGATGCGACTATAAAACTGTCAGCGTATTGTTAGGTCATTCCAACATTTCAACCACGCTCAACCTTTACGTTCATCCCAACATGGAACAGAAGAAACGTTGCATCAGCAAAATGTTCAAGTCATTGAGGAAGTAAGAAAACCTAGTTGCAAAAGCATCCAAGGATAAAACGGCAAAGTATGTCCCAGCCTCTTTTCCGAGAAAACATATCAAAACAGTACTGGACAAAATTCAAACAGTCTCTTATGTTTTTCCTAAAAAAACACATAAGTACAAATACTTTGACTATATTTGCATGTCGGTATCGACATAATGAGAAGAACATCATCCTTATTTTATAAAATAAAGAAACATATGGCAGACAGTAAAGAAAAACTCTTCTCCGATTTTCCGTCCGTAAGCACAGAGGCTTGGATGGAGAAAGTGACAGCCGACCTCAAAGGGGCCGATTTCGAGAAGAAACTCGTTTGGAAGACAAACGAAGGATTTAAAGTAAAACCTTTCTACCGCAAGGAAGACATCGAAGGACTGAAGACCACAGAAGCCCTGCCCGGTGAATTCCCCTTCCTGAGAGGTACGAAGAAGAACAGCAACGAATGGCTGGTGCGTCAGGAAATAAGTGTGGACAATGCGGCGTCGGCCAACGCCAAAGCACTGGACATACTGAACAAAGGCGTAGACTCGCTCTCGTTCCACATTAAAGCCAAAGATCTGGACGCAGCCTATATAGAGACACTGCTGAAAGACATCTGTGCCGACTGCGTGGAACTGAACTTCCACACTTGCCAGGGACACGTGGTGGAGCTGGCTACATTGCTGGCCGACTACTTTGGCAGGAAAGGCTACGACCTGGCCAGACTGCAAGGTTCCATAGGCTACGACTTCTTCAACAAGATGCTGGCCAGAGGCAAGGAAAAAGGCGTGATGACCGATACGGCCAAGGCGCTGATTGCCGCCACCACCGCTTTGCCCGGATACCGTGTGCTGAACGTCAGCGCACTGACACTGAATAACGCCGGAGCCTACAGCTATCAGGAACTGGGCTATGCCCTGGCCTGGGGAAACGAGTACATGCAACAGCTCACCGAAGCCGGGGTGCCTGCCGACATTGTGGCAAAAAAAATAAAATTCAACTTCGGCATAAGCTCGAACTACTTCATGGAAATAGCCAAATTCCGTGCCGCACGCATGCTGTGGGCGGACATCGTGGCACAATACCTGGACAAAGACGACTGCAAGTGCGCCGCCAAGATGCACATACATGCCGAGACATCATCGTTCAACCTCACCCTATTCGACTCTTACGTAAACCTGCTACGTACCCAGACCGAGGCCATGAGCGCCGCCCTGGCCGGTGTGGACTCCATGACCGTAGTTCCCTTTGACAAGGCGTATGAGACACCTGACGACTTCTCCGAACGTCTGGCCCGCAACCAACAACTGCTGCTGAAGGAAGAGTCGCACTTCGACAAAGTGGTGGATCCTGCCGCAGGTTCCTATTATATAGAAAACCTTACCGCATCCATCGCCAGACAGGCATGGGATTTGTTCCTGTCTGTAGAAGACGAAGGCGGATTCTATGCAGCCATAAAAGCCGGAAAAGTGCAGGAAGCGGTAAACACCAGCAACCGGACACGCCATGAGGCCGTGGCACGACGCAAGGAAATACTGCTCGGAACTAACCAGTATCCCAACTTCAAGGAAACGGCAGAAAGCAAACGCCCCGTCGAGGCAGCCTGCTGCTGCGGCGGACATGGAGAACACACCTGCCAGAAAGACTGCGAGACTCTGACATTCGACCGCGCCGCAAGCCAATTCGAAGAACTGAGACTGCAGACCGAAGCTTCGGGCAAAAGGCCGAAGGCATTCATGCTCACCATAGGCAACCTGGCCATGAGACAGGCACGCGCGCAGTTCTCGTGCAACTTCCTGGCCTGTGCCGGATATGAGGTGGTAGACAATCTGGGATTTGGTTCCGTAGAAGAAGGAATTGACGCTGCTGTAAAGGCCGGAGCCGACATCGTGGTGCTTTGCTCCAGCGACGACGAGTACGCACAATATGCCATCCCGGCATTCAAGGCACTGAACGGACGGGCCATGTTCATCGTGGCCGGAGCGCCAGCCTGCATGGACGACCTGAAAGCCGCCGGCATAGAGAACTTCATACACGTACGTGTGAATGTGTTGGAAACCTTGAAAGAGTATAACGCTAAACTGTTGAAATAAAAATGAGAAAGAACTTTAAGAACATAGATATCTATGCCGGCCTGAATCCTTCTGACGGAGCAGAATGGCAGAAGGCCAACAACATCCGTGCGGACTGGAAGACACCGGAACACATTGATGTGAAGCCTGTATATACCAAAGAAGACCTTGAAGGCATGGAACATTTGGACTATGCCGCAGGCATCCCGCCCTACCTGCGTGGCCCGTACTCCACCATGTATGTGATGCGTCCTTGGACCATCCGCCAGTACGCGGGGTTCTCCACAGCCGAAGAATCCAACGCATTCTACCGCCGCAACCTGGCCAGCGGACAAAAAGGCCTGTCTGTGGCATTCGACCTGCCCACCCACCGAGGCTACGACCCAGACAACGAACGGGTGGTAGGCGATGTAGGCAAAGCCGGCGTATCCATCTGCTCACTGGAGAACATGAAGGTACTCTTCGACGGCATACCTTTGAACAAGATGTCCGTATCCATGACCATGAACGGTGCCGTACTGCCTATTATGGCTTTCTACATCAACGCCGGACTGGAACAGGGTGCCAGACTGGAGGAGATGGCCGGAACTATCCAGAACGACATTCTGAAGGAATTCATGGTGCGCAACACCTATATCTATCCGCCTGCATTCTCCATGAAGATCATTTCGGACATATTCGAATATACTTCACAGAAAATGCCGAAATTCAACTCCATATCCATATCGGGCTACCACATGCAAGAAGCCGGTGCCACAGCCGACATCGAACTGGCCTATACGCTGGCCGACGGTCTGGAATACCTGCGTGCCGGGATAGCGGCCGGACTGGACATTGATGCTTTTGCCCCACGCCTGTCCTTCTTCTGGGCCATAGGCACAAACCACTTCATGGAAATAGCCAAAATGCGTGCGGCACGCATGCTTTGGGCCAAGATTGTAAAACAATTCAATCCGAAGAACCCCAAGTCACTGGCCTTGCGCACACACTCGCAAACATCCGGATGGTCGCTCACCGAACAGGATCCCTTCAACAACGTGGGACGTACCTGCATAGAGGCCATGGCCGCTGCACTGGGGCACACCCAGTCGCTGCACACCAACGCGCTGGACGAGGCCATAGCGCTGCCCACCGACTTCTCGGCACGCATCGCACGCAACACCCAGATATACATACAGGAAGAGACTTACGTGTGCAAGAGTGTCGATCCATGGGGAGGTTCCTATTACGTGGAATCACTCACCAACGAAATAGCCCACAAGGCATGGGAGCACATACAGGAAATAGAAAAACTCGGCGGAATGGCCAAAGCCATAGAGACCGGAATACCGAAGATGCGCATAGAAGAGGCCGCCGCACGCACACAGGCACGCATAGACAGCGGTGCGCAGACCATTGTGGGAGTGAACAAATATTGTTTGGAGAAAGAAGCTCCCATTGACATTCTGGAAATTGACAATACCGCCGTACGACAGGAACAGATAGAAAACCTGAAACGCTTGCGTGAGGGACGCAACCAGGCCGAAGTAGACAAGGCGCTGGAAGCCATCACCGAATGCGTGCGCACCGGAAAAGGCAACTTGCTGGAGCTGGCTGTAGAAGCCGCACGCGTACGTGCCACATTGGGCGAGATTTCTTACGCATGTGAGAAGATAGTAGGACGTTATAAAGCTGTAATCAGAACAATATCAGGCGTGTATTCATCAGAAAGCAAGAACGATGCAGACTTCGGGAAAGCATGTGCACTCTGCGCGGAGTTTGCCAAGAAAGAAGGTCGCCAGCCCCGCATCATGATAGCCAAGATGGGACAGGACGGCCACGACCGAGGAGCCAAAGTGGTGGCTACGGGTTATGCCGACTGCGGATTTGACGTGGATATGGGACCATTGTTCCAAACTCCCGCAGAGGCCGCACGCGAGGCTGTGGAGAACGATGTGCATGCAGTAGGCGTATCGTCGCTGGCTGCCGGTCATAAAACCCTCATCCCGCAACTCATTGAAGAGCTGAAAAAACTGGGCCGCGAGGACATCGTGGTATTTGCCGGAGGAGTGATTCCCCCGCAAGACTATGACTTCCTCTACAAAGCCGGAGTGGCAGCCATCTTCGGACCAGGCACACCGGTGGCCAAAGCAGCATGCCAGATTCTAGACATACTGATGGATGAAGAATAAAAAAGCTGAGTTATAAAATAAATGAAAGGCGATTGGACGTTTGTCCAACCGCCTTTTTAGTTCTTACATGGGAAGGAAAAGTCCGTTTCAGGGCTATTCCTCATCTTCCTCACAGGGCCTTTCGGGGAACGTGAAATAGACCTCACGGGGAACCAGTACGCCAACGAAGCCTACACCGCCACTTACGTTATTGGGCAGACTGACCGGTTCCATCAGCGTATTGTCATAGTCATCGTCGTCTAAGCAGTTTAAGGCCTGCAGGTACCGATAGGTTTCTTCCGTCAGGCTGTACAAGCTGACACAGATGCGTTGCGTACAGTAGGTGAGGTGTGGTACGTTCGAAAAGGACAGAGGAGAAGCCCTAAAGTCATCGCCTCGTCGAGTGTAGACTTTCAGGGTGGTTGACGCACCGGGGAAGTAAGTGTCCGCAAAGATGTTGTAGATGTTCTCAATGCGGGGAAACAACTCATTGTCCGATTCTTCTTCCGTGTGGGTGATGTGTCCATCGGTCAGGATAATGTCTTCGCGATTGATGACAGGAGTGTTCATTTGTTCATATGTCAGACTGTCGTGCTCTGATGCCGTGAAGTGATAGCGCACGCGAAAATCGTTACGGATGTCCAATCGGTAATAGTTGCGTTCATTGGGGCGGTCAGTCAGCGTGATGAGGTAGCGGTAATGAGGTCCCTTGTAATAGTCCTCTGTCCGGATGACGGTGGCGGTATCTACCCGGAACGCTTCGGGAGGCAGAGGAACGTCTGTCTCGGCCACGGCGTTCAGGGTACCTCGTTCGGCAGTCGCTTCCAGACGGATGTGGTCTCCAGGATGGAGCGGAGTCGTAAGATGGAATTTCTTGAACGGAAGGTATGAGAGGTATTCTTCATATTGCTCGTAGTTCGACCATGTGGTTGAATCATAAGGAAGAATCTCTTCGTTTGTTACGTTTAGGGGCATTTCCGCCAAAGCGTCGTTGACGTAAAGACGGAGTGTCGCGTCCCGGTTCACCTTGCCGATGTTGTCACCCTCGCTGAGGTGCAGATAGACATAATTGGTCTTACCCTCGCCTGCCTCCAACAGTGCGTTCATGAGCAGGCAGAGTTGGCCTTGGGCAGGTATATAGGGTATTTCATTTTCACAGGCTGCAGAGAGCAGTGCGGTTGCTATATAAATTATAATATGGTGTAGATGCTTCTCCATTTTTCTTTTCTTTATAGGGTTAGAACCGATAGGTATAAGTCACCGACGGAATGCAGGGCAGCATGGTCAGCTTCTTGATTATCGTCTTGTCGGGTATGCGGTATTCTATCAGGTTGCCGTTCTCGTCTGCATAGTAACCGTTGTAGCCAATCTGCCGGTCACAGTACACGATGTTGGGATTCATGGCATTATAGGCGTTATAGAGGCTAATGTTCCAAGTGCGCATGCCGTGTTTGGTCTTCTTGTTGAAGTTCACTCCCAGGTTGAGGCGATGGGTGACGGGGAGGCGGTAGTTGTTACGGCCGGGGATATAGTCACCTTCCTCCACCGTACCGTCCGGCTTGATGAGAATGGTACGTCGTTCGGGCACGGACAGGCAGCCTCCGGTATAGAATATCCACGAGGCTCCTACATCAATGCGTTCGCTGAACTTATGATTCACGCACACGTTGACGCTATGTCGCCGGTCGTACTTGTGGGGGAACCATTGCCCTCTGTTGATGGAGCCGTTCTTGAAGCGACGTTCGCTTTTGGCCAAAGTATAGGATATCCATCCTGTAGTGCGTCCTATGGTGCGTTGAGCCATGACTTCCAGTCCATAGGCGCGTCCTTCGCCACTCTCTACTTTGTCTTCCCAATGGGTGGAGTTGCCGAAAAACGATACGCCGTCCTTATACTCCAGCACATGGCGCATCCCTTTGTAGTACCCTTCAATGGAAAATTCCCAGCCTTTCAGACCGGTATAGTAGCTTCCTACGGAGTATTGGTTGGCAGACATCGGACGAATGTCCTTTGTGATGGGTACCCATAGGTCTGTCGGCATGGAGAAAGGGGTGGACGAAAGCAGATGCACGTATTGGCTCATACACGAGTAAGCGGCTTTGGCGGAAAACCCTTTTCCCAAGTCGTAGCGGGCCGAAAGGCGGGGTTGGGCGGAAAGATAGGTCTTGCCTTGCGTATGGAAGAGTGCGAGCCGGGCTCCGACGTTCAGGCTGAAACGGTTGGTGATGTCCCAGTCGTCTTCAGCATAGAGTGCTATTTCCATGCCCCGTTGTGGCAGGTTGGCGCTGGTGTGGAAGGTGGTGTCCTGCAAGGCGGTTGTCCCCTCATCCCGATTGGCAATGTGAGAGGTTGATACGCCCGGCGTGAACAGATGGTGAATGAATTCAGTCCCGAAGCGGATATGGTGACGAGGCGAAGGTGTGTAGTCGAAGTCGGCTTTCAGACTCCAGTCACGTATGCCAGACCGGAATTCCGACCGGAACTGTTCACCGCTGTAAGGGATTTCCCCTTGATTCCGCCTTTCCGTCTGCTCATTGTCGGTTGACATCCGGTATTGGTTGTAAGAAAAGGTCATGTTGCCGAACAGTCTCTGACTGAACACATAATTCCAACGAGCATAGCCGATGAGATTGCCCCAGTTTAGTCTCATCTTGCCGGAGAAGTATTCTTGGGACGTACCGGTTGGAGTGTCGTGGGAGGTAAACGTTTCGTTGTTGTCCACGCGAAAATGGTCTCTTCCGTGATAGATGCCGACGAACAGACGGCTCCTATCGTTGAACTTGTGGTTCAGCTTGGCGTTGATGTCATAAAAGTAATAGTTATAGCGCTGTACGTCCTCATACCCATAGCTGTACGAATCTGTCGTTTTGAAGCCATTGGGGACGAACAAGGTAGGCGTGAGACGGGCGCTGAGCGAGAAGGAGGTGCGGTCTTTCCGGATAGGGCCTTCTACGTGGAACTTGCCCGTGAGCACGCCGATGCTGAGTGAGCCGTGATAACGCTTCATGTCCCCATCGTTGGTGCGCACGTCTACTACCGAGGAGAGGCGTCCGCCATAGCGGGCGGGGAAGCTGCCTTTGAAGAGGGTAACGTTCTTTACCGCTTCGGGCGTAAAGACGGAGAATATGCCCAGCAAGTGGTCGGCGTTGTACACTGGGATGCCATCCAGCATCACCAAATTTTGGTCGGGCGTACCGCCGCGCACATACATGCCGGCGAAGCCTTCCATGCCCGCTTGTACACCCGGCATCAGCTGGAGCGTCTTCAGTACGTCAGCTTCGTCCAAGATGGAAGGCGTATGGCGTATTTGGGTCAGGGGAATGTTGAGCGCGCCCATGTTAGTGGAGTTGACGCCAGTCTCCCGCTTGCCAGAAACCACTACTTCCTGCAATTCCACGTTGGAAACAAGCCGGATGTGTAGCACGGTGTCGCGTTCCAACGTAAAGTCGTGCAGGCTTTTCGTGTAGCCTAAATACGAACAGTACAACTGTATCTGGCCTTCGGGCAAGGTGAGGGAGAAGAATCCGTAAGCGTTAGTAGCAGTACCTGCGGCATGGGATGTGTCAACGAGATTGGCACCTATCAGGGTCTCACCCGAAGCGGCATCGGTGACGTATTCGCTGATGGTGTAACGTCGCCGCTCCTGCTTCACCGGCGTTTCACGTTTGCGGAGCACGATGTGCCTGCCTTTCACTTCAAAAGCGACGGGTTGGTCTCGGAAAGCCAGCTCCAGAAGTTGGTCAATGGGGATACGCCGTGCCGTTAATGTGATGCAGTGGCTGAGCCGGACTTCCTCGCTGTAAACAAACTGATAGCCAGTAGCGTTTTCCAACCGGTTGATGAACTGTTCCAAGGTGGCATTGCGCAGCGTCAGACTGACGGGAGCCTGCAGGTTTTGTGCTCGTGTCAGCAGTGCGATGGTCAGCATGACGCACATCAGGACAGCCCTGATGCGATGTTTAGGGTACATAGGGTAATACATGGTTTTAATACGTTTAATATACGTTTGTCTACTAATAAATGGTGATGATTCCTTTTTCTTGGCTATAGCGGAAGCCGGAAGCCGCACACAAGACGGTGAGTACATCCGTCAGTGGCTCGTCCGCATCGAAAGTGGCGGTTATCCGGTAACCGGACGGGATGGAGTCTGCAAGGCGGATGTCTGTCCGGTAAGCGTTCTCTAAGCGACAGACGATTTCATGCAGAGGCGTCTGCCTGAAGCTCAGGATACCACGGCTCCAGTTGGCTTCATCGGTCAGGTCGGTCAGTATCCGGCGGGTCAGTGTGGCGTCTGCCTTGGCGTAACGTGCCTGCTCGTGGGGGCGCAGCCGCATGTGTCCGGCCTGTCCGGGCACACTGATGGCCACGGAACCATGGAACAACGTCGTACGCACTTCGCTGTCCTCAGGATAAGCTTCCACGTTGAACCGTGTGCCCAGCACCTGTATGTGTACCCTGTCGGCGTTCACCACGAAGGGACGTGCTGTGTCCTTGCTCACTTCGAAGCAGGCACCTCCCGACAGTGTCACTTCACGCCGTCCGTCCCGTCTGAACCGTTCGGGATAGGTCAGGGTGGAATACCTGTTCAGCGTCACCGTCGTGCGGTCCGGCAGAATGACGGTGCGTGTGTCGGCCAGCGCCGTCACTTCCAGCAGCTCTGTCTGGTGTGTAAACTCATAAACTTGCCAACCGGCCAAGCAAAGAATGGCGATTGCCGCAGCGCTTGCCGCATATTTCCAGAGAGTGTGACGCAGGCGCGACCTTCTCATCCGGGCTTGCAGCAGCGGCCAAGTACGTTCCGCACTGTATCGTCCACGAGGTGATCGGGTGGAGGCGATGAGCTGCTTCAATAGGGATTCGTAATCCTTTTTCATAAGCTAATCTGTCTTTATCTGGTTTTTTCCTCTAAAGACAGTCATGGCGGACAAACTCCCTACTCGCTTGGCACTTTTTTTTAGAAAAAGTATGTAGGTGTTTTATTATGAATGAGATGTCGTTCCGGTAAGTTTCAGTCCGTACCTGAAAGGTGTTCAGACACTACCAGATGAGTCTTCAGGTATAGCCGGAATGAAACCGGAAGCGAAGGAGAAAGGCGGATGCCTCCGACGTGTTCAGTTATATCCCAGTAACATTTCACGCAGGCGGGCGTGGGCTTTCTGCAGTTGGGCATCCACCGTCTTCACGCTGAAGCCCATGTCTTGGGCCACCTGGGCATAGCTCTGTTTCTCTTCGCGTACGCGGATAAAGACTTCCCGACAACGCTCGGGCAGGCGGTCAAGCGCCTTGACGTATCGGGCAAAGAGTTCTTCGCTGATGAGTTGTTCTTCGGGCGATTGATCAGTGCCGTCGCTTTCGGGCACTGTCTCAAGGGAACGTGAGGCGTGGCGTTTCTCCTTCTCCAAGTAGTTGAGGGCGGCGTTGCGGGTGAGGATGAAGCAATAGTCCTCAATGTTGTGCACGTCGGAGAGGGTGGCCCGTTGATTCCACAACGACATGAACACATCCAGCACGACTTCCTGCGCCCACTCTTCCCGCTTCAGGAAGAAGTAGGCGATGCGGAACAGACGGTCGTAGGTCAGGTCATAGAAACCTCGGAAAGCCCGCTCGGAGCTTTCTTCCCGCATCTGTCGGAGATATTTCCGGATTTCCTGTTCGGTCATGGTCTGCAGAACTTGGCGTATTCATCCCCCGGAATCTATTCCCGCAGGGGTAAACTGCGGGGCAAAGATAGCCTTTTTCGTCAGACGCGGGTGGTTATTCCTGAAAAAGAATCCCCTACCCTCTTCCTTATACGATGCAAGGAACTTAAAGCCTCTATTCCCGTTTTGACAAATTACCGCCAAATCCGTTATTCCCATTACAAAAAAATATTAAAATAGCATTTCTGCTGAATGGCCATTTTTTCAAATCACTCAGGAAAATGTTTATGGATGTAAATATACCTGGCAATATTTCGGCTTAATGTATACGTCTGTTAAAAACAAACTGTTTCCCATCACTTCCAAACGGATAACCGACAGACTTCTTACTTATAGTTTCTGAACAAACAACCTATTGTTTCTGAACAAACTACCTGTCAGTCATCCCAATTTGTAAGAAAATCTGCTGAAACCATTCCTTTCTGCTGTGAGAATGAACAGGTTTAAAATGTTAAAAAAATGAGGTATTCCATTATAGTATAGTCTGTTATGCCGAAAATAGGCAAAAATGCAGGCCATAGTTTCGTTCCGTGTCTCCGCCGGGCCGAACGGAAGGCCTTCTCAATGTTAAAGGAATGCAAAGTGTCATTTTGTATTTAAAAGCTGTTTTTGATTTCATCATGCCCGCCATAAAAACAAGCCTTTGTCTTTTCTGTTTTTTATATGTAACTTTGGGGCCTGTTATGATAGACCAAGCAACCATAGACCGCATTATGGATGCGGCACAGATATATGACGTGGTATCCGACTTCGTTACGCTGAAAAAACGTGGTGTGAACTATGTCGGCTTATGTCCCTTCCACGATGACAAGACACCTTCGTTCTCCGTATCGCCTGCCAAGAACCTCTGCAAATGCTTCGCTTGCGGCAAAGGAGGAAATCCCGTACATTTCATCATGGAACACGAGCAGCTGACCTACCCGGAAGCGTTACGCTATCTGGCCCGGAAATATGGCATAGAAATAAAGGAACGGGAGCAAAGCGATGAGGAAAAACAGGCACAGAGCGAACGCGAAAGCATGTTCATCGTCAACCAGTTTGCACGTGACTACTTTAAAGACATACTCCGCAACCACGTAGAAGGACGCAGCATAGGCATGGCCTATCTGCACAGCAGAGGCTTCCGCGACGACATCATCGAGAAATTCCAGCTGGTCTACAGCACCGACAGCCACGACGCGCTGGCACAGGAAGCGCAGAAAAAAGGTTATAAGAAAGAATACCTGCTGAAGACCGGCCTGTGCTACGAAACGGAGGACCACAAACTGCGCGACCGGTTCTGGGGAAGAGTGATATTTCCCATACATACACTGAGCGGAAAAGTGGTAGCCTTCGGAGGACGTGTGCTGGCCAGTGCCACCAAAGGCGTAAAAGTAAAATACGTCAATTCACCCGAATCGGAAATCTATCACAAGAGTAACGAGCTTTACGGAATCTACTTTGCCAAGCAAGCCATAGTGAAGCAGGACCGTTGCTATCTGGTAGAAGGATATACCGATGTCATATCCATGCACCAATCCGGAGTGGAGAACGTGGTAGCCTCATCGGGTACGGCACTCACCACAGGACAGATAAAGATGATTCACCGCTTTACCAACAACATGACGGTACTGTATGATGGCGATGCCGCCGGCATAAAAGCCTCACTCCGAGGCATAGACATGCTGCTGGAAGAAGGAATGAACATCAAGGTATGCCTGCTGCCCGACGGAGACGATCCCGACTCCTTTGCCCGCAAGCACAACTCCACGGAATTCAGACAGTTCATTACCAATAACGAGACAGACTTCATCCGCTTCAAGACCAACCTTCTGATAGAAGAAGCCGGACAAGATCCTATAAAAAGAGCGGAACTCATAGGCAATATCGTACAAAGCATATCGGTCATTCCGGAAGCCATCGTACGCGATGTCTATATAAAAGAATGTGCACAACTGCTGCATGTGGAAGATAGGCTGCTGGTAAACGAAGTGGCCAAGCGACGAGAAAAAGAAGCCGGACGCAAAGCCGAACAACGGGAACGCGAACGGCGGCAGACAGCCAACCGCCAGACAGCAACCAGACCGGACGAACCGCACCCCGAACAGACCACCACAACGGAACAAGACCACTATGTGTCATACATCCCACAGATTGACAATAAAGAACAAGCCTTCTACCAATATGAAAGGCAGATACTGCAAATGGTCATCAGGTATGGCGAAAAGATAATGTGCAACATAACCAATGAAGACGGAGAAGAAGTGCCTGTGACCGTAATAGAATATGTGGTGAACGACCTGAAACAAGATGATCTGGCCTTCCATAACCCATTGCACAGGCAAATATTGGGCGAAGCTTACGAACACCTGAGGTCGCAACCGGGATTCATAGCCGAACGGTACTTCCTGTCCCACCCAGACCCGGCCATAAGCCAACTCAGCACAGAACTGGTAAGCGACCGGTACCAGCTCAGCAAATACCATTCGAAATTCCAAAAGATTGTCACCGACGAGGAACGTTTGTACGAACTGGTACCCTTGCTGATGATAAACTTCAAGTACGCCATTGTGAGCGAAGAACTGAAGCACATGATAAAGGCTCTGAAAGACCCCGCCACAGAACAAGACGAGGAAAAATGCATTTCCTTGATGAAACGATACAATGACCTGCGCTCTGTCCAGAGTCTCATGGCCAGAAAGCTGGGAGACCGCGTTGTGCTGAGACTATAAAGACGCCATAAAACCTAACCAGAAAAAAGAAAAGGCACACACGGACAGCTCATGTCCACACATATTTATATATAAATGAGACAACGCCTGTCTGCATACAGCAACACAGCATTTAACATATAATAACCCATCAGAAGCATCCATAAGGGTAAAAAAAAGAAAATTTAAACCCGACAGCGATACAACCTGTAGAAACAATTCGTATTTTTGCAGCGCATTTCGATAAGGGATATGCAAAATGAAAGGAATAATAGTTTGAACAAATAATTAACCTCTAAAAGTTTAAGCAAAATGATTAAAGTAGGTATTAATGGATTCGGACGCATCGGACGTTTCGTATTCCGCGCAGCTCAAAAGAGAAACGATATCCAAATCGTTGGTATTAA
>CASFQC010000068.1 GCA_949296415.1 uncultured Bacteroides sp. | reverse complement strand
ACACAGAAAAAGGCCAATAATAATGGCATATAAAGTGATTATACTCTATCGACTTTATATGCCAGCTTACTTTTTAGGGACATTTACTGAATATCCCTTGACATTTCTCAAACACAAAGATTGGAGGACATTGTGCTTTGGATTGCATAAAATCTGTTTCCTTTTTTTATGAATTACCATATAATCCGTTAGGGATATCACAGTCACAACAAAAAATGTATTTTGGAGCAAAACGAAAAAAGAACAGACTATTCTTCAAGCTGTTCTTGAAACGAGTTTAACCCCTTTTACCATTTTAAGCTTCTTTACCAATGCCTCCAACCTCACTGTATCACTCACCATGATAGTGAGCGAGCCAGAAAACAAACCGTCATTCGAATCAATGTTTATACTACGTAACACTACACCTTGTTCCTTGGAAATGACTGATGTCAAATTGGTCACAATGCCAATGTCATCATGCCCCACCACACGCAGATTGATGGGATACTGCGTTCCTCCTCCCTTTCCTGCCCATCTGGCCTTAACTATGCGATAACCGAATCTTTCGCGCAAATCACCTGCATTCGGGCAATTGCTACGGTGAATTTTTATACCACCGCTTACACTTACAAAACCGAAAATGTCATCCCCATATATAGGATTGCAACAACGGGCAAGCTTATATTCAAGCCCTTTCAAGTTCTGATCTATCACCAGAACATCCTCCCGTTTATTCCCTTCATCGTCGGTAATCTGGTGGGTCGGAAGACTATAGGATTCGGCACTCCGATAAGTCACTTCATCGCGGACATCGGTCTCATGCTTCTGTTGTTCCACATATTTGTCTACTATCTCATTGACATCTAAAGTCTCATCCGCTACAGCTTGATAAAAATCGGTGACAACCTTATATCCAAGTCGCTTGATTAATCTCATCATCACACCTTCATCATAATCAAGCTTGCGGTTCTTAAACTTCCGTTCCAATGTTTCCTTTGCGAACTCATGCTGACGGGCAGCCATTTCTTTAATCACCTGACGAATCTTGGTACGCGCTTTAGATGTTGTGACAATATTAAGCCAATCCTGCTTAGGAGTCTGAGTGCTTGATGTCAAAATTTCCACCTGATCTCCACTATGCAATATAAACCTCAGAGGCACGTTTTTCCCGTTGACTTTCGCGCCTATACATTTACATCCTAATTGCGTGTGGATATAAAAAGCGAAGTCCAAGACGGTAGCCCCTTTCCCCAGTTTGAACAAATCGCCTTTAGGAGTAAACACAAAGACCTCATCTTCATACAAATCCAACTTGAATTGATCCATGGTCTCCATTCCACTGCTATCTGTATTTTCAAGAGTTTCACGGACTGTATTCAACCACTCATCAAGTCCACTTTCACCCTTAATCCCTTTATAACGCCAGTGTGCCGCCACTCCTCTCTCTGCGATTTCATCCATCCGTTCCGTCCGGATCTGTACCTCCACCCATTTGCCTTCGGGTCCCATGACAGTGATGTGCAAGGACTCGTAACCGTTACTTTTTGGCACAGACAGCCAATCGCGCAAACGCTTCGGATTGGGTTGGTACATATCTGTCACTATGGAATAGACTTGCCAACATTCCGACTTTTCTTTTTCAATAGGGGCATCTAATATCACACGGATGGCAAACAAGTCATACACACCTTCAAACGGACATTTCTGTTTCTTCATCTTCTGATAAATGGAATGTATGGACTTTGTCCTTCCTTTAATGTGAAATCTTAACCCAGCCTCCTCCAACCTTACCTGCAAAGGAGCTATGAATGCGGCTATGTACTTGTCACGCGAGGCCTTTGTAGCATTCAGCTTTTCCTTGATGTGATAATAGACATCATGCTCTGTATACTTTAAAGACAAATCTTCCAATTCGGACTTCAGTTTGTACAACCCCAACTTATGAGCCAACGGTGCATAAAGATAAGACGCTTCATAGGCCACCTTCAGACGGGCCTCCACATTGGAAGTATCCCTTATCTGACGCATCACATTGACCCGATCCGATATCATGATAAGTATGACACGCATATCTTCTACAAATGAAAGCAAAAGATTGCGGAAGTTTTCCGACTCAATGGAAGGGCTCTTCGCATATAGCTCGTTTACTTTAATCAAGCCGCGCACAATTCCGGCCACATCAGAACCGTAACCCTCCTCCACATCAGCTACAGTAAGGATTCTGGCCATTACAGCATTGTGCAACATCAGTCCCAATACAGAAGCACGCTTCATGCCTATCTCTTCGGCCACGATGATGGCCGTCTGCATATCTTTGACAATAGGATTAAATCCAAATAAATCACGCTTCAGACTGCCACTTTCCACGGCCTGCCTCATACATGTCCTCAATTTCACACAGTCCTCTTTCTGTAAGGCATCGTCCAACAACACTAGCAGCTTCCGGTATAAAGAAGGCAACAACTTTCGCTCGTCTAAAGTGAAAAAAGCATCCATCTCCATTTCTTCATTCCTTTCTATAATCATAATTTAAGGTCCGCATCAAAGTCTTTCACCAAAAAAGACCGGAAGAAGACCGAACCGCAAAAAAATAAGAAAACATGGCGTAAAGATAGGTTTTTTCCCGTTGCTGAAACACGAATTGAAGTTTTTTTGTACTTTTGGAGAACAAAAAACAACTAATCCTACGATTATGATGACACCCCAAGACAAAGAATTATTGGCGCGGAAAAGCATTTCCGAACAACAGATTGCCGAACAGATGGCCTGCTTTAAGAAAGGTTTCCCTTTTTTGAAACTATTTGCTGCAGCTTCTGTAGGAAGCGGCATTTTATCTCCTTCACCTGAAGAACAGCAAGAATACCTCAACGCATGGGAAGCGTATACCCGGACAAACAAGACCATCGTGAAATTTGTCCCCGCGTCAGGGGCGGCAAGCCGCATGTTCAAAGACCTATTCGCTTTTGCCAACGCCGCCTATGACACACCACAAACCCCATTTGAAAAGACATTCTTTGGAGGACTCCGACATTTCGCATTCCATGACGACCTGAATGAGGCCTGCAAAAACATTTCCGGTAAGGATGCGGATACCTTGCTGGCCGAAGGGCAATATAAGACTATAGCGAAAGCCCTGCTTTCCCCCGAGGGGCTGAATTACGGCGCATTGCCTAAGGGACTGCTCAAGTTTCACCGATATGAAGATAAAGCCCGCACACCCGTCGAAGAGCATCTGGCCGAAGGAGCCTTATATGCAGCCAACCACAGCGGCAAGGTAAATGTGCACTTCACCGTATCGCCCGAGCACCGCAACTTGTTCAAAACCTTAGTCGAAGACAAGACAAGCACCTATGCCAAAGAGTACGGAGTGGATTACAATATCACGTTCTCCGAACAGAAGCCCAATACCGATACCATTGCGGCCGACATGGACAACCAGCCTTTCCGCGATGATGACGGGCAACTGCTCTTTCGCCCGGGAGGACATGGTGCCCTCATAGAGAACCTCAACGATCTGGATGCCGACATCATCTTCATAAAGAATATAGATAATGTGGTGCCTGACAAAATGAAGGGCGATACCATACTTTATAAGAAACTGCTGGCCGGCGTGTTGGTCACATTGCAACAACAGGCGTTCGCATACCTGCAACTGCTGGATAGCGGGAAGTACACACACGGACAGGTACTGGAAATACTCCAGTTCCTGCAAAAAAAGCTGTTCTGCAAGAACCCGGAAGTCAAGAACCTTGAGGACTCTGAATTGGCCATATATCTCAAGAAGAAGCTCAACAGGCCTATGCGCGTATGCGGAATGGTGAGAAACGCAGGCGAACCGGGCGGAGGCCCCTTCCTGGCCTACAATCAGGACGGGACCATATCGCTTCAGATACTGGAAAGCTCACAAATCGACATGAACGCCCCCGACAAGAAAGCCATGTTCGAGAAAGGCACACACTTCAACCCGGTAGACCTGGTATGCGGCGTGCGCGACTTCAAAGGACACAAATTCGATTTAGACAACTACATTGACAAAGCCACGGGATTCATCTCCCGCAAGTCAAAGAACGGACGCGAGCTGAAAGCGCTGGAACGTCCCGGACTATGGAACGGAGCCATGAGCGACTGGAACACCGTGTTTGTGGAAGTGCCTTTAAGCACCTTCAATCCTGTAAAGACGGTCAATGACCTGTTGCGCCCACAACATCAGTAATCTGAAAGCCGGCACGCCTGTCTCCCCTCCCCTTATCCCGACAACGACATCGGGAGGGGAGCCTTCTATTTTGGCGCACAAGCAAGAAAGCCCCTTACAACATGCCCGCCGCCAACAAAGCGTCTATCTCTTTCAGCTCCTTATACAGACGTTGCACAGGCAGCCCCATGATGTTGAAATAGCTCCCGGCAATATACTCCACGCCGATAAAGCCTATCCATTCCTGCACACCATAAGCGCCGGCCTTGTCAAGCGGATGGAAGTGGCGGACATAATAGTCTATCTCCTCTCTGTCCAGTTTGGCAAAACGCACTTCCGTGTCCGAGACAAAGCTCCGTTGCCAGGCAGCAGCGGTGACACACACACCGGTATACACAGTATGGGGCCGTCCGGACATAGCCTCCAGCATCGCGCGCGCATCCTCCTCATCGCGCGGCTTGCCCAGCACCCGCCCGTCAAGCCACACTATCGTGTCGGCAGTAACCATCAGTTCGTTTTCCTTCAACAGAGGCTTGTAAGCGACAGCCTTTTTCCTGGCTATGTACAGTGGTATGTCACCTCCTTCCAGCCTGTCCGGACAAGTCTCGTCCACATCCGGCAAAGTGCGGATTTCGTATTCCAGCCCCAGCCCGGACAACAGTTCCTTGCGCCGGGGCGAATTAGAGGCGAGCACAATATGATATTTTCTAATATGTTCCAGCATGATTGTTATCTTCCTTTCGCATTTTTTCCTGAGAATCCTTACCAGCCGAACGCTTCCCGTCCGGACATCCAAAGTCCCTTAGCCTTAAGGACCTGCTCCACCACATCACGGGCACATCCGTAGCCTCCATCCACATGCGATATGTACCGTGCCACTCTCTTCACTTCCGGAGCCGCGTCACGCGGGCAACAGGGCAACCCGCACTTCCGCATGACTTCTATGTCAGGAATGTCATCGCCGACATACATCACTTCCTTATCCGTCAGTCCATAGCGCCGGCAAAAGTCTGTGTAATCATGAATCTTCATGGAAGAACCCAGATATATGTCTTCCGCTTTCAGCCCCAGTGCCTCATACCGCCGGCGCACCGCTCCGGCCCGTCCTCCGGATATGATGCCCAACAGCACCCCCTGCCTTACCGCAAGCTGCATGGCGTATCCGTCTTTTACGTTGACCGTACGCAAAGGCTCGCCTTCCACGCCCATGGACACCGTAGTGGCGCTCAGCACACCGTCCACATCAAACAATATGGCCTTGATGCCTCTCAAATCAAAATCTATGGTACTCATTTTTCCTTGCTTATGAAATCGCTCAGTATCCTGTACACGGCTTGAATGTCTGCCTCATCGGCAAGCAGTTCCAGATGGTGTCCTATCACATTGCCGTCGTGCCGTTTTGCCGGTCCGGTCTGCGCCTCCTCTGGCGAGAGTTTGTGCATTTTGTTGGCCGTCTCGTCTATAAGGGGGAGCAACACGTCAAAGGGAAGGCCATATTTGTCAAGCAACCGGGCTGCAAGCACATACATGTAGTTCGTGAAATTGCAAGTGAATACGGCGGCCAGATGCAGGCACTCGCGCTGGCTGGAAGTGGCTTCGTACACTTTCCTGGACAAAATCTGGGCTATGCCCTTCAACAGGTCCCGGTCCTCGGGAAGGTGAGCTTCGATGAATATGGGTATATCATCAAAGTCTATCTCGCGTCTCTTGCTGAACGTCTGCAACGGGTAGAGCACCCCATAACGCCCGACCAGCCCGTCCCATATGTCTATGGAAAGGCTTCCGGCAGTATGCACCCACAACGCGTTCTCCCTGCCCGCCACCAGCCGGGGAAGCAGGCCGGCCACCACATCGTCCTTCAACGCCACGACATATAGCCGGCCCATGTCCGTTATGTCGGCCACACTGGCCGTAGCCTCGGCCTCCACCTGCACGGCCAGGGCCTGTGCCGCTTCCATGGTGCGGCTGTACACCTGCACGATGCGGAATCCTCTCTTGTATAGCGCCTTGGCCAAATTGGTAGCCAGATTTCCGGCGCCCACCATCACGACAGGAGTGTCTTCTATGCTTCTTTTCATTTACTTTGTCGATATTAAATATAATATTATACCCGTCACCAATAAGGCCAGCGGCAAGAGATAGGCAGACATGGTACCCAACAGGGCGGTAATCAGCCCGAAGTTCAGCACCAGCCACAATCCTGCCAGCACCAATCCCACCGACTTGTCGCGCTTCAGCAGGAGAAACACCAGCGCCGTATAGAGCAGGAAGTTGTCCTTGTCCACGACCCATGCCAGTCCCACCGAAGAAAAATTCACGATACGGTCTGCAAGATAGAGCAATCCGAACAGAATGAGCGTCACCGCAGTAGCCTTATAGGTATCCCGGTTGTTGTTTGCCTTAGCCGTTCCCACCGTTATAGCCCTCCATAAAAATCGTCCATATACTGAGTAATATATAAGTATAAAGTATATTGCAAAAAGGAAATCCGATCACATGCCCCTGCGTCAAGCAATCCGCCAGCCGGACCCTCTGCCGCAAAAGTCCTGCAAATTTAAATATAAACCTTGATTTATACGCCAGCGCGGTAAGAAAAATCAAAATCTCCTCTGCCTTTTCATTTATCCGTCCCCGCTTCCGCTGTCAGGTGCCATCACTATGGAACCGACTTTATGCCGGCCATAAGCCCCTATTCTCAATCCAGACTCCCTACAGGCGGAGCATGGCGTGCGGAAAACAGGAAGAGGGCGGCACCGCCGTCCGTACTCCCCGAAGAAAAACCAGTTTTCCCTTTATGAAAAATTGGACAGTAACGTTGGAAAACTTATCTTTGCACCGTATAAATATCAAAACGACACAGGCGTTTACACAAACGCCACTGTAGTTTGTATAAACGCCACAGGCGTTTATACGGACAGCACGGGCGTTCTAACTTTACATCAGGCAAGCGCCTACTTTTTCTGCCTATGTGTCAGACTTTATATAGGCAGGCATGAAATTTTCCATCGGTATATGAATATCAGACAGATACGGTTATGAGTGCAAGGTATGTGATGCAGGAGGTGGTAGACCTCCACAATGAAGGCAAGACGCTGCTCTATCCGCGCATGGAACTGCAAAGCGGCTGCGGACTGGACGAGCTGGCGCAACAGGTGGCGGAAGGGACGACTTTCGGGGCCGGCGAGGTGAAGGGCGTCATCTGCCTGGTTGCCAGACGGATGGCGATGATGATGGCTACGGGACGCCCGGTGACGCTGGACGGCATAGGCACCTTCACGCCCGCACTGGGGCTGAAGAAGGGGCGCGAGCGCGAGAAGGCGGACGGGAACGGGACGAGGCGCAACGCGGCAAGCATTGAGGTGAGCGGCGTGCATTTCCGAGCGGATAAGGAACTGGTGCGCGAACTGCGGCAGTACTGCCACCTGGAACGTTCGCCCAGGCAACGCAGGCTGCACCGTCCGACGCTATCGGCCGAAGAGCGGCTCGCACTGGCCAGACGCTACCTGGAGAGATGTCCGGTGATGCGCGTGCCCGACTATGCGGCACTGACGGGCCTGAGCCGCACGACGGCGGGGCTGGAACTGCGCCGCTGGGCAGAGACGGAAGGCTCGGGAATAGGCGCGCAAGGGGTGAGGTCGCACAAAGTGTATGTCAGGAAATGAGCGCGCGAGGCCACAACAGCCTGAAACGCTTTCATTTATTGAAGCAGCTGAAGGAACTCGTCCTCACTCATTATTCTGATGCCCAGCTTATGTGCTTTCTCCAACTTGGAAGGTCCCATGTTTTCCCCCGCCAGGATGAAACTTGTTTTGGAAGAGATACTGCTCACGTTTTTCCCTCCATTTTGTTCGATTAAAGCCTTGTATTCATCACGGGAATGATGCGCGAACACACCGCTTATGACAATAGACAAGCCCAAAAGCTTGTTGCTGCTGACGCTATTGTCAACGGCCTGTGCGAACTGAAGCCCTGCCGCTTGCAGCCTCTGTATCAATTGCCGGTTGCTCGGATTTCCAAAATAAGATACAATGCTTTGCGCGATTTTATCTCCTACCTCATCCACTGATTTCAGTTGTTCCAGTGTTGCTGAGGACAATGACTGTATGTCCTTAAAATATCTGGCTATTTTTTTCGCCACGGTCTCTCCCACAAAACGGATGCCTAACGCAAACAACACACGCTCAAAGGGAACGCTCCTGCTGTCCCTTATGCTCTTGACGATATTTTCCGCAGACTTCTCCCCCATCCGGTTCAAGGTTCTGATGGCTTCAGGCTGTAACTGATAGAGGTCTGCCACATCTTTAATCAATCCTTTCTGATAGAACAGGTCAACGGTCTCAGGTCCCAGGCCTTCAATATCCATGGCCCTTCTGCTGATGAAATGCTCTATCTTGCCTTTTATCTGAGGCGGGCACGCCGTGTCGTTCGGACAATAATATGCCGATTCCCCTTCGTATCTTACCAGTTTGCTGCCGCAGATGGGGCATTCTCTAACAAATTCGATTTTCTCTCCTAAAGACGCATCGCGTGCCTCAGGCTCCACACCGACAATTTTAGGAATTATCTCACCTCCCTTTTCCACATAAACCATATCCTTTATGTGCAAATCCATGTTCCTTATGATATCCGCATTGTGCAGGGAAGCTCTCTTGACTATCGTTCCCGACAGTTGTACAGGGTCAAGATTTGCTACCGGGGTGACCACTCCTGTCCTTCCCACCTGATAGCTGACAGACTGCAGCCTGGTAAGCACCCGTTCCGCCTGAAACTTGTACGCAATGGCCCATCGCGGTGATTTGGCTGTATATCCCAGCATGTTCTGTTGCCTCAGACTATTTACTTTTAAGACAATGCCATCTGTGGCGACGGGCAAGTTCTTCCGTTCCACATCCCAAAAAGCTATGTAATCGAATATTTCCTGAAGGCTTTTGGCCTTTCTCATGTTTTGGGATATCTTAAATCCCCACTGCGACGCCATTTGCAGATTTTCATAGTGCCCGTCTGTCGGCAAGTTGTTTCCCAACAGATAATAGAGATAAGCATCAAGCCTCCGTGAAGCTACTATAGCCGAATTTTGCAGCTTTAAAGTACCTGCAGCCGCATTCCGTGGATTTGCAAAAATCGGTTCTTCGCGCAATTCCCTTTCGCGGTTTAACTGGTCAAACATCTTCCAAGGCATCAGTATCTCTCCACGGATTTCTAATGATTCGGGATAGTCTCCATGCAAGACCAACGGTATGGAACGGATGGTCCTGACATTATCGGTCACATCATCCCCCTTTTCTCCGTCCCCTCTGGTTACGGCTTGCGTCAGCTGTCCTTTTTCATATGTCAAGGAGATAGATGTACCGTCAAACTTCAACTCACAACAAATTTCAAAGTCCTCATTTAAGGCATTCTTTATTCTGTTATAAAAAGCGGTAACTTCTTCTTCGGAATAAGTGTTTCCTAATGAGAGCATAGGATATTTATGGGAGATTTGCCTGAACTTATTATCAATGTCGCTGCCTACGCGCATTGTCGGCGAGTTTTCATCCTGATATTCGGGGTGGGCATCTTCCAAATCTTGTAGCTCACGCATCATATCGTCAAATTGCCTATCCGATATTTCAGGGGCGTTCAAAATATAATAGTTGTAATTATGGCGGTGTAATTCTGCACGTAAATAATCGATTCTATTTTTTATATCCATTTTATCCGTAATGAAATTGTTGTATGCAAAAGTATATAATTCTTCTTGAATATTTGTACTTTTGCAAAAAATATAAGGAGTATGCGCATTGACATTATTACTGTTCTTCCAGAGATGATCGAAGGCTTTTTCAATTGTTCTATAATGAAACGTGCTCAAGACAAGGGCCTTGCTGACATCCACATCCATAATCTTCGCGATTTTACGACAGACAAGCACCGCCGCGTGGACGATTACCCTTTCGGCGGATTTGCAGGGATGGTAATGAAAATCGAGCCTATAGAACGGTGTATAAACGCATTGAAATCCCAACGCGATTATGATGAGGTAATCTTCACGACACCTGATGGAGAACAGTTTAACCAATCTATGGCAAATTCTTTGTCCATGTATGAAAATCTGATAATATTATGCGGACATTTTAAAGGCGTGGACTACCGTATAAGGGAACATCTGGTGACAAAAGAAATCAGTGTCGGAGATTATGTGCTGACCGGAGGAGAGTTGGCTGCCGCAGTTATCGCAGATGCGGTTGTACGGGTTATTCCAGGTGTAATTTCAGATGAGCAATCAGCTTTATCCGATTCTTTTCAAGACAATTTGCTGGCTGCTCCCATTTATACCCGTCCGGCAGATTATAAAGGTTGGAAAGTTCCGGACATTCTTTTGTCT
Source organism: uncultured Bacteroides sp. (assembly GCA_949296415.1). Taxonomy (GTDB): domain Bacteria; phylum Bacteroidota; class Bacteroidia; order Bacteroidales; family Bacteroidaceae; genus Bacteroides. The sequence goes on along the minus strand of CASFQC010000068.1, from coordinate 4,238 downwards.
GGCCATGAGGCTAAAATTAAAGAGTGGGAATTACAACAATCCATAGAACGGACCAAAGCCTTACGTCCGGATTTGTTAAATGACAAATAGGCTGAGAACGCTTTCCGCATTGTGCCGTCAGTAAGCCTTAAAGTTCCTTACTCCTCATTTCACGCAACACGCTATAAGTCAAAGGTATTGCTAACAAGAAAGACAAGAAATCTGAAACGGCCTGGCACATTTCCACTCCTTGGAGCTCCCAAAAGCGAGGTAAAATCATGATAAGTGGAATGAAAAAAAGTCCTTGACGGGCTGATGAAAGCAAGGTTGCACGTACGGGTTTGCGTATGGTTTGCAGCATCATGTTACTGATGATGACCCATGCTCCCAATGGTAGGGATATCAGCTGCCAACGTAAAGCTGAGGCACCAACAGTTATTACGGCAGGATCTCCTTTACGAAATAGCCAGACTATTTCTTCTGCATATTCCATACCGACAATAGAACATAACAGCAAAAAGCAGAAGCCTAGTTTTACACAAAACCAAAAGCCACGCCGGACCCTGCCATAAAGTCCGGCTCCATAACAAAATCCGCACATAGGCTGAAAACCTTGTCCAAAACCGATAAAAAAAGAGTTTATAAACATACATACCCGTGTAACAATAGACATACCGGCAATGGCTGCGTCACCATATACACCTGCAGCAACATTAAGCAACATAGTAGACAAGCTTCCAAGCCCCTGTCGGGCAAGAGAGGGTGTCCCTCCTCCTATGATTTCCTTGATATAGCTCCAACGTGGGGTAAAATTTTTGTAGTGAATATGTATATTCTCCCCTCTATGGCTCATATAAAGCAATAAAAAGAAACTGAATATCTGACTTATGGTAGTAGCCAAAGCAGCTCCCGAGACCCCCATATCACACCAGAAGATAAAAACGGGATCAAGTACGACATTGATTACCGCTCCTGATACTATACCTACCATAGCATAGGCCGCATTACCTTGAAAACGCATCTGATTGTTCAAGACGAGAGAGGCGGTCATAAATGGTGCTCCCAACAACACTATGCCCAAATAACTTTCAGTATAGGGCAATATGGTGGGAGTAGAACCTAAAACGATAGACAAAGGAGTAAGGAAAAGCCATCCGAATAAAGCAAGAATCGTGCCGGTGAACAGGGCAAAGAAAAAGCCAGTGGATGCCATACGCTGTGCCGTATCAGTTTCATGTGCGCCCAATTTTCTTGAAATGTAATTACCAGACCCGTGCCCGAAGAAGAACCCTATAGCTTGGATTATGGCCATTACAGAAAACACAATGCCTACAGCTGCGGTTGACTGCGTGTCTATTTTCCCTACGAAAAAAGTATCCGTCATGTTATAGAAGGAAGTCAACAACATGCTTACTATTGTGGGTACAGCTAATGTGGAAATGACTTTAGGTACTGATGCTGTAGTTAGAAATGAGTAATTGTCAGTATGATGATGCATGAGATTATGTTACAATAGAGGTTTTAACGATTGTATTCTGCACAACATTTCTTCCACAGTCAAGGAAGTAGCAACGGGAACGCCATTGCTCATCAGCCTATATATACCTTCCAATGCTTCAATATAGTATTTTGTCCCAGATTTAACCGCCCGTATACCATTTCGCTCCAAAGCCTTTTTCATCATAGCATGATATACACCCTCTCCTTTCAGACCAACGGAGTATAGGAAAGGATACTTTACATGAAATATGCCGGCAGTTTCGTCAAAAACGATATTGCTTTTTTCATACAGGTGAGGTAAACTTCCATTGAGAATCAAATCTTCTGGTGTACCTATTGTAACCCCTTGTTCCTTCTTATCATTCATTATCCATATTTTATCTGCTATCTCTATAGCTAAATTCAAATCATGGGTGGACAGAAATATGGTTTTCCCGTTTTCATGTGCTAGCTTCCGCAAGAGGCTCATCAGTTCCACTTTACTAGAGAAGTCAAGAAACGCGGTAGGTTCATCCAATAATATTATAGATGTTTCTTGAGCTAATGCTTTGGCAATCATCACTTTTTGGTTTTCCCCATCACTTAATGTGTGAAGCATTCGATTTGCCAGTGGGATTATTCCTGTTTTACACATAGCTTGGCAGACTGCTTGATTATCTGTTTGGCTAAGTGTACCCCAAAATCCGGTATACGGACTTCTACCCAATTCCACAACTTCAGTTACTGTAAGATTATGTGCTTCACACCTTTCTGTCATAACCACGCTTATTGTATGGGACAAATCACGAATCGAATATGAACGGATGTCTTTCCCTTTAATGTAGATATGTCCTTTCAAAGGAGGTTGGAAAGCAGATAAAGTACGCAACAAGGTACTTTTCCCTGCCCCGTTAGAACCAATCAAGCATGTCATTTCCCCTCTTCCCAACTGTGCCCGGATATTGCAGGCAACCACTTTGGAAACTCCTTTTGTTCTATAACCTATGGCCAAATCTTCAATGCTGATAGATATATCTTTGCTTTTTGGGATACACATTTGTATATATGTGGGTAGAATCTTTTATATGCAAAGTTAAGGTAAAAACTCCAAAACCATATGTTTTTTACTACTTTTCACCTTAGCTTGCACAGCTTAGTCTTTCTTTTATTGGATATATCAGATAATATCATGTACCTTTGCAAAAAGTATGCAAAATTGAAGAATGTTATGACAAGTAGAAGACTTGTGTTTTTACCGCTTTTAATGATAGACTTTTTACTTTTGTCTGTTTTTTGCGGATGTGGTGAAGACCGGTGGAAAGAATATTATCCATTTACAGGTAAAAGTTTATGGATAGACAGTGTGATGAGGGAAAACTATTTATGGTATGAGGACATACCTTCATTCGATGAATTGAACTATTTCATGGATCCGAAAGAATTTTTGGACGAAATGCGCTCACCACGTGATAAAGGATTTTCCAGTATAGATACTATTTATGACACACCTCCAATCTGTTATGGATTTGATTATACTCTTTACCGTATGGGTGAAAACGATACGGCATATACGGCTTTAATTACCTATGTCACTCCTCAGTCACCTGCTGCAGATGCAGGGATAAAACGTGGAGAATGGATAATGATGGTTGACGACAGCATTTATCTTACTCAAAAGACAGAAACCATATTAAGTCAGAGTATGGATTCTCACAAACTGACCATAGGCAAGTATGAAATAATGCATACTGAAGATGGAGAAGAAATAGGAGTGGTAAGTAGTGACCGAATAGTACAACTGCCTGAGGCACGTCCGGTCAATGATATAACCATCCCTGCTTACACCATTCTAACGACGCAGAATGGGAATGTGGGATATTTAGTATATAATAGTTTTGACAGGCAAGCTGATGCTGAGTTATGCCGGCTCTCACAAGAGTTCAGCTCGCAAAACGTAAAAGACTTTATATTAGATTTACGTTACAATGAAGGCGGACAAATGGAATGCGTACAGTTGCTCGCAGCCATTCTAGCTCCTCAAACAACAAAGGATTGTCCCTTGGCTACATTGGAATATAACTCAAAGCAAGCGGAAACAAAAAACCGTATGCTGTTTTTTGAGAACACAACTTCGTATTCCATGCAGAACTTGAATCTGAACCGCCTATTCATACTGACAGGTCAAAATACGGAAGCGGCTGCAGAAATGCTTATCAATAGTCTTACTCCTTATATGGAAGTGATACTTATCGGGGAACAAACTAAAGGCAATTATGTAGGAACTGAATCTTTTGTTACAGCCCGTTATCCTTGGAAACTGAACCTAGCGGTATGTGAGGTGAAAAATGCCAATAAAGAAGCTATATATACAGATGGTTTTAGTCCAGACATATCAATCAATCCATTGGAGGATCCGCAATATATACTACCTTTAGGTCATCCGCAAGAAGCTTTACTTCGTGTAGCCTTGCAGATGATTGACGGTTCTTTCCAGAACCAGAAAGAGTCCGTTCAACAAAATGTGACTGAATTTTATATGATACAAGAGTTTGCGAGCCGTAGAAAACAAAGTCGCTCCACCCCTAAAGGACTTATTATTTCTGCTCCAAAACAATTATAAGAATCTGTCCTGTTTTTGCGCAGTAGTTGTATGATATAACAACAAATCCGCTACACTATCATAGGGACATTCAGTAAATAGCATAAAATTAGCCAACTAATTCATACACAAAGTATTGCGAATTAGTTGGCTTTTTTGTATCTTTAGGTATTCCCCCGCA
>CASFQC010000067.1 GCA_949296415.1 uncultured Bacteroides sp. | reverse complement strand
CGGAAAGAAGGACGGAAAGAAGGACGTGAGATTGGCCGTGCGGAAGGCCGTGCGGAAGGCCGTGCGGAAGGTCGTGCGGAAGGTCGTGCAGAAGGTCGTGCGGAAGGTCGTCAGGAAAAGGCCAAAGAAATGGCCCGTCGTATGAAAGAAAAGGGAATTCCTTTCAGTGAGATTGTTGCTTTTACAGACCTTACGGAAGAAGAAATCAGTCGGTTATAGTAAATCTTCTTTCCAGCCGTAGGGACAGACCGCTTACTCCAGCTTGCGTATGGCATCTTCTGTACCTACCAGCCACAAGGTATCGCCTTCAGTCAGTACGGTTTCTGGCGAAGGATTCATAAGGTCACTTCCAGACCGGCTTATACCTAAGATGATGCAGTCTGTCACTCCGGCTTCCCTTATGGTGTGCCCGGTCATACGCGAACTGCTGTCCAAGGCCAGCCGGTCAATTTTCATGATGCTTTGTCCGGTTTTGTCGGACTGTCTGAAAGGTTTCTCGTCAAGTACTTTGCGGAATTTGGCCAGTTGTTCGTCGGTGCCCACTACGGTAATTTGGTCGTAAGGATAGAGTGATGACCTTCCGTCGGGGATGTTGATGTGCCGTTCACCACGTTGTATGGATATGACATTTATCTGGTAGTTGCTCCTGATATCGGTATCTTTCAGCATCTGCCCTACGTAGGAACATTCGGGGCTGATGCTGAACTCGGCCATGTGTAAATCGCGTAGCGGGGCGTTGTCCTGCAGTGCTGTACTTACAGCCTTCACTCCTCCTTCGGGCATTCCGCTTTGCTGTGGGGTGTTGACGTTTCCCTCGAAGTTGGCCAGGAACTGAGCCTCAATGGCGTGTGACCGCTTGTGGATATACTTTGAGAAAAGTATGACGGCCACCACTACAGCCGCAAGCACCAGTCCCAGACCGGAAGCTACATTGAACAGCCTCACGATGATGCCAGTGATAAAGGCCATGCACAACAGAATCTTGATGAGTATGAGCGACACCAACGAGCCTCTGTTGAATAGGTTGTCTGTCCACAGCTTGCGGAACTCCGGCGAATGGTTGCCTTTCACGATGATGGCCCACAGAAAAGGCGAGAGTACCGCGAACAGTATGCCGAAGCAGAGCAGGCTGCCCCAAAGTCCGGGCACATGTTCCATGATGAACGGTTCGGCATAGGTGAAAAACAAAGTGATGAAAAACGTACATATAACACTGTAGAGTACGACAGACAGCAGCATGGACTTCAGCAGTTTGTGCCATGTGCTCTGGTGGCGGATGGTGGTGGTTCCTGACGTGTAGCGTTCCATATATTCCTTCAGCATGGCGGGCAAATGGCGGTCGAGGAAACTGTGGGCCGGACCCGACAGACGCATCATGTAGGGCGTGAGGAAGATGGTGACAACCGAGACGGCGACAATGACTGGGTAGAGACAGTCGTCCGTCACTTTCAGCGAAGTGCCTAACGAGGCGATGATGAACGAGAATTCGCCCACCTGCGTCAGTGAGAAGCCCGCCTGTACGGCCACTTTGAGCGGCTGGCCGGAGAGTACCACGCCAAGGCTGCCGAAGATTACCTGTCCTGCCAGCACCAGCACTACCAGCACCAATATAGGTACGATGTATTGTGCTATGACTGCAGGATCTATCATCATACCCACCGATACGAAGAATATGGCTGCAAACAAGTCTTTTACCGGCTGTACAATACGCTCTATTTTGGCCGATTCGGTTGTTTCGGCCAGAAGGGAACCCATGACGAAGGCTCCCAGTGACGAAGAGAATCCGGCTTTTGTGGCCACCATCACCATGCCCAGACAGAGACCCAGCGAAGCGATGAGCAGAATCTCGTCCGTAAGATAGCGGTGCATCTTCTTCAGCAATGTGGGCATGAGATAGATGCCCAGCACCGACCAAAACACCAGAAAAGCGCCCAGCTTGAGCACACTTTGCAGCATGGCCATTCCCTCAAATTGCTGGCTGGCGGCCAGAGTGGACAGCATCACCATCATCACTACGGCCATGAGGTCTTCTACTACCAGTATACCCAACACTATGCCTGCGAACTTCTGTTGGAGAAGCCCCATATCGTTGAACGCTTTGAATACAATGGCTGTGGATGACATGGACAGCATGCCGCCCAAGAACAAACTGCTCATGTGTGAGAACCCCATGGCCACACCTGCCGAATAGCCGGTGAACATCATGCCGCACACAATGGTAATGGTGGCTACCACAGCCGTCATGCCCACGTTCATTAGCTTTTTGAAACTGAAATCTAGTCCCATGGCGAAGAGCAGGAAAATGACACCTATGTCGGCCCAGGTCTTGATGTCTACAGTGTCGGACACGGTAGGGAACAGCGAGACGGAGGGACCGGCCAGTATGCCCGCCACGATGTAGCCCAGTATGACAGGTTGTTTCAGCCACTTGAACACTACCGTCACCACTCCGGCTATAATGAGGATGACGGCCAGATCGGATATTAAGGGAGCCACTTCTTCCATTGTGCAGTTGTATTATAGGGGTCGCAATGTTTTTTCGCGTACAAAATAACGGAAACGGAAGGATATGCCACAGTTTATCGCCCATTTATTAAACTATTTTGTATTTTGGGAAGGTTGTAGTGGGTTTCCGTCTTTCGGGATGTCGGCACGGTGCCTGCGCACGGTTTTGTCTGCACCGGATGTCTGACCCGTCTGCCTGGAGAGGCTGTAGGATAATTTTTCCAGATGGGTTTGCTGATGGTGTTGTTCCGTGTCGCAGACCGCAGGGCTTTATGCGTCCTTCAGGAGCCTTTTTTTGCGGAGTTTATGTAGATATATGTAAAAACGGAGGTTTAATATTTAAAAAGTGTTATAGTATATACGTTTTTTGGGTAGAGTATTTGCTATATTCGGGGAAAGCCTTACCTTTGCAACGTGTTTCTCATAGTATTAGATTTAAGGTTAACAAGGTTGGAGTACAGCGGTACTCCTTTTTTTATGCCTTTACGGCTTTTTGACATGTGACAGGGGCTGTGTCCGGTGAGGATACGGCTCCTGTTCTAGTTATATAAGGTCAGTCTGAAAAGCCGGTTGCGGGAAACCATGCACGAACCTTATGTCCCGATACCTATAAATAAATGGTTCCTTTGCACGACTGAGAAGCTGTTTTGGAATTTATTCCGGCCATTCTTCTAAAGAAGATTTCCGAGGATTTTTCCCTGTCTTTACGAGGAGCATAGCGTGCTATGTGACGGATAAGAATGGAGAAATAGACCCGAAAGGTTCTTAGAAAAGCCGGATAATACTTTAATAGAATAAATTCAAGACAGCTTCTTGGTCCTTATATCAAACTTGCGTTATGTTAGAGAGCCTGTTTCCCTGCCCTTTGTCATTCTGACACTTTGCATTTCTTTAACACGGAGAATCGCGTATTTGCGTCCGGGTGTAGTCCTGTTGGAAAAGAATGCAGGGATTTTCTGCGCTTCTTCCTGTGTATTAGAAATATAGGTCATATTTTAACACTTCATATGCTCTTGGAAAATGCGGAAAAGTCCGCCGGAAAAGCCGTTTTCCGCAGGACGGAGACGGATAATATGTCGTCAGGAAGCTGGCGACAGGTCATTGGCCGGCGGATGATAGGTCGCCAGCTGGTGGGAAAAAGGTGACCCGCACGGTGGAAACGGGTTTTCTGACCAAGGCCTGTTAACATAAAGAAACGCAATAGCCTTATAAAGGTTGTATTTTTAACATATATAAAGGAGATTATCTGTATACTGTCCGTTTTTTCGCGTTGTGTTGAAAAAGAGGCGGTAAGCGAAAACGGGGTTTTAACATCTTTATGGCGGCGGATGAGGAAAAACGCTGTCATTCTGTGCAGGACAGGTGGCATGAAAAATGCGAGGCTCAGGCGAGGATTTTTCCCTACTTCTCCGTATCTTTGCTGTGCCGCACATGGCGGCGGACAAGATTTACGAACCATTTTTATATCAAGCATTATGTTTTCAAAAGAAACCTATGTACAGCGCAGGGCCTTGCTGAAGCAGAAGGTAGGCTCGGGTGTGCTGCTGTTCCTAGGCAACGACGAGCAGGGGCTGAACTATGAGGACAACACCTTCCGTTATCGCCAGGATTCCAGTTTTCTGTATTATTTTGGGCTGTCGTTTGCCGGACTGTCGGCCATCATAGACATAGACAACGACCGCGAGATAATCTTCGGCGACGAGCTGACCATAGACGCCATAGTATGGATGGGAACCCAACCCACACTGCACGAGAAGAGCGAGCGTGTGGGCGTGGCCGATACCCGGCCGTCTGCCGCCATACACGAGTACCTTCATCAAGCCGTAATGCGGGGACAGACCATTCACTATTTGCCCTCCTACCGTGCGGAGCACCGGCTGAAGCTGGCCGACTGGCTGGGCATACCGCCTCAGCGGCAGGAAGGGTCCGTGCCGTTCATCCGTGCCGTGGTGGCCCAACGCAACCATAAGTCGGCAGAGGAGATAGCCGAAATCGAGAAGGCGTGCGATGTCACCGCAGACATGCACATGGCCGCCATGCGCTGCATACGGCCAGGCATGTACGAATATGAGGTGGTAGCCGAGATGAATTACGTGGCCCAGAAGAACAACTGCGAGCTGTCCTTTGCCACCATAGCCACTGTGAACGGGCAGACCCTGCACAACCACTGCTACAGCAATAAGATAAAGCCGGGCGACCTCTTTCTGATTGACGCGGGGGCAGAGGTGCCGTCGGGATATGCAGGCGACATGTCGTCCACCATTCCGGCCGACAAGACCTTCACGCAGAAGCAGCGCAACGTGTATCTCATACAGAACCGCATGCACTTGGAGTCGGTCAAGGCACTGCGTCCGGGCATTCCCTACATGGATGTGTACGACCTCTCCGCCCGTGTCATGGTAGAGGGGCTGAAAGACCTCGGACTGATGAAGGGCAATGCCGACGACGCCGTGCGCGAGGGTGCCCACGCTCTGTTCTATCCGCACGGGTTGGGGCATATGATGGGGCTTGACGTACACGATATGGAGAGTCTGGGCGAGGTGTGGGTTGGCTATGACGGCCGGCCCAAGAGCACGCAGTTCGGCCGCAAGAGCCAGCGTCTGGCCATTCCCTTGGAGCCGGGATTTGTGCATACCGTGGAGCCGGGCATCTACTTCATTCCCGAACTGATTGACCTGTGGCGCGGACAGAAGAAGTTCGCCGACTTCATCAATTACGACAAGGTGGAGGAATACCGACACTTCGGAGGCATACGCAACGAAGAAGACTACCTTATCACCGAAACAGGCGCACGCCGTCTGGGCAAGAAGATACCCCTCACGCCCGAGGAGGTGGAAGCCATGCGCTGAGCCACAGGCGGAACGGGAAGTCCTTTCCCTGTAAAAAGACGTGAAATGCAGCGGAACTATGTATTAAAAAAAGTTTTATCCGGCGGTTTTGCCGCATTTCGGTTTGCCGGTTGGCAGACTATCATTATCTTTGCGCCGTGTTTTTCATGGTATTAGATTTTAAGGTTAAATTAGTGGGACTCGGAGGAGTCCCTTTTTTTGTGCCCATATCCGGGCGACAGGCCCGCAAAAAAAGCCGGCAACCGTTGTCCGGTTGTCGGCTTTGCTGACGGAGGGCGTACCCTTGCTACACTTATTCCATACTCCTCTCTTCCTGTGGTCGGGGCACGTCCGGCCGTTGTGGAAGTCCGGGTTTCATGGATTTCCACTTCGCATACTGCTCATCGGTCAAAATCTTCGCCATTTTCTTGTCCAGCTTCCGCGCGCGCTCTTCGGCCTCTTTCTTCCTTTCCTCCATGAATGCCTTCATGTCCTCGCGCGAGGGCCTTTCCCGGCGAGTCTCTCCACTCATGTCGGGGAATCCTTCTCCTCCGCCCATCATGGGAGGCATTCCTCCTCCGCCCATGGGTGACATGCCGCCAAATCCGCCCATGCCTCCACGGCGCGGGCCTTGCGGACGGCTCTGCTGCCGGGACTGGAATTCCTTGAGGTAGAGTTTGTACACTTTCTTGTATTGCTTGTCGTCCAGCTGCAGGCTGTCTTTCAGCCTGTCGGCCTCGCGGCTTGCTTCTTTTTCGGGATCTATCTGAGGCATGCGCCGGTGTGGCCTCCGTTGGTGCAGCGAGTCTGTCTGTCCGGCAGTCTCCTGGGGCGGCTGCGCGCACAGCACGGTGGCCGTACCGGCGGTGAGGGCCGCACACAGGGTCAGGATTTTCAATGTCTGTTTCATAAAGTGAGTGAATTTGAATGATGAATGATTTTGTTTTTGGTACAGCAAAAGTAATCCGTTGTCCGGGAAGTGTGAAACCGAATGGACGGTCCGGCTTTTTTTATGGACGTATGTGTATATTTGTCCCTATGGTTTAGAAACTGTTTTGAATTTATTCCGGCAATTTTCTGAAGAAGAATTCCGAGAATCTTTCCCTGTCCTTATGAGGAACATACTTGTATCGGTTAACATCTGTATATCAACGGCTTATTGTGGGCGGACTCACAGCTTTCTGCCAATGGGTCCGTAGCTTCCTGTGAACGGATTCACAGCAGGCTGCGGACGGTTCCACACCGGGCTGTGTATGGGTATGCACCAGGCAGGAGTTTTCCAATCTGCCGTCCGCCACCTTGTCATGTAAAGATGGTATCTGAATGAAATAGCCGTGTTACGGAATAAATTCAATACAACTTCTTGTGCCTCAGCCGGATTTTTTCGTACTTTTGCCCGCTGAAGAACAGCGGCTTTGCCGCCCATATTCTATGCATATGAAGAGAATCCTGCCGATAGTCTGCCTGCTTCTTACCGTGTCGTGTGCCGTACAGGCACAGAACTGGGATATCAACACCTTGCATCGAGTGAACAGTTGGGACGGACGATTTGTGCGCAATTACAATAAGGTCGTGTCGCGCTCCGAACCTTATCTGGCCGTAGGAATACCTGTGGCCATGGCCTTTGCCGCTTGGATAAAGGACGACCGCAAACTGCTGGAGGATGCCGTGTACGTGGGTACCAGTGTGGCGGGAGCCATTGTGGTGACCTATGGCATGAAGTATCTGGTAGACCGCAAGCGTCCCTACGAGCGCTATCCCGGGCGCGTGCACCCCTACAGTATGGAACACAGTCCCTCGTTTCCTTCGGGACATACCGCCACCGCTTTCGCACTGGCCACTTCGCTCAGCATGAAGTATCCCAAATGGTACGTCATAACCCCTGCCGCATTATGGGCTTGTTCCGTGGGCATGTCAAGGATGAACGAAGGGGTGCACTATCCGTCGGACGTGCTGGCCGGGGCAGCTGTGGGGGCAGGATGTGCTGTGGCCAACCATTACATCAACCGGTGGCTCAACCGCTGGCTGTTCGGCAGCCGGTAAGTTTTTTTTCAGGCGTGTCCGTTTTTTGTCTGGGAGGAAGGCGTTTCCTGTCGTTTTTTTTCCGTAAGTTTGTACACTGTTTCCTTGACAAGGGAAAAAGCATACTACATGAACTTCAATCCTTCAACCGTTATGAACCTCTACAAACCCGAAACAACAGAACTGCTCCGTCTGGTGGAAAGAAAATTCGGAAAGCCGCTGGACAGTACGAACGACTTTGACGAGTTCTCTCTCTGTCTCAAGAGCAAGAAGCTGGGCACGGTATCCGCCTCCACGCTGAAGCGGCTTTGGGGATACGTGAATGACAGCCACCAGCCCCGGACCAATACGCTGGATATACTGGCAAGCTATCTGGGGCACGCGCATTTCCAGGACTTCTGCCTGTGGCTTAAGAAAAGTACCGTATATAATTCTTCCTTTTTCAGTGCCCATATCATTGATGTGCCGGGAAATCTCGCTTTGGGCGATGAAGTGGAGATAGGCTGGGCACCCAACCGCTACCTCCGCCTGAACTACAGAGGAGGCGTGATGTTCGAGGTGAGGGAATCCAAAGAGTCGAAACTCCAGACTGGCGACTGCTTCGAGGCGGTCAGTTTTGTGCTGGGACAGCCGTTGCTGCTGGCCTATGTGCTGCGTGACGGACAACGTACGCCTCCCTTCATAGCGGGACGTAACGGAGGACTGACTATACTGAACTACCGGCAGAATGGGTACTGATGACATGACTTCGGGCTTTGTGGGCGAGGCCGTGCCCTATGATGGAGAGAACGTATTTACCGGAATCACTCCAGTCTACACTTCGGCATCGGGACCGTCGTGCCTTTACCGGGCTTCGCGCTACGGGAGGCTGCACATGCTCAAGGCCATAAAGCCCGGTTGCGGAGGAAATCCCCTTTATGGACAAATCTTGCGCAAGGAATTCAGTATAGGCTATCAGCTGGACCATCCCAACATATGCCGTACTTTGGGATGGGAGAAGGTGGAAGGGCTGGGGCAGTGCATCGTCATGGAATATGTGGACGGACGTACCCTGACCGACTGTATGCGGCAGCCTGGATTCTCTCCGGAACTGGCCCGCAATATACTGAAGCAGCTGTGTGCGGCATTGGAATACCTGCACGGCAAACAACTGGTGCACCGCGACATCAAGCCCGACAACATTCTGATAACCTACAACGGAAACAATGTGAAGCTGATAGACTTCGGCCTGTCGGACGGTGACGCCTATACGTTGCTGAAAGAGCCGGCAGGTACCCGACGGTATCTGGCTCCGGAAGCGTTGGACCCTGACACACGTCTGGATCTGAGGGCCGACATCTATTCTCTGGGTGTGCTGATGGGCGATATGGCCGGGCTGCTGCACGACCGCCGTATGGCACAAGTGTCCCGGCGTTGCACCAACCTCCGTCCGGAACGCCGTTATGCGTCGGCCGGGGAAGTGGCACGGGCGTTGGACGGGAGCGGGAACAAGAGGGGTAGGCTGTCACATGCCGCTGTGTGGGGAATGGCATTGGGGGTGGTGGCTATGGCTTGTGTACTGGGATGGAAAGCCTTCAGGCCCGACACTGCCTTATTGCCCGCTCCGGCTTACGGGAATATGGCCGGAGGCAGTCTCTGCCGGAAGCTGATAGCCAGTGAAAGGCTGCGTCTGGAAAGTCTGGACAAGGTTCCGGATAAAGAACAACGCCGTGCTGACAGCCTCCGCCTGGCCGTAGGCATAAAGCAGGCGCTGCAGCAGGAATATCCCCTGCCCGAACAGCAGTCTTCGTCATCCTACCGGCAGCTGTTGGACGTGTGGCTGGAACAGGCGGCAGCCCTTTATTCGGACTTGGATTCTTCCATGAGCGCAAACCTTCCCCACACATCAGACGCACGGTAAGAGGGCTTGCTTCCGGCAGGTATGTGCAGCGTGCAGGAGCCGAACACATCGTAGTCCGTTACGCCGAATACTCCGTCGCCGCATACCGGAGGCCATGCCGACGGGATATGGATGTGTCTGAGCGGACAGCCTTCGAAGCTATAGTCCGACAGCATGGCTGTCTGTGTGCCCAAGTGCACCGTATGCAGCCTGGCGCAGTATTGGAAGGCGGCGGTAGGCACTACGGAAAGGTTGTCGGGGAGTGACACTTCTTCAAGATCCGATCCGGCAAAGACTCCTTGACCCATCTCTTGCAGTCCGTCGGGCAAGTCTATGTACCTTATGTGGCATCCGCGCAGGGCATGGTCGCCCAAGTACGCCAGTGTGGAGGGCAGTTCCAGCCGTTCGTCTTCCTTTCCTTGGGGATACCAAAGCAGGGCGGTCATATCTTCATTGTAGAGCACTCCGTCAAAGCTGCGGTATGAAGTGTTGGCTGCCGACACTTCGATGGACTGCAGTGCGGTGCATCCTGTCGAAGGTTCCAGCCTTGTCATGTTGGCGGGGATGGTGAGCGTCACCAGCGAGGTGCAGTTCCTGAATGCGTCGGTCTCCATACTCCCGGCCGAGGAGGGAAGGCTGACCCGCTTTAGCCGGGTGCATCCGGCAAATAGTTCCTGTCCGATGACATCGGTCTGGGTATAGTGCGAGAGGTCGTAGCTTGTCCCTCCTTCCGTTATCCGCACGTCAGTGAGGTCTATGTGCGTAAGCTGTCCCGCAGTGGGGTTGCCATAAAGGTCGCATCCGGCCATGTCGCGCAGCAGACGCAGGTCTGTGCCGTTCATCGGTCCCACAAAGGAGAGGGTGGTGTAGTGGTATTTGTCTTCTTCGCCTATGAGCAGGCCGAGGCTGCCGGGCTGTCTCAGGTAGACCGCTTCTCCGGTGCGGAAGGTGAGGCTTTCGCTCCGGCTCTCGCCTATGTCGTTTGCGGCATAGGCGCATACGGTATAGGTGGTGTGCATCTTCAGCCGGTTGGCCTGTATGCTTACCGTCTGCCCTTCGGAGACTTCCGGCAGTGAGGCGGGAATCTGGAGCTCGGAGCCGTTCTCTTCGCGTATGTAGCATCCGGTCGCGGTGACAGGCGAGCCTCCGTCGTCGGCCATGCGGTATTGCAGTATGATGCTTGTGGGGCCTTGCCCTGCCACTTGCAGGCTGTCCACGGTAGGGCGTTCGTTGGGCTGGGTGCTGAACTGCCTTACCTCGCTTCCGATTTGGCTGTATCCGTTGCCCGCTTCCAGGCAGAAATAGTAGGTGGTGCCTGGAACCAGTCCGGTGAGCTGTGCTGCAGGCATGCGCTCGTCAGGGGAAAGCGTCACGTGTTCCGACATGGACGTGTCGGTGCCATACCGGAACCTGACCGAGCTGATGACTGTGGTCCGATGGGCTTCTATGCTTCCGTGCAGGGTGGCTTCCGTGCGGGTTATGCCGGTGGCGTCTCCGGTGCGTACCACGGGAAGCAGGTTCTGGGGAGGCTCTTCTTCGTCGCACGCCCACAGAAAGGCCGCAAGCGTCAGTGCGGTGAGGCAATGTGTGAGGATGTTCTTCATATTCATGGCAAATCGTATTGGGACAAAAGATAAGTCAGCTCAGAAATGCACCCCTACGCCCAAGGTAATATTCCAGTACCCGAAACCTATGGTCTGCACTCCGGCCGATACGGCCAGCCGGTCGTAGAAGCGGTACATGGCTCCCAGCTCGGCGCACAGTCCTTTGTCCGAGTAAGCCGTGTTGCGCACATAGTCGCCTTCCGCTTTTTGCCAGGCCACACGTCTTTCGCCGTAGCCCAGTCCTTCGTACAGGCAGAATCCGGCCGTTATGCGATGTATGGCTCCCGCCAGGAAGGTGCGCCGTGCCTCGGCGGAGGTTCCGGTGTAATAGGGAGTGGCGCCTGAGCCGTCGGCCAGTGTGCCGTTGCGGTCGCAGTCGGCTGTCACCGATGGCATGGCGTGCAGGTCGGCCAATACCTGTATGTAGGCGCCATGCCGTCTCATCAGAGCCAGGCGGAGACCCAGTGCGGGGTTGTTTCCTTGTCCCAGTCCGGCTTGTGCCTGTATTATGGTGCGCCACGGCTCGCGCGGCCTCCGCAACTTGTATCCTTGTGTCCGGTGTATGGGAGGTGGAGGCGGAAGGGCGGAGATATGGAGCGTGGGGGTACTGTCTACAGGTGGCAGGCGGCGTTCTGTCTGATAGACTTCCACATCGGGAACCACCACCAGCTCGTAGGTCATGCGCGATTCCAGCGGCTCGCTGAAGCGGTAGTCTCTCAGTACGCCCCACCGGGGATGTTTCAGGGTCAGCATGCGGCTTCCTTTGGGCAGGTAGAGCCATGTCTCGCCTACGTCGTCTTTGCGCTTTACTATGCCCAGCGGGGTGGAGAAGGCGAATTCGGCGTCGCCCACCACCTTGACCAGGGCGCAGGCTTCGCCGTTCAGGTCGCGCACCGGACTGATGTAGGCGCTTATGTCGTTGGGCAGCTGGCGGAAGGTGCGTACTTTGAATGTCTGCGCGCCGCACTGCAAGGCAAAAGCCGTCAGCAGCCAGAGAGTGACGGCAAGCGGAAACCGCAGCAGGGAGTGAGTCATCGTATGTTGGGCGGGAGGATACATGGCGTTCGGATGATGTCTTATGGTTTGTTCATTCTAAGTTGAAGTCGCTTATGCCGAAGACCGAGTCGGCCGGAAGTGGGGTGTGGCCGTCGGTGGTGGCGGGTTGCCAGGTGCGGACGTGAATCTTGGGCGCCGTCTTGTCGCGGAAGTCCCAGAGCAGGAACAGGTAGCCGTCGTCCGAGTACAGGTCGGAACGATAGCCTTGCCTCAGCGTCACTCCGTAGATGCCGGGCAGGGTAGGATGGCGCATGATGCGGAAGTCGCTGAAGCGCACGTCTATCTTGCGGTTGGCCTTGAACACGGCTTCCAGCCGTTCCAGGTACTGTTGTTTGCTCTTTATGTTGTATATCACCCGTGCCGGAGGCATATAGCCGTTCTCTGCCAGAGCCGAGGTTCTGATGACCTTGCCCACGATGATGAGCGCTTTCTCGCTGAACAGCTGGCGCAGGAAATCAATGTCTTTGGTGGTGTAGGAGGTGCGCAGGTGTTCCACGTAATTCAGTATCATGTGGCGGTTGTGTGCGTCGTCTTCGGATAGTTTTCCCGAAAGTACCTTGGCGGCTTCGTGGTAGAAGGGGTTCTGGCGCGGCACAGTCTTCCAGTCGGTGTCCTCCGGGGCGGTGACGGCCTGTGGCGTCCGCTCCGTGTCTTTGGCGGGAGGGGTAGGTCGGCTGTCCGTGGCTCGCCGGTTGTGCGGAGCCCCGGCCTGTGGCGTCTCTTTGTCCGTGCTTTCCCCGCAAAGGAACACTTGGGGCAGGATGCCGTAGGCGGTGGGGTCATCGGCTATGGTGTCGTGCGGCTCGCCCACGGGTTGCCCGTCGTGGCCGTTGAGCCGGAATTTTCCGTCCGCAGTACGGCACGTGGCCGCTCTGTGCTCCGTGTGTAAGGTGTCCGCAGCCTCTTTGGAAAGCCACTTGATTATGATGCCTTCCTTGTTTATATATCCTGTGCTTCCGGTAGCCAGCTCGTTGAACATCAGCATTCCATTGGCAAAGCGGGTGTCCAGCAGGCAGCCGGGCTGTATCACCGTGCCCACCACGTTGCCCCGACGGTCTATGATGCTGTAGCCTGTATTTCCCTCCGCATCGTTTTGGCCGGTCAGTGCCAGTCCTTCGGAAAAGTCGTAGGCTTGGTCATACAGTGGAGGGATGGCCACCCGTCCTTCTGTGTCAAAGTATCCCCACTTTCCGCTGTTAGTGCGGAACAGTGCCCTGCCGTTGCTGAAGTTGTGCACCAGCCTGATGCTGAGGTGCGGGTATTGTGCCGATGAGGCTACGGTGTTTCCCTTGCGGTCAATGAAGATGACCGGCGCTCCCTCGCTTTCCTGTGCGGGCGCCACATCGTGCTCCAGGAAATGGCCTATGCGGAAGAAGGTGCGCGGGCTTGCCGGGAGGGTGGGCGAGGACAGGTCGTACAGTCTGAACTGTCCGTTGCTGTCGGGCAGGGAGAACATGCCGTTCACGGCGGCGGAAGGCTGTGCAGGCAGTAAGCCGGTGTCGCACAGTACCTGTCCGTCGGTGCCGGCCAGCCCCCATTGTCCGCCGTCGCGAAAGGGCAGGGCATCCACCCGGTCGCCGGGCCTGTGGCAGGCGGAGAGCAGAGTGGCGCACAGTATGGCCGTCAGGCGTAAGACGTTATGTAGGCTGTTCGGAAACATGATGCAAACTTACTTAAAACTTTTCAATAAAGTAATCCAATCAGGCTAATAATGAGTATGCCATATACTTGGCCACGTGTGAGTCCGTCCGCACCGGAGTGGCTCCGTATCTGTTTGTGGCGGCATAGGGAAAAGCCCTTCGTCCCCTCCCCACAGAGAGGAAGGGCGAAAGGCTTTTCATCTTACCTAACCGACTGAAAATCATCTTAAAGCAAAGGTCACTCGTCCCAGTCTTCCAGTTCGCCCCCTATCTCTATCTTCACCTGTTCGGGGTTCTTGTCTATGATGAGCGACACGTTGTGTTGTATGCCTTGCTTGAACTGGAAGGTGCTTTCATACAGATAGGACACGCCTTTCATCACCACCTCCACCAGCGGCTGGCGGTTGCTGATGCGTTGCGGCACCACGATGGCGGTGTACTGGTGGTTGCCCAGGGGCTTGGCGCGCAGGGTTTCCGTGGGGGCGTAGCTGTCTTTGGTCACTATGCCCACGCTCAGGTCTACGGTGGCGTCGGGCACGGTGTTGTGCACATACACTTCGGCCTCTTCGGGAAAATCGCCTTCGAAGTCCTCTCCCTTCACCAGCCTTATCTGCAGGCGGCTCATGCAGTGGCGGAACTGCAGTTCCACCGGCTGGCCGCTGGCCGATACGCCTGTGGACGAGGCGAACAGCAGGTCACTGGCTTCGTATCCGCCGGGAGTGCCGTCGGTCGGCGTGCTTTGCTGGTCGGCCGCCACGCGGAAGGGCATGTCGTCCACCGACTGTATGGGGGTGGTGTAGGGATAGTAGGCATATACGTTGTAGGTTCCGCTGTTCCAGTAGACGGGTTCGGCGGTCTGCCAGGCCGTGCCGTCGAAGGTCAGCGGGGCGTTGTTCAGGTAGTTGCCCGACGCTTGCAGGATTCCGTCGCTTTCCGTGATGTACAGCCCGATGCGGTCGTCCGCCTCAAAGGCGGTGGACGTGGCGCGTGTGCCGGCTTTGCGGTCGGCGGGATGCGTCACGCTGAAGGTCATCACGTTCGGGTCTGTTGCGGTCTGCTGCGGGGGCAGTGGGTCTTGGTCTTGGTCGCAGGCGGCCAGCACGACGGCCAGGCACGCCAGCATATAGTGGAAATGTTTCATAGTCAGTATATGTTCTTTTTATAGGGTTGACAGTAGTTTGGGGCTGTGTCAGAATGGCCATTATGACGCAGTCCCTTAGGCGTGTCAGAATGGATAAAATGCAAGGCATTGAGGGTGAGGGCGACAGGAGTTTACTTTCGTAAATGATGCGAATCAGGAGTTGGTATCCTGATTCAAAGATTAAAAATTGACGAATGTAAGTAGAGCAATAGCCAACTTTCCAAAGGTATGTACCAACAGGCCTT
>CASFQC010000066.1 GCA_949296415.1 uncultured Bacteroides sp. | reverse complement strand
ATCCCTCTACACGGTAATAATGTAAAATCTGTTGTTTCTTGTCCATACTTATCATCATTTACTCGCTTTTTTCAAAGCTAACACTTACGACTCGTATGGCCCCTTTTTTAATGATTTTCCTGGGGGATTTTTTAATGACTATTTACAGCGCTATGGGTGGGCTGAAAGCCGTAGTGGACGGACATTACACCGTGGGTGTGGACTACTTTGAAGACATAAGCAAAGTGCAGAAACAGCACGGACTGCGCTGTTACGGACTGGTGATGTCTGTGGGCTATCGTTTCTGAGCAGAGACAGGGAAGCGTGGCCGCAGTGATTCCTTAAAATAGAGAGGGCGGATATGCGCACAGTTGGTGCGCATGATGCCTTCTCCTGTCATTTTTAAATCTGATATATGATGAAAAAGAGTTTTATTGTTCTGGTGCTGTCGCTCCTGGTGGCGACGGCCAATGCCCGTCCGACAGACGGGGACAAAAGTTCGCCGATATCTGTGGCGGCAGAGTTAGGCGGCGGCATCTTGTTTGCCAATTCCAACATTTCGCCTTATGGCGTGGGATGCCGGTCGGCCTATGGAAACGGATTCAGTGCGAACGTCAAGATGGATTATGCTTTAGGCCGCGTGTGGACGGTGGGTGTGAAGTATAACTACTTTACGACTTCGGCAGACTACGGGATTTCCACGGGCGGATGGGCGGCCGATGACGTCACGTTGCACTACGTCGGTCCGCAGGTAGGTCTGCGCTATGCTTTGGGTAAGGGGGTCAGCCTGGGCTATGCGGTGGGCGTAGGCTGTATGCTGTATGACAGCAACTTGTTGGAAAGCGGTGAGAAGGAGCTGGAACACAATACGGCTTTCTTGGCCGCCAACGTGGACATGAGCCTGTCCTATCGCGTGCGTAAGGGACTCTATCTGGGAATCACCGCCTCGGTGAACGGCGGACAAAGCGGCTCGCTGAAACAGAAGCAGGACGGCCAGAGCCTTCCTGATCTTGATTTGGACAAATGGGACAAGATTCGGGTGGTAAAGGCCGATGTGATGTTCAGCATCCGGGGCGAGTTCTGAGGCAGCCAGAGGACGGGGGGGAGAGTCATCCGGCCGAGATGCGGTCTATCTCTCCCAGCTCTTCTTCGTCGAACGATGTGTTTTCCAGCGCTTTCAAGTTGTCGGCCAGTTGCGATGTGGAGCTTGCCCCGATGATGACGGAGGTCACCGTATCGTCCTTCAGCAGCCAGGCGAGCGACATCTCGGCCAGCGTCTGTCCCCTGCGGGCGGCTATCCGGTCGAGCGCTTTTATGCGGTCCAGCGTTTCGGGGGTAAGCGAGTCGCGTTTCAGGAACAGGTTGCGTGCCATGCGCGAATCGGCGGGTATGCCGTCCAGATAGCGGCCGGTAAGCAGTCCTTGCGCCAGCGGAGAGAAGGCTATGAACCCCGTGCCGTTGCGGCGTGCCTGTTGCAGCAGTCCTTCCTGTTCGGGCAGGCGGCAGAAGAGGTTGTACCTTCCTTGGTACAGCAGGCAGTGCGTGCCCTGTGACTCAAGGTAGCGGTAGGCCTGGGCCGCCTGTGCGGGGGGATACTTGGATATGCCCACATACAGCGCCTTGCCTTGGCGCACGATGTCTGCCAGCGCCTGCATGGTCTCTTCCAGCGGGGTGGAAGGGTCGTACCGGTGGGAATAGAACACGTCCACATAGTCCAGCCCCATGCGTTTCAGGCTTTGGTCCAGACTGGCCATGAGCGACTTGCGCGACCCCCAGTCGCCAAACGGGCCGGGCCACATCTCGTGTCCGGCTTTGGTGGAGATGAACAGCTCGTCGCGGTAAGGGCGGAACGAATGCCGCATCAGCTTGCCGAACGTCTCTTCGGCCGAGCCGGGAGGAGGGCCGTAATTGTTGCCCAGGTCAAAGTGGCATATGCCGTGGTCGAAGGCGTAATGGGCCATGGCTTGTGCGTTGGCATAGCTGTCTGTCCCGCCGAAGTTGTGCCACAGGCCCAGTGACATTTCGGGCAGGCGTATGCCGCTGTGTCCGCAGCGGCGGAACTTCATGCCGTCTGTGCGGTAGCGGGTAGGGGATGGGGTGTAGCCGGTATTCATGTCGGTATGTCTCTTTTTATGGACGGTCGCCGCCGTCTTGCCTGCATGGGTTGGCGGGGCGGATGGCGCCGTGTCGTTTTTGCAAAGTTATCCATATCTGTGCGGATGTATGCCTGCGGAGGGTGTTGAAGAAGGCGGGGGGGGCATTTTTTTTGCTTTTATTAACTGATGGCGGCGCAAACTTTGCCGCCTTGCCGCATTTTAGGTATGTAGCGTGCGAGTCCGTCGGCAGGAAACGGCCACCGGGCAGACACGCTGGCCGTTATGGACTGACAGGTATGAAATGAAATAAAAAAAGAAAGGACAGACACCATGAACAGAATCTTTAAACTCACCACTTGGGCTGCGGCGCTGATGGCCGTGGCTTTCTCCGTACAGTCGTGCGACGACGACGATGACGTGTATTACTATTATGGCGCATGGATGCCCAATGCCATAGTCACGGTGAAGCCGTTGGACAACGGCTCGTGCTACATGCAGCTGGACGACAGCACCACGCTGCTGCCCGTGAACGTCCCCAAAGCTCCTTATGGCGACAAGGAAGTGCGCGCGCTGGTCAATTTCCAGCCGGTGGCCACCTCGAGCGCGTCCTATGACAAGGCGGTGTACATCAACGCCATGGACAGCATACTGACCAAACAGATGGCTCCCAACCTGGGCGACGAAGAGAACGACCGCGTCTATGGCAATGACCCGGTGGACATTGTGCACGACTGGGTGACCATATCCGAGGACGGATACCTTACGCTGCATTTCCGCGCGCCGTGGACGCTTGACGCGCAGCCGCATTTCGTGAACCTTATCTCTACGGACAATCCGGAGGACCCGTATGAGCTGGAGTTCCGGCACAATGCCTATGGCGACACTGCCGGACACGAGGAGGACGGTCTGGTGGCTTTCCGCCTGGACAGCCTGCCCGATACGGAAGGACAGACGGTGAAGCTCACCTTGAAATGGCGTTCGGACGGAGGGGAGGAGAGCATGCAGTTTGACTATTGCACCCGGAAGAACACCGTAACCGCCACTGTCATGTCCGCGCAGCCGGGCATGAAATTGCAATGACGACTCTTGACAAACCCTTGCATAACTGACCTGAACTTTAGCAAAGATTGATTAAATGTTTCTTTCCCTCCCTCTTGGATTCCGTCCGGGAAGTGGAGGGATTTTTTTGCCCGTTTCCACCCCTCTTTCGTCCGCATGTGCGGAATGATACGTTGCAAGGTCTGACACCAATGCGGTATCTGTTTCCGGCCAAATGTCTCCTCCGGTTGCGGACACAAAGACGGAAAGCGTTCCATACTGTAAGCGAAGGGAAAAAACCGCTTCCTGTAAAAGAGTTGGACGTAGGCTTTCATTATTTCTGCAAAATGACTTATTTTGCAGACGGAAACCTGTATTCCTGACTACGGAAAGGTCAGGGAAGGATTTTGGGGGAGGAAAATTAAGAGCCTGTTTGAGCTTTTCCCTGCCTTATAGGGGTGCTCTTTGGGGCAGGAGGAACGTAGGCGGCAAAAGAGACAGGGGGCAAAAGAGGCTGGATAAAACCGTAAATAGGAAATTTTGGAACAGGCTCTTGGACAGTTTTTAAATGCAGAAGAAATATGGACTTGAAAAAGAACAAAGAAGAGTTTGTGGAACTGTTGCGTTCCACCGGACGTGACGGAGTGGAAGACCTGTTAGAAGGACTGGAGACAATGGGATTCTTTACCGCTCCGGCTTCGGCGGGCCATCATCTGAACACGGAGGGCGGACTGGTCCTCCATTCGCTGAACACGTGCAAGGCCGCTCTGGCCGTGTGGCAGGGCATGTGTGCCCTGGAGCCTTTCCTGGAAAAGGAAGTGGGGAGGGATAGTGTCATCATTGCCAGCCTGTTGCACGATGTGTGCAAGAGCGACATCTACGTGCGTTCCGTGAAAAGACGCAAGAATGCGCTGGGCATGTGGGAAGATTCCGAGGGTTACAAGGTGTCCTACAAGAACTTCCCCATGGGACACGGGGAGAAATCGGTCATCCTGCTGCTGTGCAACGGGCTTGAGATGAGCGACGACGAGATGCTGGCCATACGCTGGCATATGGGCGCATGGGGAGTCAATATGAACAGTTTCGAGGACCAGCGGTGCTATGACACTTCGCAGAAGCTTTATCCGCTGGTGACCATCGTGCAGGTGGCCGACCATCTGGCCGCCAACATCATGGAACGCACGGGCGAGGAGATAGACGAACTCTGAACTGTCCGTCCGGTAGGGACAGGGGGCATGTCCCGCCTTTCCCGTTTTTTTGTCATTAGTTGTTTTGTCGAAAAAAAGAAGTCAAGGATTATGTTTTCCGCATTCAGCTGGCAGCAGGTTACCAGCGCTTTTATCGTTCTGTTCGCCGTTATTGACATTATCGGCGCCATACCCATTATCGTCAGCCTGAGAGAGAAAGGCAGGAATGTGAATGCCCTGAAGGCCACGCTCATCTCGTCGGCTCTGCTGGTGGGTTTCTTCTATGTGGGCGACATGCTGTTGCGCCTGTTCCATGTGGACATTGAGTCGTTTGCCGTGGCCGGCGCCCTCATCCTGTTCCTTATGGCGTTGGAGATGATACTTGACATTGAGATTTTCAAGAACCAGGGTCCCATCAAGGAGGCCACGCTGGTGCCTCTGGTGTTTCCCCTGCTGGCAGGCGCGGGGGCTTTCACTACGCTCCTTTCGCTGAGGGCGGAATATGCCAGTGTCAACATCCTGATAGCGCTGGCGTTGAACATGATATGGGTGTATTTCGTAGTACGGATGACCGGCCGTGTGGAACGCTTCCTGGGCAAGGCCGGCATATACATCATCCGCAAGTTCTTCGGCATTATCCTGCTGGCCATATCGGTGCGTCTGTTCACGGCCAACATCACGCTGCTGCTGGAGTCGCTCCATCGGTAAGGCCGGTTTGTGTCCTGGTGGGGCCGTCTCTCCGGAGAAGAGTGTCAGAAAATGGTAAAAATGAACACTCTTTGCAAAAAATGCTACTTTTTGTTTTGAAATTGCGTACATTTTAGTACTTTTGGGGCAATGCTGCATGACGGACATGCGGCACGACTGAAATCATTAACCTTTATATAAAGCATAGCTATGAGTTATTTGCGATTTGACAAGACGCTGATGATCAATCTGGAAGAATCTTTACCAAGGGAGATTCTCCGTACGAACAAGTCAGGCGCCTATCATTGTACGACGATTGTAGACTGCAACACACGCAAGTATCACGGACTGTTGGTCATTCCCGTGCCCAATCTTGACGATGAGAATCACGTGCTGCTGTCCTCGTTGGACGAAACGGTAATTCAGCACGGTGCGGAGTTCAATCTGGGGTTGCACAAATACCAAGGCAACCATTTCAGCCCCAACGGCCACAAGTATATCCGCGAGTTCGACTGCGAGCATATTCCGGCCACGACCTACCGTGTGGGAGGAGTGATTCTCCGCAAGGAGAAGATTTTTGTGCACCATGAGAACAGAGTGCTGATACGTTATACCTTGGTTGACGCCCATTCGGCCACTACACTGCGCTTCCGTCCTTTCCTGGCCTTCCGGAGCGTGCGTGAATACACGCATGAAAACGCTCAGGCCAACCGTGACTACCAGCCGGTGGAGAACGGCATCAAGACGTGCATGTATGCGGGCTATCCGGAGCTGTACATGCAGTTCAACAAGAAGAACGAATTCCACTTCAACCCCAACTGGTACCGTGGCATAGAGTATCCCAAGGAACAGGAACGCGGATACGACTTCAACGAAGACCTTTACGTGCCCGGCTATTTTGAGGTAGACATCAAGAAAGGCGAGAGCATAGTGTTCTCCGCAGGCACGTCGGAAATCCCGTCGCGCAAGCTGAAACAGGTGTTCGATGCCGAAGTGGCCGACCGTACGCCGCGCGACAGCTTCTACCACTGCCTGAAGAACTCGGCACACCAGTTCCACAACAAGCAAGGCGGCGAGCATTACATCCTGGCCGGATATCCGTGGTTCAAGTGCCGTGCGCGCGACCTGTTCATTTCCCTGCCAGGACTCACGCTGGGCGTGGACGAGAGAGACGAGTTCGAGGACGTGATGGAAACCGCAGGGAAGGCCATACGCGAGTTTATAGACAACGGGACCGTCACCTGCAAGATTTATGAGATGGAACATCCCGACGTGCTGTTGTGGGCCGTGTGGTGCCTGCAGCAATATGCCAAGGCCGTGTCGCGCGAGGAATGTGTCAGACGTTACGGCACGCTGTTGCACGACATGATGGAATACATCCGGGGAAGAAAGCACAGCAACCTGTTCCTGCATGATAATGGCCTGCTGTACACCAACGGACGCGACAAGGCCGTGACATGGATGAACTCTACCGTCAACGGCCATCCCGTCATTCCACGTACAGGCTATGTGGTGGAGGTGAACGCTCTGTGGTACAATGCCCTGCGCTTTGTGGCCGAGATGGCGCGCGAGGACGGGCACACCGGCTATGCCGACACACTGGACAATCAGGCCCAGCTGACGGGCAAATCCTTCGTTGAAGTGTTCCGAAACGAATACGGCTACCTGTTTGACTATGTGGACGGTAACATGATGGACTGGAGCGTGCGTCCCAACATGATATTCACCGTAGCCTTCGATTATTCGCCTCTGGACAGGGCGCAGAAGAAACAGGTGCTTGACATTGCCACCAAAGAGCTGCTTACCCCAAAAGGGCTGCGTACGCTGAGCCCTAAGAGTGGAGGCTATAATCCTTATTATGTAGGTCCGCAGACTCAGCGCGACTACGCCTATCATCAGGGCACGGCATGGCCTTGGCTCATGGGCTTCTATATGGAAGCCTACCTGCGCATATACAAGACCAGCGGGCTGTCGTTTGTGGAAAGGGCGCTTATCGGACTGGAAGACGAGATGACGTGTCACTGCATAGGCACCTTGCCCGAACTGTTCGACGGAAACCCACCGTTCACCGGACGCGGCGCCGTATCGTTTGCCATGAATGTGGCCGAAATCCTGCGCCTGCTGCAAACCTTGTCTAAGTATAACCTATCAGAGGAGGACCGAAAATGAAAGTTTTAATGTTTGGATGGGAATTTCCTCCCAAAATATATGGCGGATTGGCAGTAGCTTCGTATGGCATCACAAAAGGACTGAGCGGGCAGGGCGATATGGACATCACGTTCTGCATGCCCAAGCCAACCGGAGATGAAGAGCGTTTCCTCAATGTCATAGGCATGGATCAGGTGCCGGTGGTATGGCGTGACGTCAATTACGATTACCTGAGGTCCAGGCTGCGCGGGCATATGACTCCTGAGCTGTATTATGATTTGCGCAATCATATCTATGCGGACTTCTCTTACATGCATGTCAATGATATAGGATGTATGGAATTTGCGGGCGGATATCCGCAGAACCTGCACGACGAGATCAACAATTTCTCCATCATAGCAGGTGTGGTGGCCCGCCAGCAGCAGTTTGACATAATACATGCCCACGACTGGCTGACTTATCCGGCGGGCGTGCATGCCAAGCTGGTGAGCGGGAGGCCGTTGTGTATCCATGTGCATGCCACCGACTTTGACCGTTCGCGCGGACACGTTAACCCCACAGTCTATGGCATAGAGAAGAACGGCATGGATTATGCCGACTGCATCATGTGTGTGTCGGAACTGACACGCCGTACCGTCATCAATGAATATCATCAGGATCCGCGAAAAGTCTTTGCCGTACACAATGCGGTATATCCGTTATCGCAAGAGTATCTTGACATTCCCCGTCCCGACCATTCCAAAGAGAAGATTGTGACTTTCCTGGGACGCATTACCATGCAGAAGGGACCGGAATATTTCGTGGAGGCTGCCTCCATGGTGCTGCACCGTACGCGCAACATCCGTTTTGTGATGGCTGGTTCCGGCGACATGATGGATGCCATGATTACGCTGGCTGCCGAGCGAGACATTGCAGACCGTTTCCATTTTCCGGGTTTCATGAAAGGCAAACAAGTCTATGAGGTGTATAAGAACAGTGACGTGTTCGTCATGCCGTCCGTGTCCGAGCCTTTTGGCATCGCTCCGCTTGAGGCCATGCAGTGCGGCACTCCTTCCATTATTTCCAAACAGTCGGGATGTGGGGAAATTCTTGATAAAGTGATCAAAGTCGATTATTGGGACATCAACGCTATGGCCGACGCCATTTATGCCATCTGCAACTATCCTTCCCTGTTCCGTTATTTACAGGAAGAGGGCATGAAGGAAGTGGCCGGCATCACTTGGGAGAAGGTGGGACAGAAGGTACGTGGCCTCTACGAGAATGTCTTAAGAAATTACAAGTAAACCAACAAAAATAACGCTTAAAGATATGAAAACTATTTGCCTTTACTTTGAGATACATCAGAACATTCATTTGAAACGTTACCGTTTCTTTGACATAGGCAAAGACCATTATTATTATGATGACTATGCCACGGAAACCAGTATAACCGATATTGCCGAGCGTTCGTATATTCCGGCGTTGAACACATTGATTGGCATGGCAAAGGAAGCGAACGGAGCCTTCAAGGTAGCTTTGTCCATTTCGGGGGTGGCGTTGGAGCAGTTGGAGATACATGCGCCGGCCGTCATCGATCTCCTGCATCAGTTGAACGATACCGGTTGCTGCGAGTTCTTGGCCGAACCTTACTCCCACGGACTTTCCTCACTGGCCAACGAAGATTGCTTTGTGGAAGAAGTGAAACGGCAGAGCGAGAAGATGAGGCAAATGTTTGGCAAGGCCCCGAAGGTGTTCCGCAACTCCAGCCTGATTTATGACGATGAAATAGGTGCCATAGTCGCGAGCATGGGATTCAAAGGCATGCTGACGGAAGGTGCCAGACATATTCTGGGATGGAAGAGTCCTCATTATGTGTATCATTGCAATATGGCTCCCAACCTGAAACTGCTGTTGCGCGACTATAAGTTGTCCGATGACGTCAGCCTGCGCTTCTCCAATTCCGAATGGAATGAGTTTCCCTTGTTTGCAGACAAGTACATAAGCTGGATTGACGCGCTTCCTCAGGAAGAACAGGTAATCAATATATTCATGGAACTGGCGGCCTTGGGCATCTACCAGCCACTGTCGTCAAATATTCTGGAATTTCTGAAGGCATTGCCGGCATGTGCCAGAGAGAAGGGCATTACATTCTCCACGCCTACCGAGATTGTCACCAAACTGAAGTCTGTGGCTGCGCTTGATGTGCCTTATCCGCTGTCGTGGACTGACGAGGAACGCGACACCAGCTGCTGGTTGGGTAACGTGATGCAGCGTGAGGCTTTCGGCAAGCTATACAGCGTGGGCGAGCGGGTGCATCTGTGTACGGACCGCCGCGTAAAGCAGGACTGGGATTATCTGCAGGCCAGCAACAACTTCCGGTTCATGACTACCAAGAATACGGGCATGAACATTGACCGGGGAATGTATGAGTCGCCTTATGATGCGTTCACCAATTATATGAATATATTGGGCGACTTCATCAAGCGTGTGGATTCGCTTTATCCGGTGGATATGGACAATGAGGAACTGAATGCCTTACTTACCACCATCAGGAATCAGGATGAGGAAATCGAGGAACTGCATAAGGAAGTGGAGAAGCTTCGGGTGAGCAACGTAAAGGAAGAGGCTGCCGCTTCGAAGAAGCCTGCCGCACGAACCAGGAAAGCTTCCGCGAAGAAAGGGGAGACTGCGTAGATTGAAAGCTGGGGATTCCGCCCGGAACCGGACAGCTCCTTTTAGAGACAGGCTCTGTCTGCACAGACATGCAGGCAGAGCCTGTGCTGTATCTGGGGGAAGGTGCAGAGCGGCGGTGGCATTGGGATGTGCGTGTGTGGCAGACAAAATAGCGCGGACCGCATCTTTCTGCTTCCAGGTGGTGTGCCCTTGGCCGGTGTGGTCCGCGCTATTGTATGGTCTTCATGAGGGTGGACGATGGCCGTTCCCTCTCGTGTCTATGGCTACCCTCAGGGTCAGTCGTGGAAGGTGGTGTAGGTCACTTCCAGAGTGAGCGGGGAGCTTTCTCCGCCTTTCAGCTTGGCATAGCTTGGCTCCAGACAATGTTCCAGTCCGATCATGTTCGAAGTGCTTCCTGTATCGTCGTACACGGTATTGACAGGGATGAGCCATACCTTGTCCCAGTCGGGGTTCTCGGCTTTCCACTTCTCTTCGTCCCAGCTGTCTCCGGCATCGCGGCGGGCGTTCCGTTTCTCGTCTATGCAGGTTCTGACGAGACGGGCTATGTTACTGAAGGTATATTGGTTGACGGCTACGGCGTTGTGTGTCGCGGTGTACGAAGTGATGTTGTCGGGAAGTTCGTTGTCTTCAAAGAATTTCTCCACATCCTGCTTGCGTACCAGCAGTACGCTTTCGGGCACGTCCATGCTGTAGTCGTAGTGGCTCTCCTGATTGTAGTTGGTGAATGCCAGGGTCACGGCGTTCAGCGTGTCGTCGGCCAGCTCTTCGGCTATCTCGTCATAGGGCAGTGTGGCTTCGGTGAATATGCCTGCCGGTGACTTGATGTAAGTCCATTCCTTCTCGTTGGCTTTTTCCAGCAGTTTTTCGTCGTTCTTCAGCTGGTTGGCCTGTATCACTTCCTTGGTCGAGGCCATGATGGAGCTTTGCATCTCCACTATGGAGTCGGTTCCGGCCTCGCCTTTGTCATCAGTCACGTTTTTAGTGAGCTTCAGTCCTGTTTCCGGGTCGGTGGCGTAGAACTTGAAGCGCATGGTGAGGTATATGTATTCTACGTAGAGTATGGTTCCGTCGCCGTAGTCCGACTGTATGTACACGCCGGGGAATACATTTTCAATGAACGATTCCGCATCGGCGAAGTATTCGGGGTGTTCCCTGTTGAGCCGGAATATTTCCTCGCCCCGTTCTTTGGGCAGTTGCAGGGTGAGATTGGGCACATAGGTGCTGTATCCGTCGGAGTCGGTTGCGTTTCTCACGGAGTCGGGCACGGTAGTGTCGTAAGCGGAATAGGTGATGCTTCCCAGATAGTTGCCTTTATAGGATTCGGTGTCTATGTCGGTGTATCTGTATTCGCGTTCGGGGTCGTTTCGGTCGACCTTCCATTTGTCGTTCAGCTCGTATACGCTCATCCGGCATGCGTTGAGCGAGTCGCCGAACCAGTTGTAGTAGTACAGTATGAGATCTGAGGATACCAGCGGGTCATCTTCCACCATGGTGCCTGTGGCTGTCTTGGGGTTGCCGTTTTCGTCATAGGAGGTCACCCGGTATTCTTCGGGGAACTGATAGTTTTCCACGCAGTACAGTTCGGACAGGAAGCTTGATTCGTAGTATCCGAAGTCGGGGTCGGTGAACCGTCCCACGTATCCTATGCTGCTTTTGGCGTAGACTCTTCCGGCAAGTACCGATTTTGTGGTTACGTTATAGGTGGCTTTCGACGCTGTGATGCTGTCGGTCGGTGGAAGCATGTCCATCCCCAGCCTTCCGGTGTTGTCGTCGCATGCCAGAAAGGCGAAGAGGGCTATGATGCCCCCCAGCGCGTATTTCAATTTTCTCATAAGGGTCTTTGCTTGTAAACTTTGTATGGGTTGTATGATGGGCTTCTGTCAGCCCTTCTGCGCTTCCGCCGTCTCCCACACCTTGTCGTAGAAGTCGTTGCAGGCGTCGGAGAAGTCATCGGACGGCCGGTATTCCAGCACGGGTTTGCCTATGGAGCGGGCGTAGTCCAACACTTCTTCGTTGACGCGTTCGCTCTGTTGTATCACGCCGTCGGAGTAGTCTACCGCCAGCTTGCACAGTGTGGTGTAGTCTATGGGGGATGTCAGGCTGTCCACGTCTTTCTTGCTTACGCCTTTTATGAGCAGTTTGCTGCTGAAGTCGTCGTGGAAGGGCTGGCCGAACTCGTCGCCATAGAGCGAGAACACTACTTTGGAGTTGCGGAAGGAGGGCTCGTCCCTGTAGGCTTTCTTGATGTACAGCGGAGCCAGTGCGGTGAGCCATCCGTGACAGTGCACTATGTCTGGACACCAGCGCAGTTTCTTCACCGTCTCCAGCACGCCCCGGGCATAGAATATGGTGCGGTCGTCGTTGTCCTCATATTCCACGCCGTTCTCGTCGGTTATCTGCAGCCGGTTCTGGAAGTAGTCGTCGTTGTCAATGAAGTAGACCTGCATGCGTGCCGACTGGATGGATGCCACTTTGATGATGAGCGGATGGTCGGTGTCATCAATGATGAGGTTCATGCCCGACAGGCGTATGACCTCGTGCAGCTGGTTCCTGCGTTCGTTGATGTTGCCCCACTTGGGCATAAAAGTCCTTATCTCCTTACCTTTTTCCTGAATGGCCTGCGGCAAATGTCTGCCTACAAGCGACATTTCCGATTCTGCAACATACGGAGTGATTTCTTGTGTGATGAATAAAACCTTATTTGCTTTTGCCATAATTCACTTTTATCCGAATAACTTTGCAAAGATACAAAAAAAATCGCCATTCCCGCTTTCCCTTCATCTTTTATTATTCCTTATGTTTTGTTAACTGCTTGTGCGTCAGTCTTGAACGCCGGTTCCTGTGCTTTTCCCCGGCATGTCTCCGGATGCCTTGTCCGGAGCGGTCGGGCTGCGGACGGACTCACAGCCCGGTGTGTGTGGGTTCACAGCCTGGTGCGGACGGACTCACAGGAAGCGGCGGACAGGTCTGCACCGGGCGGCTGTCATATGGCTTGTTACCCCGTGTGTGTCAGGCCGTTTCCTGCAGGAAATCTGGTGCGGGCGCGTTATTTTTGAGTGAAAACGTCCTGGTTTTCTTCTTTATCTGACAAATAATAGCTTATTTTGCACCGCTTTTGCAAACAATAGTTTATTCATCAACTGTTTTACACATGGAAATAGTACATACTGTCAAGGACTTACAGTCGAAACTATCTGCACTGAAAGCGCAGGGGAAGAGCGTAGGTCTGGTTCCCACCATGGGAGCCTTGCACGCTGGCCACGCTTCATTGGTGAAGCGCAGTGTGGCCGAAAACGACGTCACTGTGGTGAGCGTTTTTGTCAACCCCACCCAATTCAATGACAAAACCGACCTGGAGAAGTATCCGCGTACGCCGGATGCCGACTGTCGCCTGCTGGAGGAGTGCGGGGTCACTTTCGCCTTCATCCCGTCGGTGGCTGAGATGTATCCTGAACCGGACACGCGCAGCTTCAGCTTTCCGCCGTTGGACACCGTGATGGAGGGCAAGTATCGTCCGGGGCACTTCAACGGAGTGTGCCAGGTGGTGAGCAAGCTGTTCGCCATCGTGGAACCTCACCGCGCCTACTTCGGCGAGAAGGACTTCCAGCAGCTGGCCATCGTGCGCCGCATGGTGTCCCAGCTTGGCTTCCCGTTGCAGGTGGTGGGATGTCCCATTGTGCGCGAGTCCGACGGGCTGGCACTAAGCAGCCGCAACGCGCGTCTCAGCTCGGCGCAGCGCAAGCAGGCCGTGCAGATATCGCAGACCCTGTTTGCCAGCCGCGACTATGCCGCCACACACACCGTGGATGAGACGGTGAGGTTCGTGGAGGAACGCATCGCTGCCGCACCCGGACTGAGGCTGGAATACTTCGAACTGGTCGACGGCGACACGCTGCAACCCATAACCGGCTGGGGAGACACCGGATATGCCGTGGGGTGCATCACGGTGTTCTGCGGAGAAGTCCGGCTGATAGACAACATCAAATATACCGGGGCGGCAGACAAGGGATGAGCCGTTCCGGCTTGTGCCTTTCTTCCCGTCTTTTTCATATATTTATTATAGAACATGCTGATAGAAGTACTGAAATCGAAGATTCACTGCGCCCGCGTCACCGAGGCTAACCTGAACTACATGGGCAGCATCACCATAGATGAAGACCTGATGGATGCGGCCAACATGATAGCCGGAGAGAAAGTGGCCATTGTGGACAACAACAATGGCGAAAGATTTGAAACCTATATCATAAAAGGTGAGCGCGGTTCAGGCAAAATCTGCCTGAACGGGGCGGCGGCACGCAAGGTGCAGCCGGACGACATTGTCATCATTATGTCGTATGCCCTGATGGACTTTGAGGAAGCCAAGACGTTCAAGCCTACGGTGGTGTTTCCCGACCCTGTGACGAACAGGCTGGTGTAGACACCATTGCAGCGGATATATAAGGCGCGGATTGCGCGGATTTCACGGATTGTCTCCTGATGGGTATTCCGTGTCGTCCACGCAATCCGCGTTGTTATTTTTTTGGCAGGTACCAGTAATCCCTTCCGTCTTCTCCTGCTTGCAAAACGCCTCCGCGTGGCACTTGCCTCCAGACGCACAGGGCGCTTACATAGTCGGGACACGGCCCCACGGCACACATGATGGCGCAGCCCCAGCACAGCGAGGCCAGGGCCTTGGCATCGGCCGGACAGAGCAGAAAGGCCGTCCAAGGGATGAGGCAGAGCAGCACAGGCAGCAGGCACATCACGAAATAGCGCCCCCGGCGGATGGGGACTCCGCAATCCATGTAGAACAGGCAACGCCGGTAGAGCACGCCGATATGCGCCGTTGCCCCCTTAGGATAGACCCAGGCGTGCAGGCATTCGTGCAACGGGCCCAGCAGCAGGGCCAGCGCCATGCCGGCCACTATCCACGGCTTGCTTCTCATGTCTGTCTGTAACAGGTAATTCTTAAGATACAGCGATGCCAGCACGGGCAGATAGACAGGCGCGGCCAGCAGGATGGCTTTCAGCCAATAGTGCCGCCGGGGGATGAGGAGCGGACGTGCATCCGCCGGAAGCGGTCGGCGCGGGGCGGGGACGACGCGGCGGGTGAGGCCTTTCCAAAGAATCTTTGCCATACGATATAATAGGTATAAGTAGGGATATTCAGTAAATGTCCCTAAAAAGTAAGCTGGCATATAAAGTTGATAGAGTATAATCACTTTATATGCCATTATTATTGGCCTTTTTCTGTGT
>CASFQC010000065.1 GCA_949296415.1 uncultured Bacteroides sp. | reverse complement strand
GTCGCCCACGAAGTGCAGCACCTTGGTCTGCGCGCCGCCCGAGCAGTGCACCATGCCGTGAATCTCCGGGCGCAGGGCGTCCAGCAGCTTCTTCACCACCGGAGCATAGGTGCGGGTGGGCGAAAGGACGAGCTTGCCCGCGTCGATGGGGCTGCCCTCCACGGCATCCGTCAGGTGCAGCGCGCCGCTGTACACCAGTTCCTGGGGCACGGCGTGGTCGTAACTCTCCGGATATTTCTCGGCCAGGTATTTGGCAAAGACATCGTGTCGTGCGGAGGTTAGCCCGTTGCTGCCCATGCCGCCGTTGTACTCCTTCTCGTAGGTGGCCTGTCCATAAGAGGCGAGGCCTACGATGACGTCGCCCGGGCGAATGTTGGCGTTGTCGATGACGTCGCTGCGCTTCATGCGGCAGGTCACGGTCGAGTCCACGATGATGGTGCGCACCAGGTCGCCCACGTCAGCCGTCTCGCCGCCCGTGGCATAGACGCCCACGCCCATCTCACGCAGTTCGGCCAGCAGCTCGTCCGTGCCGTTGATGATGGCCGAGATGACCTCGCCCGGCACCAGCAGCTTGTTGCGCCCGATGGTGCTGGACACCAGGATGTTGTCCACCGCGCCCACGCACAGCAGGTCGTCGATGTTCATAATCAGCGCGTCCTGCGCGATGCCCTTCCACACGCTCAGGTCGCCCGTCTCCTTCCAATACAGGTAGGCCAGGCTGGACTTGGTGCCTGCGCCGTCGGCGTGCATGATGTTGCAATACTCCGGGTCGCCGCCCAGGATGTCGGGGATAATCTTGCAGAAGGCCCGCGGGAAGATGCCCTTGTCAATGTTCTTGATGGCGTTGTGAACGTCTTCTTTCGATGCGCTGACGCCGCGCATCATGTATCGTTGGTTGCTCATAACTGATGAGTTTAATGAAGAATTATGAATGAAGAATGAAGAATCCCTTCATCCCGTGTTACCTGTTTGCAAAGGTAGCGATAATTCTTCATTCTTCACTCTTCATTCTTCATTTCTTGCGCGTTTCCCCATTCCACCAGGCTGATGCCCTCGGTCAGCGGGCGGCGTATGTTCTTCCCCTTGCCCACGCGTTCGGGCAGGAACTGCACGCGCACGGCGCGGATTTGCTTGCGGTCCACCTCCTCCGGCGTGTCCACGCCGCGTCCGGCGCACGACAGCTTGAAGAAGAACGACCCCAGCCCGTCGATGTGCACCGGC
This sequence comes from uncultured Bacteroides sp., assembly GCA_949296415.1. Lineage (GTDB taxonomy): Bacteria > Bacteroidota > Bacteroidia > Bacteroidales > Bacteroidaceae > Bacteroides. Next base: position 16,465 of record CASFQC010000065.1, on the reverse strand, counting down.
CGGCCTTCGTTCATAAACTGCGCCATCACCGTGGGCAGGCACGTCAGCACCAGGTGCACGTCGCCCGGCGAGGCGGTGCTCATGCGGGCGATGCGGGCGGCCACGTCCTTGGTGGTGGCGGGGTGGCGCGTGAAGGTCACGGCGCGGGGAAACCACTTGAACTTATCTCCAACTTTCAGTCTGCATTTCTTGAAAAACATGGCTTTATCTTTTTGAATGTGTGGCTTTCGGGTCGGCCCTTTCGCCTCTCTGCCTGCCGTTGGGGGAGGGGCTCTTCAGATTTCCAAGCCATGCTCCTGACAGACTGCAGTGCTGACGAAAAAGCCTTTTTCGCTGCAAATATAAGCCTTTTCCGTCATACTAAAAAGCCTTTTTCATCTTTCGAATAAGCCTTTTTAGTTATATTAAGAAGCTCGGTTCTTCATGTCCTGATGGGGATGCAAGCACCTCTTGGCGCTCCTGCGGCCATCTCTTGACGCTTTGCCGGGGATTGCGTATCTTTGCGGGGATTAAACCAACTTATGACTGACTGATTATGAAAGTGCTTTTAGTGAACGGCAGCCCCCACAAGACGGGCTGCACCTATACGGCGTTGGAAGAAGTGGCCTCCACCTTGCGCGCGGCGGGTGTGGAGACGGAGATTGTGTGGCTGGGCGTGCAACCCCTGGCCGGGTGCATCGGTTGCGGCAGCTGCGCCAAGACGGGCCGTTGCTTCCGCGACGACCTGGTGAATGAATTTCTGGAGAAGGCCGAGGGGGCCGACGGCTTCGTGTTCGGCTCGCCCGTGCACTATGCGGCGGCCAGCGGGGCGCTGACCTCGTTCATGGACCGTGCCTTCTATGCGGGCAACCGCCGGGGCGTACTGGCCGGAAAGCCGGCCGCCGCGGTGGTCAGCTGCCGGCGCGGAGGGGCCACGGCCACCTTCGACCAGCTCAACAAATACTTCACCATCAGCTCCATGCCCGTGGTTTCCTCGCAATACTGGAACCAGGTGCACGGCAACACGCCCGACGAGGTGCGTCAGGACCTGGAAGGCTTGCAGACCATGCGCACGCTGGGGCGCAACATGGCCTGGCTGCTGCGCTGCATCGAGGCGGGGCGGCAGGCGGGCATCGCCTTCCCCGCCGGGGCGGAAGAGACGCTGCGCACCAACTTTATCCGCTGACGGGCAGGAAAGATATGGGCAAAAAGAAAAAGCATCGGGAGAACCGATGCTTTTTCTTTTTACAACCCAATGGGAATCAATTCGTTTGATGTTGACCTTTGCGCTTGTCCTGGAAGTAAAAATATCCCCCGCCCACGATGGCTATGAGCGACACAAAGGCACACATGATAATGAATACAATCTCGTTGTCCATGTCTTTTAATCCTCCTTCTTTTTATTGTCTCTGACTAACCATAATCCCCATGTCAGCGTCAGCAGGACAGCTATGATGGCACTGACTATCATCCAGGGATTCTGTAACCCACTGAATACGGCTGAGAGCAAAACTGCCGTTGTAATGTATTTGGCAATGTCCATCAGCCATTTGCCTAATTCCTTATCTCATAGCGCAAAAGTACGATTATTCTTTGGATAGACAAACGGTTTGCTCTTAAAACTCCACCGTCGGCGCCGTCTCTGCTCCGGCCTGTGCCTCGAAGTAGGCGCGCTTCTCAAAGCCGAACAGTCCGGCTAGGATGTTGCGGGGGAAGCGGCGGATGGCGGTGTTGAACTCGCGGGCCGTGTCGTTGAAATTCTTGCGCGCCACGTTGATGCGGTTTTCCGTGCCTTCCAGTTGGGCTTGCAGTTCCAGGAAGTTCTGGTTGGCCTTCAGGTCGGGATAGTTCTCGGTGATGGCCAGCAGTTTGCCCAAGGCCGAGGCCAGTTGTCCTTGCGCGGCCTGGTATTCGGCCAGCTTCTCCGGCGTCAGGTCTGTGGGGTCCACCTTGATTTGCGTGGCCTTGCTGCGTGCCTCGATGACGCCTTGCAGCGTTTCCTGCTCGTGGGCGGCATAGCCCTTCACGGTGTTCACCAGGTTGGGGATGAGGTCGGCGCGGCGCTGGTATTGCGTCTCCACGTTGGCCCATTGGTTGCTTACTTTCTCGTCCATGCCGACCAGGCTGTTGTATCCGCTTACGGCCCAGATGGCGATTACAGCCACTATGGCTACAATGATGATGACGGTCACTTTTTTCATGTTCTGTTTTCCTTTCTTTTTTATTGGTGAATAATATTAATGGTTTTTATCTTGCTCTCCGGTGTCTTCCTTCCCCTCCGGTCAGGGTGTTGAAGCGGTAGCTGAAGCTCAGTATGCAGTAGCTGGTGAGCATGTTGCTGGTGGTATCGGTGATGCCGTCGGCGCGCACGCTGCGTGTCTGGTTGTTCTGCTGCTGCAGGATGTCGAACATGCGCAGGCGTACCGTGGCTTTCTTCCCCTTGAGGAAACGTTTGCTGATTTGCGCGTTCCACAGCAGCTCGTCGCGTCCGGCGTTTCCGCTGTATCCTTCGCGGATGTGCCATGACAGGTCGGTGGATACCTCGATGTCCCAAGGCAGGCGGATGTGTGTGTTTCCGCTCAGCGTATAGTCAAAGGTCTCCCGGTTGCTTCCCGGTTGCTTGTCGTTGCTCACTTTGTTGTATCTGAAGCGTCCGTTGAGGGTGATGTCGAAGTCGTCGCTCCGGTAAGAGGCACGCACTCTCTCGTTGGTCGAGAAGCTGTGTGTTGTGCTCAGCTCGGAGTCTTTTCCCCCTACGGAAAGGTATCTTACCTGGTTGCTGTAGTTTGTCGACGCGCCTGTACCTATGGTGAACTTCTTGTTTTTCAGTGGTGTGTCAAACGAGATGTTTGTTCCCGTATTCCAGTTGCCGTTCAGGTTGGTCTTGTGGTAGGTGCGCGCTCCCGTGCCTTTGTCGTAAGTCATGCGGTCGCCTATGGCGTTCAGCGTGTTGTTGAAGCTGGCGTCCGCGTGGAAGCTCCGCATGGTTTGGGCGGAGTAGCGGTTGTAGTCTATCCTGACGTTGTTGGAGAACGACGGTTTCAGGTTCGGGTTTCCGTAGCGCAGGTTCATGGGGTCGGTCACGCTGATGACTTCCTGTAGGTCTTGCAGACCGGGAGCCGAGCTCCGTCCGCTATACCGTATGTTGATGCGTTCGTGGCGCGAGAAGTAGTAGTCGGCCGTTATGCGTGGCGACCAGTTCAGGGCGTGTTGCTTGGGCAGGTCTTTTCCCGTATTGGGGCCGATGGTCGTGTGGCTTTCGTTGGCGTAAGGATTCAGCGTGATGCCGACGTTATAGACCAGTCCTTTCCGTTCGGGTTCCCATTGCCTGTAGTCGCCTTGCAGGGAGAGTCCTATGTCGTGGTTTCCATAGTTGTTCTCCACTTTCGAGCTTAGCAGGTCATTATATCCGTAGTTGGTCCGGTCGGGGTAGTTGATGCTGTCATAGGCCAGCGACTGCGACAGCCCCGTCCGGTAGTGGAAGCTGTAATCCACGCTCAGGCGATAGTGCTTGGACAGTGGTTCAATGTAGCCGGCCGACAGAGCCCAACTCTGGTTATTGCCGGTGCTTCGGGTATTCCTTTCTATGTCCGATATGCTGTCTTGCAGGAAGAATTGCGAGTAGGAACGACTGTATCTGTCGCTTTCGCTGTTGCTGTTGCTGAAATTGAAGCTGACATGGAAATTCCTTCCGGGCTTTCTGAACCGGTGGTAGAAGGACAGCCTGCCGTTGATGTTGCGGCTATGGTTGTCTCCATAGCTGGAAGACGACGTTTCGTTGACGGCGTTCAGGTCGTTGTCGCTGTTCTTTCTCCAGTTCTCGCTCCATGAGTCTCCTTTGTTATAGCTCATGCTGATGTTGGCGTTCAAGGTGTTCAGACTGTCCACTTTCCATTCCACCATTGCGTCTCCGTTCAGGTTGTGCGAGCCGTTCCTACCGTCTGAGAGGCGGTTGGAGTAAGTCGACTCGTCGCCCAGAAAAGTCTCGGCATCGGTCTGTGTCTGCGTGTTGCTCACGGAGTGGTTGTATCTGACGTTTCCTCTTATGTCAAGCGTCTTGCTTTTGCGCGCATAGGTGACGCCTCCGTTCTGTTGGGTCCGTTCCCCTCTGCCGCTGCGGCGGGTGTTGTTGGCGTTGCCTATAAAGGAAAGGTTCATGTCGTCTGTGAAATGGTTTACGTTGGCGTTTCCCTCATAGCGCTCTTTGGTGCCGTATCCTCCATTCAGGTTCCCCATCCATCCGCTGTTCTTCTTCAGGGTCAGGTCCAGTACTGCGGTCTCGTTGCCGTCCTTTATACCTGTGAGACGTTCGTGGTCGCTCATCTCCTTATAGGCTTTCAGCTTCTTGATGGCGTCAGCCGGTAGGTTCTTCATAGACATCTCCGTATTGTTCCCGAAGAATTCCTTTCCGTTGACCATGATTTTCTTTATTTCTTCTCCGTTGAGGGTAATCTTTCCGTTTTCGTCGACTTCCACTCCGGGAAGCTGCTTGATAAGTTCTTCTACCATGTCGCCTTCGGCCACTCTGTAGGCTGATGCGTTATATTCCGTGGTGTCTGCATTGACCGTTACGGGAGGAGCTTCGGCCGTAATTACAGCTTCTGCCAGCATGGTAGCGTCTGTCGCCAACCGGAAGACTCCCAGATTATGCTTTGCCGGAGATTTGTCGGTCAGTTTGACGGGATGGTACAATGTGGTGTAACCGATGAACGAGACTTTCAGCAGATAGTTTCCCGGTTTTACTTGCGGCAGACTGAAGCATCCGTTCTTGTCCGTTATCTTGCCGGCCGCCAGCGAACTGTCGGGAAGGGCCAGCAACCGTACAGCTGCGGCTTCAATGGGTGTCCGGGTGCCTTGTTCCACTATCTGTCCGGTAACAGTCGTCATTCGTCTCTGTGCATGAATGTTTCCGGCGACAAATAGTGAAAGTGTGAGGATGAGCATGACGCTATTTTTCATGTTTGTTTGTGGTGGATGAATTGTTTGTGGTGGTGGATGTTTGTGAGTGGCGTTCAGAATCTGGAGCCTGCCCCGCCTCCTCCTCCGCTTCCTCCGCCGAAGCTACCTCCGAATCCTCCTCCTCCGAATCCTCCGCTTCCTCCGCCGAAAATGACCGGGCCTCCCCAACCTCCACCCCGTCCGCGGTTGTTGTCACTTCCGTGGCGCTCGTGCCGCTTGACTACGTGGCCGCAGTGCTGGCAGACGTAGGTCACTTCTTCCGTTTTCACACCGTTATGGAAGGAAATGGTCTGGCTGGCGGTGCGTTTCAGCATGTGTTTCTTGCAGTGAGGGCAACGGGTATTGCGCCGGGCGGCAGCAAAAGTGATGGCTATGGCGAAGAGTACGAATACGAAAATTGTCCACAGGGCAAAGTCTTCCCCCTCGTCTTCCGACGCTCCGGCACCGTCGTTCTCCATTGAGCCGTCCAGCCGGGCGCAGGCGGCGCGGACGCCGGCCATCATGCCTTCGCTCCACCGCCCGTCCTTGAGATAGGGAATCATGTCCTGCGTCTGGATGCGTTTGCAGATGGCGTCGGGCAAGACACCCTCCAGACCGTAGCCTGTGTAGAACTGGATGCACCGCTGGTCAGTGACCAGCAGGATGACCAAGCCGTTGTCCTTGCCCTTCTTGCCCACGCCCCATGAGTTGAGCAGTTCGTGGCAGAAGTCAAAGCACGTGGCCTCGCCGATGCTGGGCACCACGGCTACTACGGTCTCGATGCCTGTCTGCTGCTCCAGACGGTAGAGCATGCGGTCGATGCTGTCTGTGGCGGCGGGGGTGATGATGCTTTCAGGGTCACACAGATAGCGGTATCTGTTTTGCAGGTGCGTTTTGGGAAGATTGTCGGGAGTGTAGACTTTCTGTTGTGCTTTCAGACCGGACGGCAGGCACAGCATGCAGAGTAGGGTAAGGAATAAATGTAGGTTCTTCATCCTGTTTCATATATGGTTCGAAGGACAAAGGTAGTATAAATCGGAAGTAAAACAAAAACAGACCGGAGTCTTTTCTGTCGTTCGGCTCAATTGACGGTATGGAAGAAGGACGGCACGGCTATTTCATTTAGTTACCATTCCTACATAAAAGATGGCGGGCAGCAGACTGGAAAACTCCGGTGCGGTACATGCCCATATACAGCCCGGTGCGGAATTGTCCGTAGCCTGCTGTGGGCTGTTTGCAACAAACTATTGATATACAATATGCTAACCGGCATAAGGCGTCGTCTCTTATGGGTGGGCTTTGTAACTGAGGTTCTTCTATATGTTCTCTATGAACGAAAGGATAATTTGTACGTTCTACATCTTAAATGAAAGAGCTGTGGGAAAGACGGGAAGTTTTTTACGGATGCCGTGTCATTTGTGAAGGAAAATGAAGTATCTTTGTAGCATGTTTATATAACTTTTTTTCAGATATGAGGATTCGTTTTGTAAGAATAGCTTCCGGTACGGTGCTTGTGGCCCTGCTGGGACTTTCTGCCTGCAACCAGGGATATGAAGTGGCGAAGGTGGAAGGCACGAGAATACTTGTGGACTCGGTGTGGGACGCACATCCCGATACCGCTATGGCCGCTATGGTGGGGGAGTACAAACATAAGGTGGACAGTGCAATGGGACGTGTGATAGGCACTGCGGCCATGTCAATGGACAAGGAACGGCCCGAAGACCTGCTCTCCAATCTGGTGGCCGATGTCTTGCGTCAGGCCGCTTCTGCAGAGCTTGGACATCCGGCCGATGTAGGACTGGTGAATTTGGGCGGATTGCGCAACGTGCTCACTGCGGGACCCATTACAGTAGAGGACGTTTATGAAATATTGCCTTTCGAGAACTCCTTGTGTGTGCTTACTTTGAAAGGAGAGCATTTGCTTGAGCTTTGCCGGAACATAGCCGTGCGTGGCGGTGAGGGAGTGAGTGGTCTGGAACTGAAGATTTCCTCCAAAGGCGAGCTGCTTGATGCCAAAGTGGGGGGCAAGCCTGTCGAAGACGGGCGGCTTTATACCGTGGGTACCATAGATTATCTTTCGGAAGGCAATGACGGCATGACCGCGCTGAAAGAGGCCGTGAAATGTGACTGTCCTCCGGGAGCTACCTTGCGTAACCTGTTCCTGGACTATGTGGAAAGACAGACAGCGGAAGGCAAACCCGTGACATCGAAGAAAGAAGGACGTATTGTAATGGTGTCTGCGGAATGACAGGAATGAGGCAAACTTCCATTTGTTTAACCGATTATATTTTCCCCCGATGAAAAGATTATCCATATTGCTGCTGGGAGCCATATGCTCCTTCAGCCTTGCTTTTGCACAAGACGGCAAACGGCTCTATGTGTTGCAGACCAGCGATACGCACAGCCGCATAGAACCACTTAATCCGCATGCGGCCGACCGCAATGCCGGAATGGGTGGAGTGGTGCGCCGCGCCACGTTAGTGAAACAGTTCAGGTCGGAACATCCCGATATGCTGCTGGTGGATTGCGGCGACATATCACAAGGCACACCTTATTATAATATGTTCCGTGGAGAGGTGGAGATAAAGGCCATGAATCTGATGGGGTATGACGTGATGACGATAGGTAACCATGAGTTTGACTTCGGCATGGAGAACATGGCTCGTCTTTTCCGCATGGCGCAGTTTCCGGTAGTGTGCGCCAACTACGACTTTACCGGCACACCGCTTGAGGGACTGGTGAAGCCCTATGTGGTGTTGGAACGTGGAGACGTGCGTATCGGAGTGTTCGGTCTCGGAGCCAGGCTGGAAGGTCTGGTGCAGTCGGACAAATGTGAAGGCGTAGTGTGGTCCGATCCGGTAGAGTCCGCCCGCAAGATGGTGGAACAGCTCAGAGGCAAGGAACATTGCGATGTGGTGATATGTCTGTCTCATCTGGGCATTTTGCGTGGAGCTGATGAGGTGGAAGGCTATGACAACGACCTCGTGGCCAAAACTGCAGGAATAGACCTCATATTGGGTGGACATACGCATACTTTTCTTGAACGTCCGGCAGTCTACCTGAATGCCGAGGGCAAGGAAGTGCCTGTCATGCACGTGGGCAATAATGGCGTTTATGTAGGTAAAATAGAACTGACGATAAAGAAGAAATGAACAGACAAACCGTATTCTTGTTGATGGCGGCAGTGTTGCTGGGAGCGACATTGCCGGTGAATGCGCAATTTGCATTGCCTGCCGGAACGGAAAGCGCCTGTAAGCAGTGGGTAGACTCTGTCATGGCCACTTTGGGTACACGGCAGAGAGTGGCCCAGCTGGTTCTGGCCGTATCGCCGGCCAAAGCAGACAAGCAGAGCAAAAAACAGGTGCGCGACTGGGTGAAAAAACAGCGTATAGGAGGCCTGCTGTTTACAGAAGGCACAGCCGAAGAACAGACCATATTGGTGAACCTCGCACGGAAGGAAGCCAAGGTGCCGGTATTGGCTGTAGACGACACAGACCGGCTGTCTGAACGCCTGACCGATGTGCTGCGATTTCCTGAGGATGCGGCGCTGGGCTGTATAGCCGACGTCTCGCTGGTGCAGGCTTTCAGGGAAGAGTCGCGCAACGAACGGGAAGAGCTGGGGCTTCAGCCCGATTCGCTTCCTGCGGAATACGGCTCTGCAGCTGTGACAGAGGGTATGTTCAGAGTGGAGGGAGATGTAAAAGCCCGCATAGGACAACTGGCCGACTCTTTGAGCGAAGAAGAAGTGGATATGCGCTGCCGCCGTGTCCTTACCTGTAAATATCTACTGGGATTGCATGCTCCGCAACCGGAGTTGCAAGTGAGTGGCATGAGCTTCAGGTTGCGTTCCGATGAGGCTGTCAGTCTGGCCCGGCGTTTGCGGAAGGAGGCTGTGACTGTAGTGGATAATTATTTCAATATATTGCCTTTGGAGTCTGCTGAAGACATAGCTATCCTCAGCATAGGCGATGAAGATGCCGATTCTGTCTTTGTCAATGCTTTCCGTCGGCATGCCAAGGCTTCTGCATACAGAATTTCCGCTTATGCCAGTGAGTCCGAGACCGAGGCCATGAAGTTGAACCTGGCTCCTTACCGGCGTATAGTGGTGAGCTTTACCGGTAGTGGTTATTATCCTTTTTCCGGAAGTGAGGTCGCGCGTTTCCTGAGCCAGCTTGACGCCCTGCAGGCAGCCACCGTATATGTGTTCTTCAATACTTATCGTGCGATGCTTCCGCTTGAGGAGGCGATAGGCAAGGCCGGCAGTGTGGTGTTGGCTCATTCTGCTGAAGCCGATGTGCAACGTCATGTGGCGGATTTGCTCTTTGCCAGAGCCGGCGCCGACGGACATCTGTCTGTCAACATCGGACATACTTTTCCTGAGGGAGCAGGCTGCATGTTCAAGGCCGGAACCAAAGGCGGCATGGCTGTGCCGGAAGATTTTGGCATGAAGTCATATGTGTTGCAACGCATAGACGGGTTGGCCCGGTCGGGCGTGGAAGAGGGAGCCTATCCGGGTTGCCGCATAATGATACTGAAAGACGGGCATCCCATCTATGATAAGGGATTTGGAACCCATTCGCCTGTCGATTCTACATCTGTACGCCCGACAGATCTTTTCGACTTGGCATCGCTTACCAAGGTGCTGTCTACCACACTGGCCGTAATGAAGCTTTATGAGGACGGGGCTTTGGACTTGGATGACAAGGCATCGAAGTATTTGTCTTATCTCAGAGGAGATAAGCGTAACATCACCATACGTGAGCTGCTGATGCATGAATCCGGACTTCCTCCCTTCATCAGATTTTATGTTGATGCCATAGACCCGAACTCGGTGCACGGACCTTATGCCCAAAGTTGGGAGGACAAATGGCATCGGACGAAGGTGAGCGAACACAGCTATTATTGTTCCGATTTCAGATTCAAACGGGGGATGATGGCCGTCAAGCCTACTTCTACCCATTCTCTTCATGTGGCCGACAGCATGTGGCTTGCCGACCGCTTCAAGCAGACCGTCATGAATCGTATAGCCACAGCCCAGATGGGCAGCAAACGTTATGTGTACAGCGACCTGGGCTTTATCTTGCTGCAGCAGATTGTGGAGAAAGTGTCCGGGCTTCCGCTCAATCTGTTTGTGGACAAGGAGTTTTATGCTCCTATGGGGTTGCAACGTACTTTGTTCCTTCCGCTCGGGCGGTTCGACAAGTCGGAAATCATGCCTACCGCCTTCAATGATTACCTGCGCCGTCAGAATCTTTGTGGCTATGTGCACGATGAGTCTGCGGCTTTCCTTGGCGGTGTGTCGGGCAATGCGGGACTTTTCTCTACGGCTTCTGAAGTGGCAGCCCTTTGTCAGATGTTGCTCGACGGGGGTGAGTGGAACGGGAAACGCTTTCTGAAGGAATCTACCTGCCGAATGTTTGCCACTGAGACTTCCCAGCTGAGCCGTCGGGGGTTGGGCTTTGACCATCCTGACGCCATTGCGTTGCGCAGTCCTTGTGCCCTGTCGGCTCCTTCTTCTGTGTTCGGACATACCGGATTTACCGGCACGTGTGCGTGGGTTGATCCGGACAACAGGCTGGTGTTCGTGTTCCTGAGTAACCGTGTCTGTCCCGATGTGTGGAATACCAGACTGGGCGATATGGATTTGCGGCGCAATATTCAAGAACTGATTTACCAGAGTCTGAAGCATGAGGAAGGTGCTAAGTAAACTTTTTACAATTCCGGCTTTTGCCTTGTTGGCAAATGCTGAATTTCGGTCAGGTTTTTTCATAAACTGACAGAAAGGAATCGGGAAGTCAGGCTAACCGTAATGTCGTCCGTCTGAGTTTATGGACTGTAGGTTTGGCTTCCTGATTCCTTTTTCTTTTTTATCTTGATTCCTTTATTTTTTCCAATCAAACTGTTTTTTGTGTTGTCATGAAGAAAATACTGTTGACTTGTATCTGTGTCATGCTGATGGTCTGTATGCCATTCTTGTCCTGCCGGGGGGCAGAGGCCGATTCGACGGCTGTTCCCGGACTGTTGCGTACCGTGTATAGTGATGGGGCATGCCGTCATTGGGTGGATTCGGTCATGGAAGGCATGTCGCTTGAGGAAAGGCTTGGACAGCTTCTCATCTACACCATAGCCCCGCAGCCCACGGCTTCCAACCGTGGACTGCTGCGTAAGGTGGTGGAAGATTATAAGGTGGGCGGACTGCTGTTTTCGGGCGGTTTCCTCCGCAATCAGGCCGTGCTGACCAATGAGGCGCAACGCATGGCCGATGTGCCGCTCATGATTACCTTTGACGGGGAATGGGGGCTGGGCATGCGGCTGAAAGACACGCCTTCTTATCCGCGCAACATGGTGCTGGGCTGCATAGGCAATGACAGCCTTATCCATGCTTACGGACGTGAGGTGGCCCGGCAGTGTAGGGAGATGGGAGTGGCCGTGAACTTCGCTCCGGTGGCCGATGTCAATATCAATCCGCGCAATCCGGTTATCAATACCCGTTCCTTCGGCGAGCGTCCCAAGGAGGTGGCGCGAAAGGTGCTGGCCTATGCCTCCGGTCTGGAGGAAGGAGGGGTGCTGTCGGTATGCAAGCATTTTCCGGGGCATGGGGATACGGAGACCGACTCGCACTATTCTCTGCCTTACCTGGATTTTTCCAGGCAGAGGCTGGACAGTGTGGAGCTTTATCCTTTCCGGCAGGCGGTGCAGGCCGGATTGGGCGGCGTGATGGTGGGACATCTGGAAGTGCCTGCCCTGGAACCGCAGAAAGGAGTGCCTGCGTCGCTTTCGTCTCACGTGGTCAGCGGAGTGCTGAAAGGGGAGATGGGCTTCCGGGGACTGGTGTTCACCGATGCCTTGAACATGAAGGGAGTGGGGAAAAGCTCCACCCTCTGCCTGCAGGCTCTGCTGGCAGGTCACGACATGCTGTTGGTGCCAAGCCGCTTAAAGGAGGAAATGGACAATATGCTGGAAGCTGTGGAGAGCGGGAAACTGCCCCGCGAGCTTATTGATGCCAAGTGCCGCAAGGTGTTGGTATGGAAATATGCCTTGGGACTCCGCAAACGCCCTCAGATAGAGCTTGAAGGGCTGGAGAGCCGCATCAACACTCCCGGAGCCGAGGCTCTTCGCCGTAGCCTGATGCAGGCTGCCGTTACGGTGGCGGCCAATGCGGACAGTCTGCTGCCGCTCGACACCTTGCCGGACAAGATTGCCGTGCTCAACGTCGGCGCTTCCGATGCCTTCCGCCCCTTCTACGACGAGCTGACCCGCTATACGGGCTTTGCCGAATTCCGGCTGCATCAGGGCATGGCGGCTTCAGAGCGCGGAAAGCTGCTTCAGTCCGTTGCGGAATACCCGTATCTGTTGGTCTGTCTGCCCGATGCCGACCTTTCGGCTTACAAGAATGTCCTTGCATCATTGCCCCAAGGCAAGCCTGCCGTATTCCTGTGCTTCGCTCCCGGCAAACGCCTGCTCCCTGTGGCGCAGGCTGTGGAAAAGGCCGGCGCCGTGGTGGTGGCCCATAGCGGCGATGAGGCTGTGCAGCGTCATGTGGCGCGTTTGCTTTACGGCGGTGTGGCGGCCGACGGGCGTCTCTCTTCCTCCATAGGCAGCCTGTTTCCGGCCGGAGCGGGCTGTAGCCTGGTGCCTTCCTTGCAGGCTCCGTCGTCTCCCTCGGCCGGAGAACTGGGCATGGATGCGCATTATCTGGACAGCATAGGCGTCATTGCCTGCGAAGGCATAGACAAGGGGGCTTATCCGGGGTGTCAGGTAGTGGTGCTGAAGGACGGACATACGGTGTACGACCGGGCTTTCGGCACCTATAGCGGAAAAGGCTCGCGTGCGGTGACTCCCGGGGCTGTCTACGACCTGGCTTCGCTTACCAAGACCACAGCCACCTTGCTGGCCGTGATGAAACTTTATGACGAGGGACGCATCAACCTTTCCGACCGCATCAGCCTCTACCTGCCTTTCCTTCGCGGCACGGACAAGCGGGACATCACTCTGAAGCAGATACTGTTCCATGAGTCGGGACTGCCTTCCACCATACTCTTCTACCAGGCAGCCATAGATTCCGACAGCTATGAGGGGCCGCTTTTCCGTGCCCGCCGCGACGCTGCCCACACCGCTCGTATAGGGCGGCAGACCTGGGCCAACGCCTCCTTCCGCTACCGCGACGGGCTTGTCTCGCCCGTTCCCACAGACAGCTTTACGATGCAGGTGTGCGACAGCCTGTGGCTCCTGTCCTCCTTCAAAGGCGAGTATCTGCAGCAGATAGCCGACGCGCCTCTGCTGAGCAAGCGTTACCGTTACAGCTGCGTGGGTTTCATTCTGCTCCAGCAGATGGTGGAACGCCTTACCCACATGTCCATGGACGCCTATCTGGAGAAGACGTTCTATGCCCCTATGGGACTTTCCCGCACCCTCTATCTCCCTCTCCGTCGTGTGGACAGGCGGGATGTGGTGCCTTCCGCCCGCGACCCTTTCCTGCGCAAGGGTGTGCTGCAGGGGTATGTACACGATGAGTCCGCCGCTTTCCTGGGAGGCGTGTCGGGCAATGCCGGACTGTTCTCCACCGCCCGTGAAGTGGCCCAGATTTGCCAGATGCTGCTCGACGGCGGCATGTACGGCGGCCGTCGCTATCTCAGCGAATCTACCTGCCGGCTGTTCACCACTACCGTGTCGCGCGTCAGCCGTCGCGGGCTGGGCTTTGACAAGCCCGACAAGAAGTCGCCCCGCCGCAGTCCGTGCGCCCCTTCGGCTCCGGCCTCCGTGTACGGACATACGGGCTTTACCGGTACGTGTGCATGGGTTGACCCGGACAACCGTCTGGTGTTTGTCTTCCTCTGCAACCGCACTTACCCGGATCCTTGGAACAGCAAGCTGACCAGCCTTGACCTGCGGCCGCGCATGCAGGAGATGGTGTACAAATCTTTGAACGGGAAATAGGGCGTGTGCTTTCGGTGCGTTTTGTCACGTGTTTCTCTTTTTTATAGTACATGAAGATAGTTAAAAGCCCTATTCTGCTTACATGCTATTTCTTCGAAAGTCTCATTGTAGCATGCTTTCGGCTGTCTGATGTGTTTGTAGATATCCACCTAAAAATCCCCCACATAGCCATTAAAAAAGGGACCACTTTAGCAGCGTTCAAAAATAAGCGAGAAGTTTCATTTTACCAATTTTCCAGCTAATAATTTAGTTTCCCTAACTCGGAAGGACTGTCCGGTCATATTCATAAGGAAAGCCCTGTCCACGAGGGCCGAGCAAAGCACCTTGTCCTTGATGATTTCCTCCCATCGGGTAAAAGGGAGATTTGTAGTGATGATGATGGACCTTAATCCGGCTCTTAAGGACAAGTGGCTGAACAACAGTTCCGCCCCTTCCTTGTCAAAGCTGACGTATCCCATTTCATCACAGATGACAAGATCAAATTTCTTGAACCTTGCTTCCAGCAACTGTAGCGTCCTGGAGTTTTTGGCTTCCCTTATCTGGGTCAAGAGGTGCGGCACGGTGGTGAAATAGACGGAATGCCCCTCCATGCAAGCCTTTATGCCCAACCCTATGGCGGTATGTGTCTTGCCGGTACCGGGATTCCCGTACATCACGATATTGCGCCCTTCCTTTACGAAGTCCAAGGTCCCCAGTTCCGGAATGAGCCTCCTGGCATCTTCCGGCATGTCCTCCAAGACAAGCTCCTGGAGGTATTTCATTTGCGGGAATCCGGCCTTGCGTATCCTTTGATACTTCCGGGCCTCCGCGCGGTGCTCCGCTTCCTGGCGCAACAGTTCACAGAGAAAGCGCCAGTAATCCCATTGGTTCTGTACCGCATCAGAGACGACATCGTCTATGATGTCCCTCACTATGCCGAGTTTCAAATCCCTGGCATAATGCAAAATCAATTCTTTGTCATTCATATCTATGCAGAATAGCTAACATTAAAGTTTATTGTCAATTTGTCTTCCTTGTCCCGGCCGCTTTTCCCATCACGTTTTCCAGTTGTGCCAGGATGTCTTCCGAACCGGCTTCAATTTCTATGAACCCGTCCGTCTTCTGGTCGTCCCTGAAAGGTTCATCCCCTGCGGTAATGGCCTGTATCGCGACTTTGAAATGGTCCGCCGTGAACACTTTCAATCCTCGCTGACGGAGAAGGTCCGCGGCTTTGACGACTGTCTCATAAGCTATCCCATTATCCCTCACATGCCTGACAAGCGCGAGGAACTCCCTGCCGTCCTTTTTGAAGTACCGGTTGTATATCACCTGCATGCTTTCCGGCATCTGGAGGAAGGCTTCCGAATGCTCCAGTGCGGCAGTCTTTTTCATCAGGGTGGCTATATAGTGGTTGATGTCGACAATCCACTCCCGGTGTCCATAGCTGCGCCGGTGGGTCGCGACTTTCCGGTGTTCATTGTCATAGATGACGGTTTTCTCGCTGTATATCCTGACCGTCACGCTTCCTCCGGCCAGTTCTTCCGGCACGGAATAGTGGTTGTTCTTAAAGCATATGGTAGACTGCTTGTCAACTTTGCACTCCGCCAGCTCGAAGCATCCGAATTCTCCGGGATAGGCCTGTAGCGCGTCCGGCTCCTCCGCCATCCAGTCGGCCTTGCCTACGGTCAAGGGGCTGCACTGCCCGTCATTTATCAGCATGCAAGTCCTTGTCAGCCACTGCCGGGCCTCTTCCATGCTTCCGAAGTCCACCCGTCGGGTAAAGGCCCTGCCGCGCACATAATCCACGCTGCGTCCGACATCCCCTTTCTCCCGGCCTGCCCGCTGAAATTGAACCGGTAAAAGGTGCTCAACCGCCTCAAGGCTTCCGTGGGACGTTTTTCCTTGTTGTCGAAGACGACGGCCACGCGCATGTTGTCATACACCATGGTCCGGGGAACACCGTTCACCTCCCTGAAGAAGTTCCGGTGGGATTCCATGAACGCCAAGGTATCCTGGCGGTGGAAAAGGTAAGCGAACCGGCCTTTGCTGAAAGGAAAGGCGAACACGGCCATCATCAGGCCCTCCTGTTTCCCCGCAATGAACAGTTTGACCTCCCCCCAGTCGAACTGGCATTCCTCTCCGGGCTCGTGGCGGATGCGCAGATAGACGTCCTTGGAACGGGTTGGCTTGGGCTCTTTCTTCCCACGGATATAGCGGCATACCGTCGTGTAACTGATTTTCATCCCTTTGGACACCAACTCCCTGTAAATGTCCCTTTTCTTCAGGCACTGCTTGCGCATGCCGGCGCCCAGCCGGCGGCTGTTCTCTTTTAACCGATAATCGATTTCTTTGGTGACTTCTTCTGTCAGCACACGGGCGGGACGGGCTCTTCCCTGATAACGCGGGACGGTTGACAAATAATCCTCAACACCCGTTTCCGGGTCTTGCAATAAAGCGGATTCATAACCGCGTACTATACGACGCACCGTCTTTCTGTCCAGAAAAACCCTGCGGGAGATCTCACGCAAACTTAATCCCTCTACACGGTAATAATGTAAAATCTGTTGTTTCTTGTCCATACTTATCATCATTTACTCGCTTTTTTCAAAGCTAACACTTACGACTCGTATGG
>CASFQC010000064.1 GCA_949296415.1 uncultured Bacteroides sp. | reverse complement strand
GTCTTTCCCCACCTGCCACTCTACAGGCATATCCGCAGGCATCACCTACAGGTCTCTTATTTTCCGTTGAAGAAGTCCAAAGTCCACTGGTCCATCCATTCCACATAAGGTGTGCCGTCTTCCTTGAACTGTATGGGCAGCCAGATGTAACGGGCATCGCTGGGTTTCTCCGGTCTCCATACGTCCGCCATGAAAATAAAGGCATTGTCCTTTCCGGGCACTTTCAGTATGTAGGTGCTCTGTCCGCCGAAGGTAATCTCCGATTTCGGCCCCACGCACGGATTGGGATGTTGTGTCCATGGTCCCCATATGCTGGAGGCGGAGAACATGCGTGCCTCGTTGGGGTCCCAGCCTGTGCAGCCGGAAGTTATCATCCAGTAGGTCCCGTCTTTCTTGAATATGGCCGGAGCCTCGTTGTGTCCGGCCGGAGCCAGACGGACATATTTGCCGGTATGTGTCAGGTAATCGTCACTCAGCTCGGCTATGTGAAGTGTGAGGTTGTCCTCGGAAGAATAGATGTGGTAAGCCTTTCCGTCATCGTCCACAAACACGGTCATGTCGCGCGACATCTGTCCGCCTTCCAGGTCGCGCTTTATGAACAGCCCCTTACGTATGGCTTCGTACCACTCCGGAGTCCACCACTTCTCAAAATCGGCCAGGTTCAGGGAATCCATTGCCTGACGGGCTTCCGCCGTCATGTCGGCGGGCAGCTTTCCCGGGTTCACCCTACCCGACCCTACCAGCCGGTATGGGCCTGCAGGACTGTCGCTCACGGCCACTGCGGCGCGTGCTGCGGCATATCCCTTGCCTTTCAGTTCCAGATGGAACCACATGACAAACTTGCCCGTCTTCTCATTGTATACCACTTTCGGACGTTCCATGATGCAACCACGTACAATGTCACTGCTCTCATCATCGGACACTGACAGCGCCACGCCTTCATTCGTCCAGTCGGTAAGATTGTCCGATGAATAGCACATCACGCCTACCATGGCGTTGCTGGTCGTGTCGCACTTGTTCTCGCCAAACCAGTAGTAAGTACCTTCGTGATAGAGCACTCCGCCTCCGTGGGCATTGACGTGCACACCCGTATTATCAGGCCAAAGCGCACCGGAATAAATGGGCTTGGCCTCTTCCTGCTGACAAGCGCTCATAACGAAGAGCAGGCACGCGGCGGCCCAAGACATACAGTTTCTTTTCATTGTTTGAGTTTGTAAAAAGGTTAATATATGATTATACTTGGCAAAAATAAAGTTTTTTTCTGTATGTCTCTATGTATGGTGACTTAAAAATTCATTTCCTGCACATAAGAGCTTGCATTTATCCGGACACACTCCAGTCCTTGACTGTCGTGCGGTTCTCCATATTGTATATGCACAAAACATAAAAAAAACACTAAAAAAGCGAATCGGAACACGGTTTCCAGATTTATTCCCAAAACAGTCCGTTACTTTACCACACTATTAGCTTAACCACTAAAAGACATATCACAATGAAAAAGATTTCCACAGTCCTGATTGCGTTTCTGCTTGCCACACAGGCGGCACCGGCACGTGACGTCATCACTATGGATGCCAAACAGCTGCCGCTTACAGCACGCAACTTCATCTACCGGCACTTCAGCAAGCCGAAGATTTCGTTCATCAAAATCGAGAGTGAGTTCCTCTCGAAAAAGTATGAGGTAATGCTGACCAACCGTACAAAAATAGAGTTCGACAGCAACGGAGAATGGGAAGAAGTGGACTGCAAGCACGACACACTGCCCGTCACCATTGTCCCCGCACACATAAAACAATTCGTAGAGGCCCAATATCCCGGCGTGACATACCGCAAGATAGAGCGCGACCGTGGGGAAGTGGAGGTAGAACTCAGCAACCGCCTTTCCCTGACCTTCAACAAGAAAGGACAACTGATAGACATCGACGACTGAGCAAAAGGCAGCCAAATCCCTGAAGCGGGAAACCATACGGCGGAAGCCAGAAGTCCCACGGATTGCCCCAATTTCCGAAAGCCTTGCACCTTCCTTCTCCATGGCGGTGCAAGGCTTTTCTACGGGCCACCGTCCGCCGAAACAAGACTCTAAGAAAACAGCAAACTGAAGCCGCCGGCTATGCCGTACAGACAGAGAAACAGGCACGGATCCGGTTTCCCCGTATTATATCCGTGCCTGCTTCTCTGTCTGTCAGGAGTTTCCGTACCTGTCCTAAGAAATAGGTTGTACGTCAATCATCACTGTCCATATCTATCACATTGAAGTTCTTGTCAAACTTTATCTCCCAGAAGTTGGAGAGTTTCACCTCATAAGAATCGCGGTCGCGCTCTATCTTGCGGTATGTCACATCAGGATAGTTGGTGGAGACAAACTGCTTGATTTGCGCAGGGATAACATCAACAGGAACCGTAGAATGCTTGCAGCTTATCTCAAGCCACTCGCCGTTCTTGTCGAACTCCAGGCCGTCGCCATTGATGAACACCACATCGTAAGTGGTACCGAAAAATTCTTTCTCCATCTTGGCAAAGGCCACTTTCGCATCGGGGAAATTCTTCTTCACAAACTGCTGGGCGGCTGCCGGGAGCTGCTCAAAGGCGATGGGCTTGTCATTGTCGGCCATTGCGAACTGGAACGTAAACACACTCACTAATAAAAGAACTAACTTTTTCATACTTCTTATTCTTTAAGGGTTAAACATTTTAAAATTGCTTCTATCATCATTTTTGTATTGCAAAGTAAAGAAGCAAAATGGGAAAGAAACGGGAAAATCAGGAAAAACACAGAAAAAAAACGCAAACACACAAAAAAAAGCCGCAGCGTCCCACCGGCAAGTGGGAGCTGCGGCCCTTAAATCTACTTATCTCAAAGAGGGGATGACATTACATCATGCCGCCCATGCCACCCATACCGGGATTCATCGGCATTTCAGGCTTCTCCTCCTTCTTCTCTACAATGACGCACTCTGTGGTGAGGAACATTCCGGCTATGGAAGCGGCGTTCTCCAGAGCCACACGGGTTACCTTGGCAGGATCAACCACTCCGGCGGCGTGCAGGTTCTCGTATGTGTCGGTACGTGCGTTGTAACCGAAATCGGCCTTACCTTCGCGCACCTTCTGTACGACTACCGCACCTTCTTTACCGGCATTGGCCACAATCTGGCGCAACGGCTCTTCGATGGCGCGTTTGATGATTTCAATACCGGTTGTCTCATCGGCATTGTCGCCCTTCAGGCCTTCCAGGCTTTCCAAAGCACGGATGTAGGCCAGGCCACCACCCGGTACAATGCCTTCTTCGATGGCGGCACGGGTAGCGCGCAACGCATCGTCCACACGGTCTTTCTTCTCTTTCATCTCCACTTCGGAAGCGGCGCCCACGTAGAGCACGGCCACACCTCCAGAGAGCTTGGCCAGACGTTCCTGCAACTTCTCGCGGTCGTAATCGGACTTGGTCGTGGCTATCTGAGCCTTAATCTGCTCGCAACGCTCCTTAATGTTGTCCTTGTTGCCGGCACCGTTCACTATGGTAGTGTTGTCCTTGGTGATGGTGACTTTCTCGGCACTACCCAACATCTCAACTGTAGCCTGCTCCAGTTTCAGGCCTTTCTCTTCGCTGATGACCACGCCCCCGGTCAGGATGGCTATGTCTTCAAGCATCTCCTTACGACGGTCGCCGAAGCCCGGAGCCTTCACGGCACAAATCTTCAGCTGACTGCGCAGACGGTTGACAACCAATGTGGTCAGAGCCTCGCTGTCCACATCCTCGGCGATAACCAACAGCGGACGGCCGGTCTGTACGGCAGGTTCCAGAATAGGAAGGAAGTCCTTCAGGTTGGAAATCTTCTTGTCGTATATCAGGATGTAGGGGTTCTCCATCACGCACTCCATCTTCTCCGTGTTGGTCACAAAGTAAGCGGAGAGGTAGCCACGGTCGAACTGCATACCTTCTACCACGCCGATGGTAGTGTCTGTACCCTTGGCCTCTTCGATGGTGATGACACCATCCTTGGAAACCTTACGCATGGCATCAGCGATGAGCTTGCCAATCACGGGATCGTTGTTGGAAGATACGGTAGCCACTTGCTCTATCTTGTCGTAGTTGTCGCCTACAGTCTCGGCCTGTGTCTTGATGGACTCGACCACCTTGGCCACAGCCTTGTCAATGCCACGCTTGATGTCCATGGGGCTTGCACCGGCAGTGACGTTCTTCAGGCCTTCGGCCACGATGGCCTGTGCCAGTACGGTAGCGGTAGTCGTACCGTCGCCCGCATCGTCACCAGTCTTGCTTGCCACCTCTTTCACCAGTTGTGCGCCCACATTCTGATAGGCATCGGCCAGTTCCACTTCCTTGGCCACCGTCACACCGTCCTTGGTGATGTGGGGCGCACCGAATTTCTTCTCGATGATGACGTTACGTCCCTTCGGACCCAGGGTCACTTTCACGGCGTTAGCCAATGTGTCAATGCCCTTCTTCAGTTGGTCGCGGGCATCTATATTGAATAATATTTCTTTTGCCATAATTCTGTATTTCCTTTCTTAATCGTTATTGTTCACGTTTTCACACTTTATCCCAATACGGCCAGCACATCGCTCTGACGCATGATGAGGTACTTTGTTCCGTCTATCTCCACTTCTGTTCCGGCATATTTGCCATAGAGCACGTGGTCGCCTACCTTCAGTACCATTTCCTCGTCCTTCGTTCCGTTTCCGGCTGCGATGACTTCACCTTTCAGGGGTTTCTCTTTAGCCGTATCAGGTATGATAATACCGCCTACGGTCTTCTCTTCTACAGGTGCGGGGAGTATCAGCACTCTGTCCGCCAATGGTCTAATGTTCATTGTCTTTCTATTTTAAGTTATACTTATAATATCTGTTATCTCACGTCTGCGTTGCCGCAGGCGACAGACATCATACGAAAACCGTGCCAAAAGGCAAGCGGCATTTTTTGGCAGAGAGCACCTGACAAAATGTCGCGATAAGATGACAGGCGGAACGACACCGCAGGCACACCTGCCCGCGCCTCTTCCCCAAGGTGCGGACGCGAGCCTGCAGGCAACATGATACGGGATGTGTGCAGGAAAAAGCAAAGTGACACTTTACAGAATTTAACGCAAATGCGTGGCTTGTTTCTGAACGTCCGAAAGGCTGAAGGAAAAGAATGCAGAATTTTCAGACGCAAGATGATGTAAGCAAGACAGATAGGTCATTTTTTAACACTTCACGGCACTCTATTTCACGCAAAAAAAAAGAAAAACTTTTCACAAAAAAGACAGTCTGGAAAGAAAAACGGCACGAAGCCCGGGCAGATAAAGTAATGCCAGCGACCGGGCAACAGTTCATCAGCAAGCCGACAAGCTGTTGCCCGGTTGCTGGCAAAGGGTAACCAGCACGATGAAAAGAGGAGTTTACTCTGATTTTGTTAACATATTTATACGTATAGAAAAGAAACCTGGTAAATTTGTTAACCTTCTTTATACATACGAGCCTGCATTTCTCATTTTTCCGTGCATTCTGAAAAAAACGGTTGTAAGCCGACAAGCGGAAAACGGCACATTATGTAAGCCAAAATCTATAGAAAACCGACACGCTGAGTTTCCGCATAACAGTCCTTAACATTCATTCCCGGAAAGAAGAAGCAGTCACTCCTTGCGCAGGACAAGGTATGAATCATACAGCTGCGCTACCTGTCGGACAAAGTCAAGGAATTCTCCATATCGGGAAGGCGGATATGTGCCTCCGGCCATATACAGCTTATGGCAGACCGTAAGCACACGTCCTTTCTGCGTAACAGTGGAGGAAAAGTGTCCGAAAGGAGTGTGCAGGGCAATGGTGTCGCACATCTTCTCCACCACATAGCCTTCAGGCAGATAAAGGCTGATGCTGTCATCGTTGCAATATCCTGAAGAAACGCATATGGGACGGACGCGCTTCGGAGGCAAGGAGGCGGAAAAGCCTTTTCTGAACACGTTGACCGGCACAAACAGGCGGCTGCCCGTGCTGTGGCCATACTTAGCCTCCACCCTGTAGTCCACGGCCAGCGAAGGACGCGCGCTCTTATCCTGCCTTATCCGCACATCGCGCACAGCCACGTCCGCCAGCTTTATGCCGGAACGTATCATGTCGGCCTGCCTCCCAGCATCGGCAACGGAGAGGACACTGCGCTCCTCGTAACGGGCCATATGTGAGACTTCTGTCACCGTCATCCCGGCCTGTCCGGAAGCGGAAAGGCGGATTCCAGCCGACAGGGTCTGCACGTTCATGGAGTCGGGACTGGCAGGAAGCCTGCACAACTGCCCGCCGGAAGGCAGTATAAGCAAGGCTTCGTGTCCGGCAATCCGACGATGGACGTAACCTAACGGCAAGTCGGGATTGGTACATTCCAGCCATAGGGTATCGTGCTCCAACGGCACCTGCAATATGACGTGATCCATCTGGTTGACACTGGCAAATCCCGGAATAAGGTTCTTGTTCTTCACACTGATGAGCGTATATACAGAAGGTATGCCCACTTCCTCCAACATGGCACGCATGTAGTTTGACAGTCCTTTGCAGTCGCCGAATCCGGCCTGTGCCACCTCCCCGGCGGCTATGGGCTGCAATCCGCCCAAGCCAAGCTGTATGCTGACATATCGGGTGGTCTTTCCCAGATGGGCGTAGAGGGCGGCCACCTTTTCCCTGTCCGTATGGCATCCGGCCACCAGCTGCCTAACCTGACTGCGCATGGGTTCGGACAGCACGCCGCGTCCCTGCAACAACCGGTACTGCCACTCGCCATAGTGCTGCCATGTATCCATATTGCCCTCAGAACCTTCATAGGTGAAATCCGAAGGAGCAAACCACACCATGGGGAATGTCTCCATGGCCGACGGTGCCAGAGGTTCTCCAGGAATGGGAGGCAACATGTCTGCCACAGCTTCAATGACAGTACCTCCATCGGCAGAAGGCTTCTCCTCCACCTTTAGTTGTCCGTTGTCCGCATTGACGCATATAAACCTGCACACCATCCCGGCAGGCAGGCTGATGCGACAGGAGGCATGTTCCACCTTCTGCGCAAAACACCACTGGGGCATGAAAGTGGGATAGCTCACAAATCCGTCCTTGCGCCTCACCGTCCAGCGGTAAGTCACCGTAAAAGGATAGGTGGGATAGTCGCACTCATAATAATAGAGATAGTCGTCGGTCTTCAGGGAAGAAGAATATTCGGTCTTCTGCAGGTCAGACTTCCTTATTTTCTTCACCACCTTTCCCGAAGCGTCCTCCACAGTTCCCGAAAAGCTCTGCAAAGACCGGAACCTGTCGCAGCCGCAAAGGAATGTGGCAGCTTCCAGCCCCCACCTGTCAAGCACGGTGACGCTTATGCCATATTCCTCCAAAGTCTGCGTTTCCGACTTCACCCGGATGTCTGTATACGCATCGCGCACCACAGAACAGACCTTCTGGGCCTGCCCCGTCAAGGCACACCACAGGCAGCACACGCACAGCAGTATCCTGCCTGCCATTCTTTCCGTTCCACACATAGCCTGTCGAAAGTTCAGTTATCTTTCTTCTTCAGCACAATCACGGACTGATTCTTTTCCACAGCCGCGTTCCACATCTTCTGCAATGTGGGATAATACTCCGACGGGAGCACATACAGTGACATGCCGAACGTATAGCTCAGACGCACCACATTGCCCGTCCGCTGGATGAAGTACTTGCATATCAGCTTTTCATCCTCGGTCTTCACCGTATGCGGCGACGGCATTTCCTCCACCTCATAACCTTGGGGCAGAGTGAGCAGGCACGACACCGTCTGCCTGTAAGGATAAGGCAGCTCCACCGGCAATTCGCGTCCGGACTGCTTGAAGGGGTTTTCCGTCACCTGAAGGAAAAGCAAGGGGTTGACGTAAATCCTGCCGTCTGCGGTCTCGGCCTGCGTCACGAAATCAAAGGTTTCCTTCACCTTTCCGTAATCGTTTCCGGATATGTCGGCCTTCAGCCCGCTTACTGTAATCCGGCTATCCGCAGCCACTCCCGAAGGTCTCCACCATTGCAAGGAGTCGCCTGTCTGACGCTTTCCCTGATACTCCACGGCAGGCTGTCCCTGTAAGACGGTCTCACGGTGGCCACGTATCGTACCCGCACTGTCCATCACAGCCTCCATCTGCATGTTTATCTGGTTGTCGGCCAGTTCCATAAGATTTATCCATTTCTTGTCTTCCGCCTCACTCGCAAACAGAAGGCGTGCCTTGTTGACCAGCAGTTCTTGCGGCAACACGTTAAGGGCAGGCACATCCATGGAAGCGTCCATGAAGAAATATTTCTTGCGGCTCTTATCGTATAATGCCACCACAAAAGTATTCAGCTTCTGCAACGACGGATAAAACATGGGCAACATACCCCGCGAACGTGTGCTCATCACCACCGGATACGTCGTCACTCCCCACGTGCGCAACAGACTCATGAGGATGAAGTTCAGGTCGGCGTTGCTTCCGGTCCCGTCCTTCAACACCTGCTCCATGTCGTCACAATAAAGCTGGTACTCGCCATTCCATGTCAGCCGGTCCCTGAGGAGTCGGAAAGCAGCCACCGCCTTCTCCTCCAGGCTCATGTCCGCACTGCCATATTGGCTCATCTCATTCAGGAAAGGGTTATTCATCTTAAGCCAAGGGCCAAAGAACTTATAGTCGGCCAGCTGTCGGCCCACGTCATCCCATTCCTTGCTGTAAGGCCGGTATCCCTCACCGGGGTAATTCGTCCCCTGCAAATCAAACCCCACCTGTATGCGATAATCCTCCGGACACCAGCAAAACGGCTCATCCTGGCTCAAGGCAGGCAGGCCTTGCGATGTAAACGTAAGCTCACGCGTTGCCAGCGTAATGGTCTTGGCCACTCTCGATACCCCACTTTCTATATGCCATGTGGCACGCATGGCTCCCCGGCCCTCTTCCATTCCGATGTGATTGCGCCCCCTGAATTCTATGTTATAGACAAACACTTCGGGGATGCTCAGCTCATAACGGCTGAACACCACAGGTATGTCCTGCTGCATGAGCCAACTGTCTATCTGGCTGTAATAATCGGAATGCAGCCGGTAACTGTATTCTATCACCGTACCTTCCCTTACGGCGGGCAAAGAGAACTTTGCCACCTTATAATAAGGCGTGACCCGTTCATCGGAAACCATGCTCTTTTTCAGCTTGCTTTTCACCACCTTTCCATTTTCCAAATTATAGGAACAGCCCTCTATGTCCGAAATGCGGTCATTGGGCTTATCCTCATTGTCAGGGGCATAATAAGGTATCTCCACATCGGCATGGGACACGCCTTGCGGCTTCAGCACTTTAATCCGGACCTGATGCTCCGTGACCAGATGGAAACCGTCAGAGTAATTGAATTTGCTTTCGCCCAAATGGAACAGGCATACGGCCGAAGCCGAAGAGTCGGGAACATAAGTCTCCATTGACAGTTCATTCATGGAAGGTTTGCCATACTTCCAATCGTTTCCCAAAATGTCGGTTTGCGACCACACAGGCAACGAAAGCCAAACGACACACAACAACAGCATCAGCTTACCCATACCAACACTTACACACAAAGAAGGACTGGATTCTCTATCCTTCCTACAAGATCTAAAGTCACCACATTTCATCATAGCTATATTTATTTAAGAGAGGAAAAAACAGTCGCACGCCATAAAAGGGAATCCGACAGTAGCATATACGGTCCTTACAGATAATCTGCCAAACGATAACGTCCGCGCCGGCGTGTGGACTTCTTATACTGCAGCACACCCAACGGACAGGCATGAAGACAGGCCATGCAATGCATGCAACGGTTTCCCCACCGTGGACGGGTTCCAGGAGATACCCGCACGTTGTCCAGCGGGCAAGCCCTTGCACACTGTCCGCATGAAGTACAGCCGTCCATGGCATAAAATCCACGGACACCGATTACAAAACGCACAAAAAGAGGATTAACCACATAAGTCTTCAGCCAGGCAAAACTTCCCTCATGGACTTGCCACACCCGCTGTCTGTTCCGGACGGCAGACGCAATGGAAGGCAACAGTCTGCTGGCCGCCTCCAGCTTGCTGCGGCAAAGGGCGTCACCGTCCAAATCGAACATAGGCACATATGTATTGGGCATCTGCACAGACCAGGCCGCATCAAAGGGGAAATGACGGGAAAGACGCTCCATTGCCTTACCCGCATCATCACCACAGGTACACACCGCATATCTGTAGGCCGATGAAGATACATCCAGACGAGACAGCGCTTCCAACAAAGGCCGCGCCACATACCAGGAATGAATGGGAAACACGATGCCTGCCACATCGGAAAGACGGGGCAGCGGGGCACCGGAACACAAACAAGCCGACAAGTCGAACATACTATCGCCCAATTCTGAAGCAAGCCGGCTTGCCACCCACCGGGAATTGCCTGTCGCAGAAAAATAAAGTATCATCTTTATAGGTATTTTGCCTGTAAAGATATGAATTAAAACGAACAACGGCAAGCTTTGATGGAATAAAAAAAGACATGTCTCTATTTCCCAAGAGACATGCCTTTCTTCAGGATACGATAATGTCAATATCAATCAATGTTGGGATTGATGCTGTGCCACTGGTCTATGGCAGGCAGCACGCCCATTGCTATCACCTCGTCACGCAACGTACACAGGTGACCGTAGCTCTTCTTCAAATCTTCCATTTCCTCAGGAGTACCTATAACCTCTTCGTAGGCACATCCGTTCTTCGTGATAGTAACCTCCATGGCCATCATGATATGGTCAAAGCCTTTGAAGGAGCAATAACGTCCGGCAGGCCAGTTGAACGGTTTGCCACCCATGGCAGCGGCTATCATCTCAATGGATACATAAGCCGGGCTCTGGAAGGACGAACGTCCACGCAGGTTGATGATATTCGAACCGCCCTTGATGACCTTCTGCTGGATTTCAGCCCACTGTTCTTTCGTCAGTTCGGGAGTGCCGATAATGTCGGTCAAAGGTTTTCCGTCAACTTTCGCGGTAGAAGCGAATACAGCCATCTGCTCACCGTGGCCGCCATATGTACGGCAGTTCTCTACCTTGTCGGGAGATACGTGGAAGTGCTTGGCCAGTTCGCTGCGCAGGCGCGTGCTGTCAAGAGCAGCCAGCGTAGTGACCTGCGAAGGTTTCAGACCGGAATATAACAAAGTAATCAGGCCGGTGATGTCGGCAGGGTTGAAGATGACAACCACATGCTTCACATCGGGGCAGTAAGCCTTCAGGTTCTTGCCGAACTCCTCTGCAATGGCAGCATTGCCTTTCAGCAAATCCTCACGGGTCATGCCAGCCTTACGGGCTGCGCCACCGGAAGACACCACATACTTGGCATCGGTCAACGCTTCCTTAATGTCGGAAGTGAAAGTCAGGTTGACGCCTTCGAAACCGCAATGGAACATTTCCTCGGCCACACCCTCCAAACCGGGGCCATAGGGATCATACAGGCAGATGTTCGGAGTAAGATGCATCATGATGGCAGTCTGAGCCATGTTAGAACCAATCATGCCGGCAGCACCGACGATGGTCAGCTTTTCATTAGTTAGAAATTCCATAATTATTTTTGTTTTAAGTGAATAAATACAGGCTTTCTTTAAAAGCACCACAAAGATAGGGCTTTTTACGTTATGTTGATGCGGAAAAAAGCTTCTTTAACTGGGAAACATACGTTCTTAATCCATATCTTTGCCCCAAATAAACGGAATATGGATATCAAGTTAGGAAAGATCAACACCTTGAAGGTTGTGAAAGAGGTGCCGTTCGGCCTCTATCTGGACGGCGGGGAAGAAGGGGAAATCCTGTTGCCGGCAAGGTACGTGCCCAAAGGATGCAAGCCCGGTGACGTACTGGATGTCTTCATCTACCTGGACAACGAGGAAAGACTGGTGGCCACCACACAGACACCACTGGCGCAGGTAGGACAGTTTGCCTGTCTGGAGGTGGCATGGGTGAACCAGTACGGCGCATTCCTTGACTGGGGACTGATGAAAGACCTGTTCGTCCCCTTCAGCGAGCAGAGGCAGAGAATGCAGACCGGACAAAGGCACACCGTCCACGTGCATCTGGACGAGGAAAGTTACCGCATTGTGGCTTCGGCAAAAGTGGAACGCTACCTGAAGAAAGACATGCCTCCCTACAAGCCTTGGGACCAGGTGGACATACTGATATGGCAAAAGACCGAAATGGGATTCAAGGCCATAATAGACAACAACTACGCCGGACTGCTCTACGAGAACGAGATATTCCGCAGGCTCAACACCGGCATGAGAATGAAAGCCTACGTAAAGCAGGTGAGAGAAGACGGGAAAATAGACCTCGTGCTGCAGAAAAAGGGCATGGAAAAGGTGGGCGACTTTGCCGACGTGCTCCTGGAACACCTGAAAAGGCACGGCGGGCATACCGACCTGAACGACAAAAGTCCGGCCGACGAGATATACCTGCTCTTCGGAGTAAGCAAGAAGACATTCAAGAAAGCTGTGGGTGACCTGTACAGACGGAGACTCATCACACTGACCGACCACGGCATGAGCCTCACAGCAGAAGACTGAGCACAACCTCAGCCGCCAGACCAAAGACCCGCGACCGGTGTGGACAAGAAGAACACACATCCGGCCGCGGGCCTTTTTCTTCAGACGTATCCCGTCCAAGGCTGATCCGCCATCCTTACTCTATGGGCACGCCTTCGTAGAAATCAAGTATCTTGGTACGGAACAGGTATTCGTACTTGGCCTGAAGCTCGTCTGACTTGGCACGCATCAGGTTCTGCTTGGCTTCGTTGAACTCCACGGCCGTAGCCTTGTTCTCCTCATAGTTCTTGGTGGTGAGGGCGAACGACGCCTCGCTGGCCTGCGTAGCTACACGGCTGCTGCGATACTTGGTCTCCGAGGCTACGGCGTTATACCACGCCTGTTGTATCTCTTTGTAAAGGGTCTTCTTGGCCTCGTCAAGCTGCAGGGCATAATTATCGCGTTGCAGACGGGCCGAGCGTACCCTGTTGCGCGTGGACAACCGGTTGAAGAGCGGCACACTGAGACTCAGTCCCAGATACTTACTAAAGTTGTCGCCCATCTGCTGACGGAATGTGCGGTTTATGGTAGAGTAGTAGCTGGTCCCCAGACTGGCGTTCAGGCTTATCTGCGGATAGTAAGCGCTCTGGGCTATGCGTATGCTGTGGCGGCTTCCCTCCAGGCGATAACGGGCAGCCTGTATGGAGGGTTTGTTCAGCAGCGCGTTCTGAAAGATGTCATCGGGCGGGGTCAGGGTCTCGGACGATACCGAGTCGGCAGGCTCCGCCAGCTCAAAACCTTCGGGAGAGTCCAGCTCGATAAGCTGGCTCAAGTCAAGCAGGGAGAGGCGGTAATCGTTCTCCGTCTGCACCACGTTCAAGTCGTCCTGGGCAGCGGTAGACCGGGCTTCGGCCACCTCGGACACGGAAGCCAGTCCCAGCTCGTGGCGCCGTTCCAACCGTTCCAGCTGTTGCTTGCTTACCTCGGCCTGCCCCACGGCCACCTGATGCAACTCCCGGTTGAAGAGCACCTGCAGGTAAGCCGAAGCTATGTTGATGGACAGGTCTTCCTTGGCCTTCTCCAGGTCGGCCACGGCGGCCTTCAAGTTGAGCTTGGCCAGCGAGTACTCGTTGGGCAGCTGCAGGCCGGTGAATATGGGCACGCTGGTGCTGAGCGACATGTTCGACCCGTTGCTGCTGGTGTTGACGTATACGGTGCTGTAGTCGCCGGTAGCCTCATCGGGTACGGCGGTCTGCGTGCGTCCCCAGTTCCAGCTCTGTCCCGCACTTCCGTTCAGGCTCGGCAGACGGGCCCATTTTGCGGTATTCACTTCTATGGCACTTTGCCGGGCCGCGTTGTCGGCCTGACGCACAGTAATATTATGCTCTATGGCATAGTCTATGCACTGCCTCAGCGTCCAACGTTGTTGGGCCTGCGCTCCTGTGCCGCATGCCAGTATGAGCAGAAGGATGTATGCGTTGTTCTTCATCATCTTCTTTTATTCTTCTTTCTGTCTGTATATATAAAAATAGGTGTACGGCTGTCCTGCTGACGGCAGACTGCGTTGTCTGTCGTCATTCGTCCATTCTCACGGCGCCCCGTATCTTGTCTTCCATGGTCACTCCGCTGTTCACGGCTATCTTTATACCGTCGCTCATTCCCACCTCTACCTGCTGACGGCGGAATTGTTGCTTGGGCAGACTGTCAGTCAGCACGTAGACAAAGGTGCTGTCGCCGCTGAATTCCACGGTGCCTTCTGGCAGTGTCATTACCTGTTGGGCCTGCTCCAGTATGATTTCGGCATTGGCCGAGTAGCCCGAACGTATGCGCATACTGTCCGGCGCCTGCATGGCGGCCTTTATCTCGAACTGGTTGGCTCCGTTGTTCTCCGTGGCCTTTGGCGAGATGTACTCCAGCGTGGCATCGAAGGTGTAGTTCTGCAGGGCGCCTATGGTGAGCTTCATGGGCATGCCCTCGTATATGCGTCCTACCTCGGTCTCGTCAATGTTTCCACGGAAGATGAGGTCGTTCATGTCGGCCACGCTGGCTATGGTGGTGCCGTCGTTCATGGTATTGGCCATAATGACCGAGTTGCCCACCTTGATGGGCACGTCCAGTATGAGTCCCGTTATGGTGGAACGTATGAAGGTGCTCGATATGTCGGCGCTGCTCTTCGTGATGCCTTCCTTCACTATCTGCAGGTTGTCCGTGGCGGCCAGCAGTTCCTCACGTGCCTGGTTCAGGGTAAGCTGTCCTTTCTCGTACTCGTCGCGGCTCACCAGCCCGTCCTCGTACAGGGCCTTGGTCCGTCCGAAATTGGTCTCTTCCTGGTCGGCGTTGAGTTGTGCCAGGCGCACGCGGCTCTCGGCGGCATTAAGCGTGCCCAGTTCGGGAATCACTTTCACCTTGGCTATGACCTCTCCCTCGCGCACGTCCTGTCCGGCTTCCTTGTAGACTTCGGATATGATGCCCGATATCTGCGGCTTGATGAGAATCTCGTCGCGCGGTTCCACCTTGCCCGTGACCACAGTGGTCTTCTTCAGGTCGGATATTTCCGGGCTTACTGTCTCGTAGACTGTTTCCACCGGGCGCGACTTCTGCCAGAGGAACACGAATGTCCATACGAACAGCGCTGCCATCACTACGAGCAGGCTGATTTTAAGAATCTTCTTTGCTTTCATGTCTTTCTTTATCTATGTTGTTTTTATATCCTTTATCCGTCACTCGTCGCGTATGGCCTCTATGGGCTTTATGGCCATGGCCCTGTAGGCGGGAGCCAGTCCGGCCAGCATGCCCAGCACAACCAGTAGCGCGCAGGTGCCCACCGCCATGCCGAAGCTCACCTGATAATGGGTTTCCACCGTTCCGGGCGGATTAGCCATCACCTCCAGTCCCTGCAGCACCAGCACGCCGAACGATATGCCGGCCATGCCCGCCACGGTGGTGAGTACTATGCTCTCGGACAGTATCTGCTGCAATATGTCGGTGGGGCGTGCCCCTATGGCGCGGCGTATGCCTATCTCGGTGGTGCGTTCCCTTACGGTGACCATCATGATGTTGCTCACGCCTATGGCTCCGGCCATGAGCGTGCCCAGTCCCACGAGCCATGCCAGAAGGCGCACTCCGGTAAGCAGATTGTCCATCATG
>CASFQC010000063.1 GCA_949296415.1 uncultured Bacteroides sp. | reverse complement strand
GAAGACTAATTTCAACAATGTCAAAGAACTTAATTCTTTCCTTTTTCCGGGATTGTTTGATTAATATTAATTTGTCCCGATTTTAACGGGACACTAATGGAACCATATAAACACTATAAAGGGGATCCCGATGGTCTGGAAATGATAGAGAAGTCCGCACGCTTAGGATGCCAAGAAGCCAATTTGTTTATTTTTGAATACAACAGGAAACAGAAAGAAACCCTTGAGAATAATCCCAAAGATACAGGACGGTTTGCCGGAGTCAATAGAGAAAAAATAAAAAGATGGATTGATAACAAATGGGAAACTGATTCTATATTAAAGTTTTTCGCAGAAGATTATGCAAATGATAAAGAAAGGTCAATCCTAAATTTTATATGCCAATGTCGTGCTCTTGTTTCATATTGTGCTAGATTGTCGTGGGAAACTACACTTGAAAAAGCCTCTTATTATTTTTTCCCTGATAAAAAGAAGGGTTATTCCAATGATATGCTTGCAAAGGAAAAATGGTTCATTATCGGATTATTGCGCAAACTGAACGGTTATCCCGGGGTCGCAAAAGACGCTTTTACAAAAGCCGGTGATTATCCACCTGCACAATATATGCTATCTTCTCGAAAATTGCTAAACGATAGTGACCTGAAATCAATGACGTTTCCATCACAAGTGTCGTATGTTGTAAGATATTTGTTTGATTATGAATAACACCGTAATATCCTCCTTCCAGAAAATGATAGATGTCAACACACCTATCATTTATATACATGACTACGACTTTGTACGGATGGATGAACTTATCCGGCAAGTGGTAGGCGAGAAAAAAGTATTTGAATGGAATCCGGCAACAGGTACGACAGACTTCACCACAAGGCTTCCGAAAGGATTTGGCGAAAAACAGACATTGGAAAACTTCCTGCAAGAAAAGTATAATGAGGAAGAAGCCAAAGAAAAGTATTTGGTTTTAAGAGAAGTGCAAGACTTTATAGAAGAACCGAAAGTAAAAACACTGTTGGCTTTAATGTCACAACGCCGTCTGTACGACCGGGAATATGACACGACCATCATCATCGTATCCTCTGTACTCCGTGTGCCACAGGAAATAGAGAAGTATGTCTCTTATTTGGAAATAGATTTTCCGAACGAAGAAGAAATCAATCGCCTGATTGACGAACACATTGAAGTGAACTTCTACGACAAAAACAAGTTTAAAGAAGAAGACCGTGAAAAGCTGATGCCCTCACTGAAAGGTATGACTGCTTTCGAGATAGACCGGATGCTGGACATGGCGATGAGCAGCAACGGTTCGCTCAGTGCAGAAGACACCGAAATGATTCTCCGGCAAAAGAAACAAATGGTAAAGAAATCCGGTTTGCTGGAACTAATTGATACGCCGGAAAACCTGGATAGCATCGGCGGTATGGATGCCTTGAAAACGTATCTGACCAATAAAGCCAAAGTCGTCAAACGAATAGCCGAAGCACGCCGGTATGGAGTGGCTGTACCCAAAGGGGTATTTATCGTAGGTATGCCCGGTTGCGGAAAGTCGCTTTGCGCCAAAGCTTCGGCAGCCTTGTTTGAATCTCCATTATTGAAACTGGATATGGGTAGCATGATGGGGAAATACGTGGGCGAAAGCGAAGCCAACCTGCGGAAAGCCATCCGCATTGCCGAAGCCGCCGCTCCCTGTGTGTTATGGATTGACGAAATAGAAAAGGGCTTTTCGGGCGTAGGCGGAAACAATGACATTATGACCCGCATGTTCGGTTACTTCCTTTCGTGGATGCAGGACAAGACCAGCAGTGTATATGTCATAGCCACCGCCAATAATGCCGATGCTTTGCCACCCGAACTGAAACGCAAAGGACGCTTTGATGAGATTTTCTGTGTCAATCTGCCCAATCCTGAAGAGCGGAAAGCCATTTTCACTGTACACCTGAATAAAAAGGAACGGAAAGGATGCGTAAAGGAGACAATAGACTATCAACGATTGGCCACGGTGACAGCAGGCTTTAATGGCGCTGACATTGAATCGGTTGTCAATGAGGCCATCGAAGAAAGTTTTTTGGAAGACAAGCCTTCACTTTCTACAGACAAACTAATAGAAATAGCCAAGAAAACGGTCAGCATCTCCAAATCGTGCAAGCAACAGATAGAAAATATGAAGAAGGCTTTTGCCGAAAACAGTTTCAAAGATGCTACAACCGGGAAAATAACCAATACATCAAATAAATAAAGTTATGTCCAAAGCATTCCAAATTATCATCAAGCGCGTGAATGGCACCGTCCTTACCCCGGAGATGGTTGTCACCGTTACTACCCAGATGCACACGTCCACTCCGTTCTACAACGGCGCGAAGGAAGTGCAGGAAGCCTACATGCGGCTGTACAACTTCGACTACAAGAAGGCGTGCTGCTCGGTGAACGACTTCGAGTTTAAGAAATTAGATTAAAACCCATTTCTTATCTGAAAAACCAGTATATCTTTCTTCAACAACTTGTTTTTTGTTTACTTGTGCAACGTTTTAGCATTTCTCCGTCCTAGCTTTGTACAAGTAAACAAAATTGCAATAACAAAAAATCCTATGGAAACCTTCAGAAAGAAAATCCAGCAAACAACCGGATGGTCGGACGCCATCGTCAACGCCATTCAAAGTGAAGAAGAAGCGCGCATCTACATGGATGCCGGACTAAAAGAGGCCAAGGTGAACGGAAAGCCTGCCTTGATACAACCCCGGATAGACCCGGACTATCTGATGCCGGAATGGTGGATACGTGAGCACGGGGAGAGCTGGCGCGGGTGGAGCAACAGGGACCTGATGGGCGAAGGTTATCCCCCGCACGACGAGAACGGAGACCCTTATGAACTGCACCACATCGGGCAATGGACCGATTCGCCTCTTGCCGAACTGACCTGGTCGCAACACCGTGAAGGGGAAAACTATGCGGCACTGCACACCACCGATGACTATTCGGACATTGACCGCAGGGCATTCGAGAAGGAGAAAGCTGCGCACTGGAGGGCAAGATATCAAGCCCATGCATAGCAACGGAAGGAAAACGCTCCACCTTCCCCGGCGCTGATTGGAACGAACGCACACGCCTCTGGCGTTTCGCCGACTATGCCGCAGGGGCCTGCCTCCTCGGCTGGGGGGATGCCCCTTGTGCGAAATGATTTTCGCCTTTGAATGCTTGGAAGCCTCCGCCTGATGTCACGACAAGCAAGCCATCAAACGCATGCAGACCGGTCTGCACCTGTTTGCCGAATACTTACAAGAGATGTATAATTGAACCTCACACGACACAAGGAATATACACAGGACATACAGAAACGGGGCTACTGAAAGCCAAGACGTTCAGTCTGAAAGCACATGGCTATGCCGATATTCAGCCAATGTAAGAAGCTGTTTTGATTTTATTCCGGCAATTTTCTAAAGAAGATTTTCGAGGATTTTTCCCTGTCCTTATGAGGAGCATAGCGGGTATGTGACGAATAAGAACAGGAAAAAAGACCGGAAAGGGCTTTAGAAAAGCCGGATGAGATTTTATTGAATAAAATCAAAACAGCTTCTAAATTAAAGGGTAAGGAAAGCTTTCCTTTTCGAGGAGAAATGTCCTTTGTGCGGCCTGATGACCGATTTGGGTTAAAATATTTTCTGTCTTCCTTGCCTGAACGGGATATTCTGCCTATCTTGCGCACTGTTTTCACAACATACACGATATTCCTATGAAATCGATTCTTCATCTTTTTCCCGTGTGTTTAGCACTGCTGTACGCTTTTTCCCCGCTCCATGCCCAGACAACCGGAACCGACTCTCTTTTCAGAAGTTATTATGACAATGCCGTGACTTTTGCCGACCTCTATCCGCGTGAGAAGGCTTACCTGCACTTTGACAATACCAGCTATTACGTGGGCGACACCATATGGTTCAAGGCTTACGTTACCCTGGCCGAGACCCACCGGCCGAGCCGCATAAGCAAGCCGCTTTATGTGGAGATGGTGGATCAGATGGGACATGTGACACAACGCCAGATTTTCGAACTTGACAACGGAGAATGTAACGGACAACTGATACTGGACAAGGGAACCCTGTCGGGCTACTATGAGATACGGGCCTACACGCGCTGGATGCAGGCCTTTGCAGAACCCAATTACTTCTCGCGTACTTTCCCCGTGTACCAGGCAGCAAGGGGCGACGATTTCGGACGCGCCATATCGACCTATGACCTTAATCCCTCCATGCGGCAACGTCCCGAAGAGGTGACAGACAGGCTAGCCCTGCAGTTCTTTCCCGAAGGAGGCTCGCTGGTGCAGGGATTGCCTACCAAAGTGGCCTTCAAGGCCGAAAGCCGTGACTCGGCCTGTGTGTCGCTGAAAGGTGCCGTATGTACCCGAAAGGGCGATACGCTGGCAGTGTTCCAGACCATGCACGATGGCATGGGCGTGTTTGCCTATACTCCCGTAGCGGAGAAAGTGAAAGCCAAAGTCTATTATAATAATAAGGAATATACGTTCGATTTGCCCGACCCCCTGGAGGCAGGTTACGTGCTCAATGTGAATAATGCAGGAAGCAGTCTGGTGATGCAGGTGGCCGGCAATGCCTCCACTCCGGCCAACCGCCTTTGCGCCATGGTAAGCTATGAGGGACGTCCGCAAAGCTATTGGACGCTTGACATGCAGCCGGGAGCCCGGCGCACCTTCGTGTTCCGTACCGATTCCGTCAAAGGAGGAGTGTATCAGATAAGCCTCATCGATGTGGAAGGACGCACCCTGTGCGAACGCTTCGCCTTCATGCAGCCCCGTCAGGCACTGGCCGGAACGGTGGAAGGGGTGAAGGACATGTATATGCCCTATGAGCCGGTGAAGTGTGAGGTGCGCTTCACCGACACTCACGGACAGCCCCTGCAAGGCAACTTCTCCATATCGGTGCGCGATGCGTTACGGTCGGACTATGGCGAGTACGACAACAATATCTACACCGACATGCTACTCACTTCCGGTCTGAAAGGCTATATCCACCAGCCCGGCTATTACTTTGCCGATACCGACGTACGCAAGCTGCAGGAACTGGACGTGCTGATGATGGTACATGGATGGAGGCAGTATGACATGTCGCAGCTCACCTCGGGCAAACCCGCCGAACTGTTGCAGTATCCCGAGACAAGCCTGATGCTGAACGGGCAGATACGCTCCTCCGTGCTGCAAAGGGAAATGAAGAACATGGAAGTGAGCGTCATCGTGCTGGAACAAGACTCCATGATGGTGGGCAGCATAGTGACCGATTCCGTAGGACGTTTCAGCATACCCTTGACAGGCATAAACGGAGAGGTGGAAGCCGTGTTCCAGACCCGTCGAAACGGGCAGAAACGCAAGCGCGAGACCGCTGTGCGCCTGGACCGTAACTTTGCGCCCGCACCAAGAGCTTACGGATATGCCGAGACCCATCCCGAATGGATGGAAAAAGAAGGATGGGAGAAGCTGTCGGAACGGGCCGACTCGCTCTATATGGATTCCCTGCTGCATGTGGATGTGCGCATGCTGGACGAAGTGGCAATCACGGCCAAGAGCAAGAACCGCCGTGTGGACATGACCACCCAGGTGTACGAGAAGAGTGTGGAAGCCTATTACGACGTGGCACGCATTGTAGACGAGATGCGCGACAAGGGCAAGGCCATATTCACCATGACAGACTTGCTGAACGAGGTGGATCCCAATTTCTCCTACAATCCGCGTAACGAAAACTGCATGTACAAGAACCGCACCATATGCCTCATCTTTGGCAACGAGGTACTTGACCCCATCAGTGCCTGGGGCTTCTGGAACGAGATAGACGGCGTGAAGCGGCTGATGATTTGCCAAGGCAGCAATTCCTTCTCCAACGAAGTGTTCGACAACACGAAGACATCCAATCTGGACACATCCAACCAGACTACGGCCGGGTCACGCAGTTTTGACGATGAATTCTATGCTTATTCCGATGCCGACAAGGCCGAGGTGTACGGCAATGACGACTCGTCGGACGATGACTCCTCCACACAGATGACCGGTAACATCAACCGCAACATCAGCCTGTCCCGGCTAGGCGAATATGCCCTGTTCTACCTTGAGCCCAAAGAAGGCATAACCGAAGTGCGTATGCGTGAGAAGAACATGCGTGCCGCCCGTGGCACCCGCCGGACCTACATACAAGGCTATACCCGTCCGCTGGCCTTCTATGCGCCAGCCTATACCGACACTCCTCCTGCACCTGTGGAAAGCGACTACCGCCGACGCACTCTCTACTGGAATCCGTGCGTGCAGACCGACAGCGACGGCCGCGCCCTGATAGAGTGCAGCAACGGCATGTATTCCAATCCCATCATCGTACAGGCCGAGATGCTGAAGGACGGCATGCCATGCAGCGTGACGGTAATGAGTGAAGGGATAAGGCAGTAAAAGGAAGTTCTTGGACGGCCGATTGCGCATATTCTTTTAAATCCGTATCTTTGCCCTGCGAAGATAGGATGCGGCTCGGCCATAACGTCTGGAAGCGGTGCTCCCCGCCGTTGCGGCACTCGCCTTCCATCATCTTTGCGCTGGCTTGCAGACTGAAAACTAACTACAATATATAATGGAAAAGAAATTCAAACGTACCACCGTGACATCGGCACTGCCGTATGCCAACGGACCTGTCCACATAGGACACCTGGCCGGGGTATATGTTCCGGCCGACATCTACGTCCGTTATCTCCGTCTGAAGAAGGAAGATGTCCTCTTTATAGGAGGAAGCGATGAGCATGGAGTGCCCATCACCATCCGTGCCAAGAAGGAAGGATGTACGCCCCAAGATATAGTAGACCGCTATCATAAGCTAATAAAGGATTCGTTTGAAGAGTTCGGCATATCTTTCGACGTGTACGGACGCACCACTTCGGAAACGCACAGCCAGACAGCCTCCGCTTTCTTCCGCACGCTTTATGAGAAAGGCGAGTTCATAGAGAAGACCAGCATGCAATACTACGATGAGGAAGCCAAAACCTTCCTGGCCGACCGTTACATCACGGGCGAATGTCCGCGATGCCATGCCCAGGGTGCCTACGGCGACCAGTGCGAGAAGTGTGGTTCCACTCTAAGCCCTACGGAACTCATCAATCCTAAAAGTGCCATAAGCGGGAGTGAGCCTGTGATGAAAGAGACCAAACACTGGTATCTGCCTCTGGACAAGCATGAGGAATGGCTCAGAAAATGGATTTTGGAAGAACATAAGGAATGGCGTCCGAATGTGTACGGACAATGCAAGAGCTGGCTTGACATGGGACTTCAGCCCCGCGCCGTAAGCCGCGACCTGGACTGGGGAATCCCCTTGCCTGTGGAAGGTGCCGAAGGCAAGGTGCTTTACGTATGGTTTGACGCTCCCATCGGTTACATAAGCAACACCAAGGAACTGCTGCCCGACTCATGGGAGAAGTGGTGGAAAGATCCGGACACACGCCTGATACATTTCATCGGCAAGGATAACATTGTGTTCCACTGCATAGTGTTCCCTGCCATGTTGAAGGCCGAAGGCTCCTATATCCTGCCCGACAATGTGCCGGCCAATGAGTTCCTCAATCTGGAAGGCGACAAGATTTCCACTTCACGCAACTGGGCGGTATGGTTACATGAGTATTTGCAGGATTTCCCCGGCAAGCAGGACGTGTTGCGTTATGTGCTTACCGCCAACGCTCCCGAGACCAAAGACAACGACTTTACGTGGAAGGATTTTCAGGCACGCAACAATAACGAGCTGGTAGCCGTATATGGCAACTTTGTGAACCGTGCCCTGCAACTCACCAAGAAATATTTCGACGGAACCGTACCCGCGTGCGGCGAGTTGGAAGACTATGACCGGGAGACCTTGAAAGAATTTGCCGACGTGAAGTGCGAGGTGGAGAAGCTGCTTGATGTGTTCAAATTCCGCGACGCCCAGAAGGAAGCCATGAATCTGGCACGCATAGGCAACAAATATCTGGCCGACACGGAACCGTGGAAACTGGCCAAGACAAACATGAATCGCGTGGCCACCATATTGCATATCGCCTTGCAGCTGACAGCCAATTTGGCCATTGCCTTTGAACCATTCCTTCCGTTCAGCTCTAAGAAACTGCGCGGAATGCTGAACATGGACACCTTCGAATGGAATAACTTGGGACGTACCGACCTCCTACCTGCCGGACATCACCTAAACGAACCTCATCTGTTGTTCGAGAAGATAGACGATGCGACCATACAGGCACAAGTGGACAAACTTCTGGCCACCAAGAAAGCCAACGAGGCGGCTGAGTACAAAGCCAATCCGGTGAAGCCTGTCGTGTCAATGGAAGACTTGGACAAACTGGATATCCGTGTCGGTACGGTAATGGAATGCGAGGCGGTGCCTAAGATGAAGAAACTGTTGAAGTTCAAGATTGCCGACGGATTGGAAGACCGTACTATCGTGAGCGGCATAGCCCAGCACTATAAGCCCGAAGAGTTGGTAGGCAAACAAGTGCTGTTCATTGCCAATCTGGCTCCCCGTCAGTTCAAGAACGGATTGGTAAGCCAAGGCATGATACTTTCGGCTGAGGATTGGGACGGCTCTTTGGCTGTCACTTCCGTACTTCGTG
This sequence comes from uncultured Bacteroides sp., assembly GCA_949296415.1. GTDB lineage: Bacteria > Bacteroidota > Bacteroidia > Bacteroidales > Bacteroidaceae > Bacteroides. The sequence continues at coordinate 8,034 of CASFQC010000063.1, read as the reverse complement.
AAGTAAAACCCGGAAGTGAGGTGAAATGAATGACAGCTCTTTCCAGACCGTTCCCTATAAGGGAGAAAGAGATTCGCATGCCGCTTCTCTGCAAGAGAAGACAGGGGAAGGACTGAAAGAGCGTACAGCAAAAGGATTGTTATGGGGAGGGTTCAGCAACGGCGTGCAGCAGCTGCTGTCCCTCCTTTTCGGTATCGTATTGGCACGTCTTCTCTCTGTGGAAGACTATGGCATGATAGGTTTGCTTACCATCTTTTCCTTAATAGCCAATTCTTTGCAGGAAAGCGGATTCACAGCGGCTTTGACCAACAAGAAAGATTTGCAGGCCCGTGACTATAACGCTGTATTCTGGTTCAATATATTGTTCAGCTTCGCTCTTTATGCCATACTGTTCTTTTCGGCTCCTTTGATAGCCGGTTTCTACGGCGTGCCAGAACTGGTGTCCTTATCACGTTACGTGTTTCTGGGATTCTTCATCTCTTCCTTCGGCATTGTACCCAATGCCTTTCTTTTCCGCAATCTTATGGTAAAGCAAAAGACACTGTGCTCCATGGTGGCGCTGGTCGTGTCCGGATGTACGGGGGTGACGTTGGCTTATTTGGGATTTGCCTATTGGGGGTTGGCCACACAGACATTGGCGTTCATCAGCGTACAGACCGCCGGTTATTGGTATTTTTCGCGTTGGCGTCCTTCGTTGCGCATAGATTTCAGTCCGTTGGTGGATATGTTCGGGTTCAGTTTCAGGCTGCTGGTTACGAATGTGTTCAATCATGTGAACAACAATCTGCTGTCTTTGGTGTTGGGCAAGTTCTATTCCAAGCATGAAGTCGGACTGTACAATCAGGCTGGCAAATGGAGCGGCATGCCTCAGTTGTCCATTATCGGCATGATAAACGGTGTGGCACAACCTGTGCTTTCTTCCGTGACAGACGAGAAGGAACGCCAGCTGCGCATATTCCGGAAGATGCTCCGCTTTGCCTCTTTCCTTTCCTTTCCGGTTCTGTTCGGGTTGGCCCTTATAGCTGCCGAACTTATAGAACTGACGGTAGGGAGCAAATGGTTGCCTTGTGTGCCTTTCCTGCAACTGATGTGTGTAAGCGGAGCCTTTGTCCCTTTGTCCGGACTGTACCAGCAGCTGGTGATAAGCAAAGGGAAATCCGACGTGTTCATGTGGAACATCATGGCATCGGGGCTGGTGTTGCTGGGCGGGGTGCTTCTGGTGCGTTCTTGGGGAATGGAAGCCATAGTACGGACTTATGTGGCGGTAAATGTCTGCTGGTTTCCTATATGGCATCATTTTGCCTGGAAAGGCGGAGGATTCGGCATATGGCGCGCACTGTCCGATGTGTTGCCTTTTGCACTGGCTGCGGTTTTGGTCATGGCATGCACTTATTCCATAACCTTTTCCATAGACCATGTGTTTCTCCGGCTGGCTGCCAAGATAGTGGTTGCCATGCTGCTTTACGTCTGTGTCATGTGGATGGCCCGTGTAGACGAGCTGTCAGAAGTCCTGAAATATATCCGTAAAAAGAAGAACTCATGAGAACTCTTGCCGTAGTCACACTTTATCATCCTTCGCCGCAGGTGGGCGAGAACATAGCTTCCTATGCCACTGGTGTGGATGGTCTGTTCATATGGAACAATACGCCCCCCGGAAGTCCGGAGCCTGCATTGCCCGACGTGGTGCAGGCCAAAGTGGTGCGCTACCGCAGAGGGGAGAACGTGGGCATAGGACAGCCGTTGGACGAAGCCGCACGGATGGCCATGGAAGAGGGCTATACCCATCTGCTGACCATGGATCAGGACAGCCGTTTCATACCCGACTCCTTCCGTGCTTACCTGGAGGAAGCCGTGCGTCTGGATGCGGAAGAGGACAAACCCGTGGTCTACGTTCCCCTTGTCAACCGTCTTCCTTTTGACGGAAGCCCGCAAGTGGTGGACAGTTTCATCACGTCGGGCACGTTGTTTCCCGTCGGCACATTGCGCGCGGTGGGGCCATTTTGCGCAAAACTGGTCATAGACGGCATCGATCTGGAATACTCCTTCCGGCTGCGTGCCATGGAAGGGCAGATCATGAGGCTGCCGCAGGGCAGCCTGCAACATGCGTTGGGCTATCCGCTGCGGAAGCGGTTCTTGTGGTGGATGCCCGTGTCGCTCAACTATCCGCCTGCGCGTGTCTACTACATCGCACGCAACTTCCTTTATCTGAAAAAACAATATCCTCAGTATGTCAATCCGTCGACAGTACGCAAGCTGGTGTGGCAGCGTCCGTTCTACATCCTGTTCATGGAGAAGCGTAAGGTTGCCAAACTCCGGGCATGGGTCAGAGGAGTGGCCGACGGATGGCGGTGCAGATTCTAATCTTTTTTTGCCATGTGTCAGTTGAACGAATCATATTCCCGTCTGAACGGGTCTTTCCGCCGGAGGCTGGTCTATCATGTAGGGGTGGATGCGGGATTTTTCGCCGAATACACCCACATGCTGCACGGCATGCTCTACTGTCTGCAGCACGGCTTGCGTTTCGAGCTTTACAGTGACGATGCCAACTTTGGTTTCAGCAGAGGCTGGCAGGACTATTTCAAGCCCTTTTGCACGGAGGTACACGAGCCGTTCCACCATAAGTACAATGTGTATGCCCTCCCTTCGTGGCCAGAGATAGCCCGCCGTGCCTGGTCGGCTAAGAGCCTGCGCCTGCCCGAATGGAAGCTGAAGGCTTCATGGCTGCATGCCATGGGCCGCGCGCTTTCCCGCATGGCCTACGGGGAGCGTGTGCTGTTGAGCCACGATGTGAGGTTGGATTTGGACAGCCGTTTCCATATACCGGCTCTAGGGGTGGACGGCGGCTACCTGGAAGCGTTCCGTGCGGTGTCGGCCGTGGCGTGGAGGCTGAACGGCGAAGTGGAGGCCAAATGCCGCAGTCTGGCTGCATCGCTCCATCTGCCGGAACGGTATGTGGGATGTCAGGTACGTGGCGGAGACAAGGTGACCGAAACATCGCTTCTGCCTCCTGCGCATTATGTTCGCATGATACGCAGGTGCGGAGGACAGGACGTGTTCGTGCTGACCGACGATTACCGTCTGTTCGAACAGTTGGAGCAGGAAGCTCCCGACATACGCTGGCACACGTTGTGTTCTCCTCAGGAACAAGGTTATGTGAACAGCTCGTTTTCCCGTTCCGGCGCCTTGCACAAGCGGGAGCGGATGATACGTTTTCTTGCGTCCATGGAGATATTGATGCGTTCGTCGCTTTTCATTGGCAGTGTCACCACGGGACCCAGCCTGTTCCTGCTCAAGTTGGGCTATCCTTCCGTACTTCCTGCCGATTGCCGCCCGGAAGATTTCCCCGCCATATGCCGCATGCCTGTAGGAGGCAGGAGCAGGGCGGCGGCGGAGTATCTTGCTTCAGAAGCCGGGAAGCCGTGAGGACGGACCTGTCCTTTTTGCCCGTCTTCCGCCGCCCGGCTCCTAAAGCAGTGTCCCTTACCCTATCAGCGAACCGTCTTCCGCTATGCGCACGTAGCGGTCTTCGTTTCCGCGTTCCAGCTCTATAAGGTAATAGTTGCCGTCGGGTGTCTCCACAAAGTCGGCGTCGTCTGTCCTGTATTCGGGGAAATTGGCGCTTATGGCATCGCTCACGGCTTGCGGAAGCTGTCCGGGCATCACATCCCACGAAGTGGATATCCATTCGTAGCTGCTGTTGTCAAAACGCACTTCCTTGGCTTTTCCTTCATGTACGATGTCCACTTCCAGCCATCCCGTTTCCATATCCGTCTCCACTATGCGTGCCCCTTCATATCTTGACTCAATGAAGCTTTTCACCTTGTCGGGCAAGGGGGAAGGCAGGTAGTCGCTTCCTCCCTGCGGCCTTCCTGTCCCGTCGGCATATTCCTTCACCAGGATGCCGTCGGCCGTGTAGTGCAGGTTCACCTCACTGTTGCCCTGCTCGGCTTCTATCACATATACAGTCTCGGCCTGCTTGCGTTCCACCATGTCTGTGTCGTCCACTCTCCATGACGCATACTGCGATGCCTCGTAGGCGCTTCTTACGGCCTGCGGCAGCTGTTGGTAGGGCAGGTCTGTCTCGGTCATCACCCATTGGTACTGCCTGTCGAACCACGCCGATTTCTCCAGATTGTCCATCCAGAATTCGGCTACATAGTAATTCCCCTCTGTCTCCCATTCCAGCCTTTGCACGTTCCGGTAAAGGGCGTCGAAGGCATTCTGAAGTTCCTGAGGCACATTGATGCGGTTGTCATCATCGTCATCGCAGCTTTGCAGGGTCAGTGTCGTGGCACATAATGCCAATGCGGCCATAAGGTTCATACCTTTAGCGTAGAGTCTTTTCCTTTCCATACATCGTTTGTTTTTAAATGGTTTTGTATTCTGTGTGATTTCCGTCTCCTGCCTTGCATAGCGGTGGAGGCGGGCGTACGTTTCTTCCGCCTGTCTCCTTCTTCCGGCCTGCGGCAGAAGTCTTGTGCAGGCAAAAGTACGGCCGGAAACAGGAAAGATTCTGGATTCTGGGAGAAAATTGTGCCGGATATGCGAAAAAACCGCCCCTACTTTCCCAAGTAAGGACGGTGAGAGTCAATAATACATGAAAAAACGCTATTTTAGAGAGAGTCTCTGTTGGTGGTATCCTTTCTTAAAATCAAGGATATGGGAATGATGTCTCCTATTCGTTTAATGACAGTACAAATATAGGGCTTTTCTGCCTTACATGCAAATATTTTCCGTCCTAAAATCTTCATAATGCGCCTAAACAGGCTTTTTTACCGACTAAAAGGCTTTTTTTACAGACGTGGCCAGGCTCCCCCGTTTGCTTCCGTGCGGGAAACGCATGCTGACACTTTGCTTTCCTTTAACACGGAGAATCGCTTGTTTCCGGCCAGATGGAAGCCCGGCGGAAAAAAACGCGCGCATTTCCGGCATTTTTCGGTTTATTTCGTTGTAAAGCAGTGCATTATCACGATTTTTTAACACTTCATTTCCATTCAAAATAAGGAAAAAACTCAATTTCGCCCTTCCGGAAGCGGGAAACGGCTTGCCCGCCGACGAATGACAGGTAAGCAGCCGGCGGATGACAGGTCGTTCATCGGCGGACATTAGGTCATCCGTCCGGCTTCTGCGGCTGTTCCGGAGACCGGCAAATGAATAAATATTCACCAGACATCCCGAATCGGGAGTTTTTTGCATAAATATGCAGCATTTTCTGCATAAATATTCACCGTCCTCTCACAGAACGCGTGTTTTTGAAAAAGTACGAGTAAGCGGAACGGGTGTTTTTATGGCCTTAATGAAAGCGGATGCGGGTAAAAAGCTGCAAAAAGACAAAACGGAGTGGCGGATGAAGCCGGAATGTGAACATGCGTCGGAAAGGGGGAAGCATGGTGAAGAGAAATACATTCTTAGAAGTTGTTTTGAATTTAGAGCCTGTTTAAATTTTGCTCAGCCTTATTTTGAGGGCTGTTTCCGAGAATATTTTCCGGTTATTATGAGGAGCGTAGCCCGCTATAGGGAAAAATCCTCGGAAATCTTCTTTAGAAAATGACCGGAATAAATTCAAAACAACTGGGGCTGTGTCAAAATGGCCATTTTGACGCAGTCCCTTAGGCGTGTCAGAATGGATAAAATGCAAGGCATTGAGGGTGAGGGCGACAGGAGTTTACTTTCGTAAATGACTTAGCCCGAATCCCGACAATAACGCAGCAGTTTGCCATTATGACACGCCGTATTATAGGATGAATGTTTTATACAATCCCAGGAAATGTCTGTGTTACAAAACACGGGATTTTCTTTTGCTTCATCTTTTTCATCTTATTGTACGATAGAGTGTTATCATAAAATTGTTGTAACGCCATTAAGCTGGAAATTTAATAATATAATGTTACTTTTTCATAGAAAGTGAGCTTTTGCGTACCATTTTGCGTACTTGCTTCCTGTAAAAACGGCAGTGTTACAATTTGGGGGTATTTGGACGAATTCTGATTTTTTATACTTCTGTATATTAGTATTTTGCCTGTTTTTTATTGTAACGCCCCCTTGACCGGTGTTTCAAAGTTTGCTACCTTTAGCACGACAAAAGAATTTAAGAATTTATTTGATTGCTTGATATGATATCTTTGTTTATATTTGGTCCGGCTTTTACAGAAATCGTCATTCTGTTGTGCCTTGTTCTCGTGTGGATTGTCGGCATAGCCGTGGTTTGTGGGAAAAAAGACTTGTCCGCTGCTGACAAGTTGGTATGGATTATCTTGATGCTGGTGTTCAACGCCTTCGCCCTGCTCGCCTTTATGTTCTGGTATCCTCTGTCGAAAAAGAACGTATAAGCCATGAGTTACCATTATCTGCACATTCCGGCATCCTTCCTGCGGAGAAAGGGCAGGGTAGGGATTTTCACCCTTCTTCTTCTCCTTGTTTCCGCCTGTTCCGTCAGGCAGTCTGCTCCGGCTGTCTCCCCGCTGGAAGATGCCTTGGCACAGGCGGGCGGTAACCGTGCCGAGCTGGAGAAAGTGCTCCGCCGCTACAGCCTCCGTCCGGAGGACAGCCTGAAGTATCGTGCCGCCTGTTTCCTGATAGAGAACATGCCGGGTTATGGAGGGTATGAGGGAAGTCAGCTGGATGACTACCTTATTTATTATAAGCTGTTGGCCGAAACACGGGGCATTGAGCCTGCGGTACTGGCCGACTCGGTGACGCGCAGGTACGGTGCGTTCCGTTCCGATTCCCTGCGCTGGCGTGCGGACATCCTGACGGTGAACTTCGCCTTCCTTTGCCGCAACATTGAGCTGGCCTTCAAGGTATGGCGCGAACAGCCGTGGGGCAAGCACGTGGGATTTGCCGACTTTTGCGAATACATCCTGCCCTATCGTGTAGGTAACGAGCGGCTCACGCCGTGGCGCGAGGCCGTCTACCGTGGTCCGGTAACGATGACCCTGCCGTGGCCGCCCGTGTGGTGCTGGACTCCATACGGGGCGGACGTGTGGTGTTCACCACCACCTCGCCTGCCGACCTTCCGCATGTGGGGTTCGATGTGGCCCGCCTTAAGGCCGGCAGCTGCCGCGAGTTTACCGACTTTACGGTGTACGTGTGCCGTGCCTTGGGCATACCCTGTGCCGTGGACTTTATGCCCGTGCGTGGGGAGAACAACGACGGCCACCAGTGGGTGTCCTTCCCCGACAAGTACGGAGGCGTGTTCTTCGAAGAGTTCCCGCGTTCGGTCAAGGAAGCCCGCTGTCCCCTGATGTACACTACCCCCAAGCTGAAGGTCTACCGCACCACCTTCAGCCTCAACCGCCGTATGCAGGCCGACATGCAGCGTCTGGACACGACGGTGGTTCCCCTGTTCCGCCATCCCCGTTTCAAGGATGTCACCTTTTCCTATGCCCGCAACCTCATCAAGGAGCTTCGCGTGCCCCGGAACGTCCTTTATGGAGGCAGGCCCCGTTCGGCCATTGCCTACCTTTGTGCCAGCCGGCGCATGGGTTGGGAGCCGGTGGCGTGGCTGGCGTTCGTTAGGGCGGCAGACGGCCACGGCCGATTCCTTACGTTATGAGGAAGTGCCTGTCGGCACGTTGCTGTTGCTGCGCAACCATACGCGCGGTGCACAGGAACGGATATTTGTGATGGAGGAGGGGAGGCAGGTATGGAAATGAAGGAATATTGTAATATAAGTGACTGAGAGATGTATAACAAGAAAAACAACAAAGACATGAGAACAAAAAGACTTTTTTATTCGTTGATGATAACAGGCTTGCTGGCTGTCGTTGTAATGGTAGGATGCCAACAGGATGAGGTATTTGATTTCGTAAAACCTTCTACGAATGAGTTTAAGGGAGGTCCTTATTTGGATGCGGAGATACCTGCAAATGAAGGTCAGATGACTTCAGAAGAAATTAATATTGTGATGCAGGGGATTTTGCGTGTCGGCTTTCAAAAAGATGCGGATGGTTATTATGAAATTCCCGAATGCAGTGCTGCGGATGTGAATATGTCGGAACGCCTGTTTTCTTTTGTAGTGACTTTGATTGAAAG
>CASFQC010000062.1 GCA_949296415.1 uncultured Bacteroides sp. | reverse complement strand
ATTATTTCATTAACTTGTTATTTGTCAGATATAAAGTTACGAAAAATACTTGTGATTACCTATCTTTTTTAGAACTTTATTATCCCGAACTCACGTATAGTATGGGTATTGCTGATACTTATGTTCAATGCCTTTGCCCTGGCCGCCTTCATGTTCTGGAAACGTCTGCGGGAAAGATGAAAAAAGCAGGCGGTTGTCGGCGGCTTCCCTATGCCCTGCCGCAGATTTTCCACGGGATTGTGGCCGATGTTCAGACAAAAAGCCTTACCTTTGCCCACGGAAAGCAGCCGGCCGGCCTGCCGCTTGCGTCCCATGAGGGCGCAGGAGGAAAGTCCGGGCAACACAGAGCATCCCACTTTTTAACGGAAAGCTGCCCGCGAGGACAGAGCAGTGCAGAAGAAAATAACCGCCTTCCCGCTTCTGCGAGGCGACGGGAGGTAAGGGTGAGAAGGCAGGGTAAGAGCCTGCCAGGTTTGTGGTGACACAAATGCTGTGCACCTTGGGAGTTGCAAGGTCATGTAAACCGACGCCAGGAGGGTTGCTCGCCCCATGTCGGAGGGTAGACCGCTAAAGCCGATGTGGTGACACACGGCTCAGATAAATGGCAGGCACCCTGTAGCCACACGGCTTAGGGACACAGAACCCGGCTTACAGGCCGACTGCTTTCCTTCTTTCATCCTCACGCCACGAAGAGGCGGAGGAGAAAGGCAAAAAACCCGATAGACTAACCTTATCACATTCCCGCCCATGAGCAGACGCATAGCCGCGCTTTGGAGATTCCTCACTTACGACATCTGGCGCATCACGGAAGACGAGGTGAACAAGACCACTTTCTCGGCCTACAACATCATAAAGACCATATATCTGTGCATAAACCGCTTTATAAAAGACCGCATGGTGAACAAGGCGTCGGCACTGACCTACGGCACCCTGCTGGCCACGGTGCCCATGTTGGCCATAGTATTCGCCATAGCGCGGGGATTCGGATTCGACAGTCTGGTGGAACAACAGATAAGGGACAACTTCGGCGGCTCGCCCGAAGTGGGAACGGCCATAGTGGGGTTCGTACAGTCTTATCTGGAACAGACCAAAAGCGGGGTGTTCATAGGAGTGGGCCTCATCATGCTGCTGTGGACCGTACTGAACCTGATAAACAGCATGGAGATAACCTTCAACCGCATATGGCAGGTGCAGAAGGCGCGCAGCATGTACCGTAAGATAACCGACTACTTCTCCATGCTCCTGCTCATCCCGCTGCTCATTGTCCTCTCGGCCGGTCTGTCCATATTCATGAGCACCATGCTGAAGAACATAGAAGACTATGCCCTGCTGGCACCACTGGGCAAGTTCATGATACGCCTCATCCCCTTCGCACTGACATGGATGATGTTTACCGGTCTGTACATCTTCATGCCGAACACCAAGGTGAAGTTCGTACCCGCCCTGGTTGCAGGCGTCATTGCCGGTACGGCCTACCAGGTGTTGCAGTACATCTACATCGTATTCCAGTTGTGGGTGTCGCGCTACAATGCCATATACGGAAGCTTTGCCGCCCTTCCCCTCTTCCTGCTCTGGCTGCAGGCAGCCTGGAGCATATGCCTGTTCGGTGCCGAGCTGAGCTATGCTCAACAGAACATCAACAACTTCAGTTTCGATAAAGACACACGGAATGCCAGCCGACGTTACCGCGACTTTGTGGCCATACTCATCATGTCTGTGGTATGCAAGCGCTTCGCACAGGGGCAAGCCCCCTACTCGGCCGAGAAGATTTCAGAAGAATGCCAGATTCCCATCAGACTGACCCGCCAGATAATATACGAGTTGCAGGAAACCGGACTGCTGAACGAGGTGAGCACAGACGAAAAAAGCGAATCCATAGCCTACCAACCCTCCATGGACATAAGCCGGCTCAGTGTGGCAGTATTGCTTGACAGGCTTTATACCCACGGGTCGGAAGACTTCAAGATAGACCGCGAACACGAATTCAGCAATGAATGGAAAGCCTTGCAGAAAGCACGCGAAGCCTACCACACACAAACCGGACAGATATTGCTGAAAGACTTGTAGGATGCTGTGCCCCCACGGGAAAGACAAATACAAGAGCCGGAATCAGTATCTGTTATAGGACACTGTTTCCGACCGGTCCTTCCGTTTCTTCGGACGCTTTACCGCCTTCAACGGATAGCCTACCGCCACGTCAAGTAGCAGCCGCTTCCGGTGGGGAATGCCCGCCAACCGCTTTACGGCCTCTTCATCGAACCACCCGAGCATACATGACCCCAGTCCCTCGCTTTCGGCCGCCAAGGTAATGTATGACGCCAATATTCCGATGTCCATCAAAGGGAAGTATTTGTCTTTTATCCTGCCCCCCAGACGAGACACCCAGCTTCCACGTTCCTCTACGATAAGGATATGTACGGGAGCCGTAACGGCGAACTTGTTCATGCCCATGCCACTTACGGCCTGTCCCACTTTGAATGCCAGCGTGGCATCGTCCACTACCACCATTTTCCAAGGTTGCCCGTTACAGGCCGAAGGAGCCATTCGAGCGGCTTCCAGTATTCTATCCAGTACATCCCTTCCTACAGGACGTTCCGTATCAAATGCCCGGTCGCTTTGTCTGTCAAGTACAAGCCTGTAAAAAGCGTCGGCCGACATCTTCACTTCATCAGCATGCGGTCTGTCCATCTTATTTATATTGGATCATTCTGCTGAGATACTTCCCAATGATATCAAATTCCAGATTCACCACACTTCCTACCTTGATGGCATGAAAATTGGTATGCTCATAAGTGTAAGGAATGATGGCCACCTGGAAGGTATCATCGGTAGGATTGCACACGGTAAGGCTCACGCCGTTCACAGTCACTGAGCCTTTGTCCACGGTAAGATAGCCTTTGCGTGCCATGTCTTTGTCGAATGCATAACGGAATGTATAGTAATAGCTTCCATCGGCATCGGCAATGTCGGTACAGGTAGCCGTCTGGTCCACATGTCCCTGCACGATGTGTCCGTCCAGCCTTCCGTTCATAAGCATGCTCCGCTCCACGTTCACCTCGTCGCCTATGTGGAGCAAACCAAGATTGGAACGGTCCAAGGTCTCCTTCATGGCAGTTACGGTATAGGTATCGCCAGCCAATGCCACTACAGTGAGGCACACGCCGTTGTGCGATATGCTTTGGTCTATCTTCAGCTCGCCTGCAAAGGAGCATTTAAATGTAAAGTGAATGTTCTCGCGTTCCTTCACCATGTCTGTCAGCACGGCGCATTCTTCTACTATTCCAGAAAACATAAGTTACAATGTCTTTTAGGGTTAGATAATTCTGTATGTTGAAGTGGTGGCATATGCCGTCCGTTTCCCCGTTTCGGGACATCGGGCACAGTCACCACGGTTTGTCAGTTTGTCAGTGCGGTGCTTGGCCCCACATAGGTTTTCTTTAGTCCACCCCAGTCCACTATAATGCGCTGCACCATTACGCCGGGGTCTCCACAAGTCAGCGTAAGCGTGTGCTTGCGTTTGTCCGGGTCTAAGGCAAAGCGTGCGGTGTAAAGGGCACCGTTGCGCAACACCTGATCTTTCCACTGCACGGAATATTCCTTAGGCTGGTTCTCGGCCACCTGTACGGGCTGCCCGTCTACCGATACGCCAAAACGATTGGCACCCTTTCCGGCATAGAGCGGGAAAAAAGGCAAGGTGTAGACATGTACGATCACCGAGTCGGCCTCCATATGCGGAAGTTTGAATTCTACTCTCGCGCCATTGGGATGAGTGGGATCAGTTGAAGGCTGGATAGCCTCTCCAAGTTGTAAGACTGTCCAGTCATAGCCGATGCCATCTATGCGTTTCACAGGGTAGCTATCATCGGCTTTAGCGGTGTATTTCCGCAAGTCTATCACGGCGCATCCTTCCAGATTGTTCTGGTCTTCATGTGGCGACAGGTCTACCGGAGTCTCGCCCACTCCTTCTATATAGTCTACCGGGGGCATGTGATGATATTTGGCCACCCATCCTGGGGCAAGAGCCATCATATGTGCCCATTTTCCGCCCAACATGGTGTTGAATTGCACGTTCAGGGCTGCTATGCTGTCAAATGCCGCGCGAGCCTGTGTAGCAGCCCAGTTGGCTTCGGCTGTACGTCCTCCCTGCAGGGTGAGTTCGTGGTTCAGTTGGGCCAGCAGGAATTTGCGGTTCATCTGGCAAGAGGCCATTGCCTGATACCCTATCAGTTCGAAGAAAGCCGGACGCTGTTCTTCCGGCAACTCTCCACAGATGCGTGCCGCTGTATCCGACAGCCGTCTGTAATCGTCCAGCCGCTGCCGTGCATCATTATAGGCACTGAAGGAAAAGTCGGTGTCATGCAGGTCACCCAATCCCGGCCGGTCCCATTCACGTTCCCAGCCCATAAATTCAGGCTTACGGCTCCAAGCCAGACGATAATAGGTGTCCAGCAACTCCTGAAACTGCTGTTCTCTGTCTGCTCCGAAGAGAGAAGCCAAATAACGTGCCTGGTGGCGGTGTATGCCGTCGTAGCTGAATTTATCTACGTCCCATGCCAGTTCGAAGAAGGTTTTCAGACCTAATTCCATGGGCTTGATATCGCCTGCATTGAGCAGCCAGTAGCGGTCACCGCCCGTCCGGTAGGCTTTCATCAGCTCTTTATACATCAGCACGGGAGGGGTGGTGTTGATCCAGAGATAGTCGTGCGGCGCACCCAGATAAGAAAGGTGATAGTACACGCCAGAACCCCCCTTGCGTTTTTGCTCCTCCGGGTCACTGAGGCGTTTCAGATAGCCGTAATTGTCATCGGGCCATACCAGAATGACTTCTTCGGGTACGGAGAGGCCTCGCTCATACAAGTCAAGCGCTTCCTTATAAGGGACAAATATCTGTGGGATGTCCTCCAACGGTTTCTGCGTGATGTGTTTTTTCAGGATGTCGCGTTGGTCGGCGATAGCTTGTTGCAGCATGGCCACTTTCTCATCTTGTGTCAGGTTCCCGCGCATGCCGGCATCGTGCAGTCCGCGCATGGCCAACGTATAGATGTTGTCATAGGGTGACGCTTCGCGCACACGGTCGTCCAGCTTCTGCCGGATGGTTTCCTTATTGGTGGAATAGTCCCAGTCGCCGTCCTTTTTTGTGTCCCACTCCAGTTTGGAGGCATTGTTGAACAGCAGGGGTTCACAGTGTGAGGTGGTGATGAGTATGCCATATTCATCGGCCACGACCTTATTGTCCGGATGCGAGTAGAACGGAGCCGAACAGGCGTGCATGGCCGGAGCCAGCATGTTGCCTTTCAGGCGCAGAATAAGCTCGCACACTTTGGCGTAGGTCTTGGGACCTATGTTGCCCAGGTCTTTCTCATAATTACGGGCAGCCCAGGGATAGAGTCCCCAGTCTTCATCATTGATAAAGAGTCCGCGATACTTTACGGATGGCTCTGGCGAGGTATAGTCGGCCTTCACATACAGGTGGGCCATGGGAGTGACGGGCACGTCTGTCCACCAGTAGAAGGGCGAGACGCCCATTTCCTCACTCAACGTAAAGGCTCCGTAGGCTGTGCCCCGGCGATCGCTTCCGGCTATGACCAGTGCTTTATCCACTCCGGGAAAGGGATTGTCCACCTGCTTCACGCAAAAGCGTTCCCAACCGCTTTTCAGAGCCGACACATCCAGCTTGCCTTCGCTGTCCAGCTGCCGTATCCACCGGTTGCCTTCCGCCGTGCCCAGCAACACAACAGGCTTGCCTTGAGACAGGTCATTGCTCACATCGGGTTCGTTACCTGTGACGCGCCCTATGTCTTCGGCAAAGAGAGCGGTTACCTTTCCTACGGTTTTCCCGTCCGCAGAGTCGCAAACCACTACAGCTTCCGACAGCGGGAAACTGCCAGGCATCAGTTCGTCGGATATGGTAATCCCGTCCTGCGGAGATTGGGGCCGACATCCGGCCAACAGGCAGCAGCATACCGCCACCAATGCTTTAACCAGTTTGTTTTTCATAAGATACGAAATAAGAGCCTATATATTAATGCACAGGTTTGCTTGTCGTGTTTGCAAAGGTAAGAAAAAAAAGTGGCATATGTAAAAAGCAAAAAAGGAAGCTTTTCACAAAGCCTCCTTTTTAAGTCCTCAATAGGTATTAGTTTTTTTTTAAGGTAAAAAGATTGTTTTCAGGATAACGCTGCAAATATAGACCCTTTTTGATATTCACTCCAAAAAAAAAAACATGTCTTATAACATATTTTTGGCATCATATTCATATTTCTTATCAAAAACTGAGGAATTTGCGATGCCAAGACTTACTTTCTGACATGGAAATGGAGTTTTTTAATGGTTTGCAGGCAAAATTATCCAAAAGGGTCACTGCTCCGCCACGAAGGCTGGAGCCGGCAGATGCATGCCGGCCATAACCAGGCCGTTGTCCTTCACGTATTCCAATATCTGCCTGCGGGTCTCCACGGATTTTCCCTTCTCCATGTCATAGGCGGCACAGTATTGCGGATAGGGTATCTGCAGCGCGGCACCATGTACCAAGTCGCCTACCACCATCAGGTTCCCCACCCGGAAAGCAGTGTGTCCCGGCGTATGGCCTGAGGCATCAACGGCCGTCACCCGCCCAGGCAGAGTATCGCCGAACTCAAACAGATGCAGACGTTTGCCATATACCCCCATGGTTTTCACTACCTGGGCTTTCTGTCCGTCGGGCATCTGCATCCAGGCATCATATTCGGCCTTGCCCGCATAGACTTCGGCGTTGGGGAACACTGCCGTATCGTTCCTGAGCATACCGCCTATGTGATCGCCGTGAAAATGGGTAAGATAGAGATAGTCTATGTCGGCCGGTTTCAGCCCGGCGGATTCCAGTCCGGCGGACAGACGGCTGTCGGGAGCGCCCAGACCGGTGTCGAACAATATCTTTATCCCTTCCGTCTCTACCAGAAAAGTGCTGACCGACGAGGGCACGCCTTCCTGTAACGACAGTTTGCCGATGATGCTGTCTGGAACGTCGGCAAAGAGAGTACGGGGCATCAGCTTCTCTTGCGCGTTGTCCTGTATCCAGGTGACGGTCATCCCGTCCAGCCGCAATGTCTTCACTCCGTTTACAACCGCTGTATCGGCATCTTTTACGCCTTCTGCATGTCTTCCGGCATTTCCGCCGCAAGAAGCCAACATCATGACCGAGGCAAACAACAGCCATGAGCCCTTACTGAAAAACTTGTCCATAATGGTTATGTGTATGATTAAGGGATGCGTAAGGAAGATTTCCGGCCTTACGTCACGAAGCCCAAAGGTAACGTAAAATCCCCAGTAAAGCAAAACATCCGTCCGGTTTCTTAGCCATGGGGACATGGTTTTCCCCGCAAGGATTGCCACTGGTCCGGAATATTGCACGTATCAATCTGGAATACAACACCCTGACGCGAACAGATTCACCGCTTCTTGTGTACGGATTCGCACCGTGCCGCCGTCAACGCATCACTTCCAACACCAGTCCGGGGTCGGAAAGGTCGCCTTCAGTAGCCGCCATCAGTCCCACACGCCTGATGACCTGCCCCGGCACCACCATACGGCAACCTTCTATCTCCACCTCCGGAGTGATGTCCACCGGAATGTCTCCCGCCAAATCCTGAGCCAACACACGTGCTCCTTCAGGTAAAGGTGAGGAGAATACCAGCGTCACCTTGCCGAAGCGTCCGAACAGCCCCACCGGTATGTTCCAGCTTCCTACCTCCACCGTCACCGGCACTTCCTTTGACACATATCCGCGCCCCGTACCCCGTCCTATGGCCGCCACTGCCACCGCTCCTCCAGGATAGCGCGAGGCCAGCACAAAAGGCCGCAACGCAGTGGTGTCGTCCACCACCGGCAGAGGCATCCTGCGACTTACCCTGGCCGGAGCGTCTGCGCGCAGGAGCGAGCCCGGACGGCGGTTCTTGTTCCACGTCTCATTCTCATGCAGTTCCCACACATTCTCCAGACGGGCCGTATCAGCCTCATAGTCGCCGTCCACGGCAAAAGGCAGGGCAATGCGGTGCCAACGCACGCCGCGCACCACTTCGTCCATTCTCCTCTTGTAGTTATGTCCCACAGGCGGAAACACATCGTCCTGACGTCCGCAAGGCAGATTTCCGTCGAACGGATGACGCATTATCCCTATGGCGCATCCCAGTCCGGCAGCTATATAAGGCTCATCCTCGCAGTTGACGATACCTTCCGCTCCTTCTTCGGCCTTGTACGGCAGCAGGTTGCATACACGCTGTATGGTGACAGGCTGTGCGATGACATTCTCCACATCGTACGTACGGAACACATCGCTGAACTCCACATATTCATTCTTCATGGCATGTTCTATCCACAGTCCGGGCGCATGCTCCCTTCCCAACCGGCTCAGCATGCGACGCCACTGTCCGTTGCGTTCTTCCCGTCCCCAGTCTACCTTCCAGTAGTCGAAACCGGCTTCGGCGGCCTCTTTCAGCCGCCCGGTCCAGTACTCCTCATCAGACACGCCGGCATATATCTCCGCCTTCTGGGCGCAGACCCATCCACCCACGCCTTTCCATCCGGCACGCTCTATACGTTCCGTCAGTTTCTTCAGTCGTCCGGCGGGAGAGCCGGTAAAGGAAGGGAAACGTTCCTTGTCCAGTTCCACAGAACCCAGGTATGCATTTCCGGCAACAGCATTCGAGTCCTTGGGAATATCCCACGAGTCGTCCATCACGAAATAGAGGTCTTCCCTGATCTTCGGATAAAAGCTCACCCAATTCTGGTATTTTCCCTTGCCGAAAATGTTCTCCTCGTTCATGGCCTTGCGTGTAGGGTCGGAACCAGAGTAGTCTGTCACATAGCCCTGGATGTTCCAGGTGCAGAAATAATCGGGAGCCTCTGACGGCATGTCGGGCACAAGACTCCCGAAGCGCTCTTGCCGCGAACAACCCGCCAGCAATGACGCACACAGGCATATACCGGCCAGCATGATTCTTCTCATAATGACTGTTGCGTGTTTGTGGAGCCTCAGAGTGGGAACAAAGTTATCCGCCGCCGCGTCCGGCTCCTGATAATTGATGGATATTTTACGTACGCTCATTTTGTTATAAAAAGGATTACAGGTTACAAATTAACGAAAAAAATCTGCCCGGCAGTTTGCAGATTCCGAGTTTTTTTGTGAATATTTGTGTAGACAAGCAATTGGCCACGCACCTGTCCGCATACAGGGTGCGTGTCTGCTTTATACAGATTATTAACTACAAAAACATCAAAAAAACGACAACAGGACTTATGAAAAGGCTGATTACTATTCTTTTAGTGACTTTCTTGGCGTTCCCTGCCTCGGCACAGAAGGACGCCGCTTATTGGAACAAGATGGCCGACGGCATGGTGCAGGCTCTCATCAAAAACTTCTGGGGAGCGAACTTCGAAGGATACCCCGACCGTTATTACTTCAACTATGGCAGTAACCTCTCAAACATGACTACCAACCACTACTGGCCTCAAGCACATGCTATGGACGTGCTGATAGACGCCTACATGCGTACCGGAGACAAACAGTATTCCGACCTCTTCCCCCTCTGGTGGGACGGTGCCCCGCGATATAACTTCGCAAGCAAGATGAACCCCAAGGATCCGTGGTGGAACGTGTTCGTCGACGACATGGAATGGATTGTACTGGCACAGATACGCATGTTCGAGTGCACCGGCGACACAAAATACATTGCCAAAGCACGCCAGATGTTCGACGACTGGATATGGCCCACATGGGGACCGGAAGACGAGGCGCCGTGGTATGGAGGCATCACCTGGAAGACCGATGTGGCCAAAAGCAAGAACGCCTGCTCGAACGGCCCGGCCGCACTCATCGCCGCACGTCTGTACAACTTCTACGACAAGGCCGGATTCAAGGACGGAAAGATAAGGAACGCCTATCTGAACGAAGCCATCAAAATATACACGTGGGAAAAGAACAACCTGTTCGACCGCAAGACAGGTGCCGTATATGACAACATGAACAAGGAAGGGAAGATACAAAAGAACTGGATATTCACCTACAACATAGGAACCTTCCTCGGTGCCGCACATGAACTGTATAAGATAACCGGCGACAAGCAATATCTGGACGACGCCACCCTGGCAGCCACCTACGTGACAGACCATCTGACCAAAGACGGCGTGCTGTCCGATGCCACATCGGGTGACGGCGGACTGTTCCACGGCATCTTCTTTCGCTACTTCGTGAAGCTGGCCAATGAGAAAGACCTGGCTTACGATGTACGCAAGAAGTTCCACAACTATCTCACCGGACTAGCCACTGTCATGGCCGGACAAGGGGTCAACCAACGCACCATGCTCTATGCCGGCCGCTGGCGCAAAGCTCCCGAGGACAATGAAAACGTAGCTCTGACCCCACAACTCACCGGATGCATGCTCATGGAAGCCATGTGCGTGCTGGAACCTCTGAAATGACAGACAGGCAGTATCCAGAGCCAAGACATATTCTCTCCTTATAGGGAACACTTGCCGCATGATAAAGAAAACACCTGACCCGTAACATCTTATCATTATGAAAAAATTCAGCATATTTCTGGCCGCATTGCTTCTGTGCATGTGTGCCGCCGCCCAAGAAAAGGAGGTAAGAGGCATTGTCATCTGTCAGGAAAACGGCGAACCGCTGGCCGGAGCCGCCGTAGGATTGAAGAACAGCGCATGGGCTACCATAACTGACGTGAACGGACGGTTCTCCATCAGAGTACCGGTAGGAGAACACAAGTTACAAGTACACTTTATGGGCATGCAGACACGGACTATAACGCTGTCAAAACGCAATGAAGACGAAGAACTGCTCATCAAGATGGAACGCGAGGAACGCAAGGTAACCCCCTTTGTGCATGCCGGAGTAACCCTGTCGCGTCCCAAAGGAGACGGGACAGACGGCCCAGACATAGGATTTGCCGTAGGAGCCGGAGCAAGCTATGCGCTGACACACCTGTTCTCACTGGCTGCGTCGGTCAATATCATCCAAAAGCCATCCGAATGGAAAGGTACGAGAGATGGAACATACTATACATGCGACATCAATCCGCTTTACCTCAACATTCCTATAGTGGTGGAAATGAAGCTGTGGGACCGGAGTAACCGGAACAAGTTTA
Organism: uncultured Bacteroides sp.; assembly: GCA_949296415.1. GTDB lineage: Bacteria > Bacteroidota > Bacteroidia > Bacteroidales > Bacteroidaceae > Bacteroides. Next base: position 4,756 of record CASFQC010000062.1, on the reverse strand, counting down.
TTGTAAACCTTGGTCCCTACATCGGCATAGGATTGGGCGGAGAGTACCGCTACGTCGGAAGCCTGTCCGATAACGGGAATGAGCGAGGCGAACGGAAAGGTGACCTGTTTACAGGAACAGACGGTGAAGTTCCGGCACTGAAGCGCTTTGAAGCCGGACTACAGATAGGAGTGGGCTATGAACTGAGACACTTCTATCTCGGACTGGACTGCCAATATGCGTTCACTCCGCTGCTCAACAATGACTTCAAGACTGCCATCATTCCTTCGGACGGAGTGAGAAACTTCTGTGCCGACATTTCCTTAGGATACAGATTCTGAAAACAGGAGAAAATATAAGAAACTCTAAAAAGCAAGGCACGGACTGCACAACCTTTAGGATGCGGAAGCATCCTTGGCGCGTACAGTCCGTGCCTTCTTCTTTTCATGACGGAAGCATCCGCCGGCAGAAATCAGAATTCGAATTTCTCCAGTTTCATGGAAGCAAGACTCTGTATCTTGGGCACCAGTGTGGTAAAATGGGATGCCTGCTCATGGGCAGAAAGCGAAGCGGCATCCTGCCAAGTCTCACATATCATCAGCACATCGGGACGAGTTGCACTTGCAAACAGGTCATAAGCCACACAACCCTTGTCTTTCAACGAACAAGCCACCAATTCCTTAGCCGCTTCCACCACTTCGGCACGATGCTGCGCATCGGCCTGGATAAACACATTCAGTCTGATCATAATAGGTATTCTTTTGTTTAAAAAAACGATATTAAAATAGGAATATATTAGAAATAAGCTACTTATGAGTATTACTCATGGAGCAAGGTAATGACTTAGCAACGGTCACAAATTCTGCGAGATTCGTCGTATTTCTTTCTGTCACACAACTCTTCCAATGCAAAGGTAACACAATTTATCGAATGAAAGGCATGACGGGCGTTTTTGTTATTGCTTGCCTTCTAATTTTCCTATCCGCATAACGATAGAGGTTTGACTTCTTCCCATTTTTTCCGCAATATACTTTATACTCTTTCCTTCATGGTAAAGGGTAAGTAGGAATTTGTCAGCACTGCGTGTCCATTTCTTATTGGCATTGGGATGTTTAGCATAACTTTCTTCCGTGACCTTTTCGGGGTGTAAGAACTCGTCAACAAAAACGGATGGAAAACGTCTGTCATAAAGAACGTATGTCTTTATTTTCGCTCTGGTAATAGCCACATAAAACAATCTACGTTCTTCACCATACGGATATTGGTCACTTTTAGTCAGGACATAATCAAGAACAGGGTCATCACTTACCATTGAAGGAAATCCATAGGTATCTTTGTTGCATTGGAGTATTATTACATAGTCCGCTTCAAGCCCTTTGGATTTGTGCACAGTTAGGAATTCAATTTTTCTGTTTCCAATGAAATAGTAAAAGCGATTGTCCTCTTTCATTGATTTGTACAGAAACGATAAGTAATAGTCATCAAAGGAATACCGCCCTAACAGAAAGATGGATTTATCCGCAGGGATAGACGCTACCAATTGTCCGATAGTGTTACAATAGTCACGCCGTTCATAAGCGCAGAATTGTAATTCGGTTTTGGCTTGTGGATTGAATGGGTGTATATCCTTTTTTAGCTGTGCCTTGTTCCGCTGGATGAATTGTGAGGATAGGCTTACCAAAGGCTCTCCAAAACGGTATGTTGTTTCGATTCTATTGATTTCTGTGGAACCGAAATAATCCGGGAATTGGTTGAAAAGAGCCATGTCACTTCCTGAAAAGCGGTATATGGATTGCCAGTCATCACCCACACAATACAATTTTGCAGGAGGATTTCCTTCTCGGAGTACCTTCAGGAAATTGTAGCGGTCAACTGATATATCTTGGAACTCATCAACGATGATATACTCATACTTTACAGGATGTGAGGAACGGCATATTTCCGTGGCTTGCAGGATAGCGTCGGTAAAGTCTATCTGATTACTGCCTTTCAGTTCTTCAATATACCGTTCATAAACAGGCATAAATATTCTTTTAATAATGAATAGGCTGCGCTCGTCTCCAACGTTTTTAGCCTGTTTCAGAACCTCATTTATAGACTTGCAACTGGACTTAATCAATGTCACAAAAGTCACAACAAGCCGAATGAAAGCCTTTTCCTGCTTGCTGTTCTGAGGAAGAACCATATCGTATAATTCGGCATCTGTTTTTTCTTGAACAGGAACACCAACCTTTTTCAACAAGGCTTTCAATGTATGTCGAATATCTGAATAATGGAAATCAGCACTTGAAGTTGTCAGCAATACAGTCCCAAACTTCTCATGGGCTGCTTTTTTCCATGTTATTCCGTCATTGTATTTTTGGTTTGCTTCTTCATAAGTAATGCCTTTGTCTTTTGCAAACCATGTGGGGACAAGCCCATGTTCGTCCACGCCAAAATGCTCTAAATAAATACATTTTGTTTTGCCATCCTGCTCAAAGTAAATGGAAAAATCGGGTTTGTATTGCGAGTGCATTTCATCAGCTAATGGATGTTCATAAGGTTCTTCATACCTGAATTTCACACCCAAAGAAGATAATACAAAACAGATTTTCTGCTCCTGTTCACTACGAACATAAATAGTTTTCCCGTCCATGTCGGGAAATTGGGCTTTCAAGCGTACTTCTTTCAACTCGGAGAGTTGCTGTCTGCGTTCATTTTTACGATGCTCCCAATCCGTTTCCTGCACCTGATAGTCAACAAAGTATTCGACGATGCCTTTTTTGAAATCCTCATCTTCCAATAGTTTATGATAGATTTTCATAAACAGTGCGTCTGTGTTATCGCAGATGGAGGGCTTCTGTCCTGTCGCTTTCCCGATGATATCAATAGCAAGTTTATGAAAAGTGTATCCTCTTAGCCCTGCAATATCCATCCTTTCCGTCAACTCGGCGGCAGCCTTGTTTGTATAGCTGATAAGAAGAATGTTTTGAGGATTGATGTGTTTAATGTCAATCAGATACCTTACCTTTCCTACGATAGACGATGTTTTTCCACTTCCTGCGCTACTAACCACCAAACAATTGTCTTCCTCGGACACTATTGAACGCCTTTGCTGCTTATCTAACGGATATTTAAGGCAATGGTCGAAAAAGTCTTTGTGGGTATCAAGAGTGTCTTGGATAACCTGCTCATTATGCCTTTTTACAATTAAGTGGATATTCCCGAAATCATGTGTAAATTTTGAGATTGTCTCGGACGGTTCTATATGGAATGCTTCAAGACTTTTCAGTAAGGAATTGGCTTCATGGAAGAACTCTGCATAGTATTTCGTAAAATGTTCTTCTTCCGAAGAGGATATTATATGCCCATTAAAACTGTTCCTTAAATCAGTCTCAATATCAATGAAGAAACTTTTATTGCTTTGCCTTAATTCTTTTTCTCTGTGTGCTTGTGTATCTCTATAAGAAGTAATGGTGGCAATCCTTCCTGACAGTTCATTTGACTTCTTTTTGAGAAATAATCGTATCGCTACTATGACTATACCTATCACAGTAGCGATACTTAACATCCAAACAAACAGTGACGACATAAGCTGATGATTATAAGTCATCCATAGCCTGTTTTCTTACAGCATCTGTATTTATCTTATCAAAATAGCGAAGAAGAACATAGCAACTCATTACGTTTTGATTGTCAATTGATAACTGAATGTCACCTTTGGATGTACTATAGGTCGTGTACCATGTACATCTATCCATTTGCAATTCATATAGCTTGTCATTGTCTGTTTGTGGCTGAATGCTACCTTGGAATGTCTCCACACAATCTGATGGCTCACCATACTTTTCTGTAAGCATAGATTTCAAGTGTGCATAGTTGTTTTCAAGTGAAGCCCAATCGTCTTGTTCTGGAAATATCACTCCAATAGTATTAACTTTATTAGTCGTTTTAAGAGTTGCAACACCTATCGTACAACTTTTGAATCCAGCAAAATCACCTTGTAGAATTGCAGTGCCATCTTGTGTGCCAATGTGAGTAAAACCTGCTTGTTTCATTTTTGCCACATACTCATTCAATGTGCCATCAATTGGTACACCTTTGAATGTAAGATGTTCTGATTCTTCTTGGGCAAATGCTGTTGCAGCTATTGTAAATGCGAGAAACAGCGAAAAGAAAACCTTTTTCATAATTCAAATCGTATATAAAGATTATCAAATTGCATTTTATTTATTGATAGGAAGAACGGCACGGTTTTCTTCGTCAAACGACCATTGAACCTGCCATGTTTTCCCATCTATTTTGTCAAGAAGGATAAAGTTGTAAATGTTTTGAGTTGGGTAAAGTTCAAACCGACCATTAACTTTCTTGTCATTAACAACAAGTGCATTAGGATTAAGGTCATACTCAAACCGTCCTTTATCATCATTTACACTATATTGCAATTGCCACATTTGACCTGTTTGTGTGTCAAGTTTTATGAATATCCACATGTTTTGTGTTGGAAAGAGTTTATACCGTTCTACGGTATATGTCTGAACAAGTGGCTCTTGCACTTCTGCTTTTTGGGATTCCGTCTTAGACGCATTGCCCGTACATCCACCTATTGCAAAAAGGGGAAATAACAAAAAGGGCAGCATAAGTTTCTTCATATTCCATCCTCCATTTTTTCCTTCAGCTTCCACAAGGACTTTTCTTAAACCACGAAGCGTGGAACTGCAATGCCACGTCTTCGAGTGTAGGCCCTGAGAAAACCTATGTATGACGATATGGTAATAGCAGCCCACGCTATAGCGTG
>CASFQC010000061.1 GCA_949296415.1 uncultured Bacteroides sp. | reverse complement strand
TCAAGGAGATTACAAATAAAACAATCAGATAATTAATTGAATTACAAACTTTTAAAACTTGAATCAGAAGCTATTTTCTACTCCTGATTCGCATTATTCCATGAATCTGTTCAACGGTAGTTTTGCCGACTATAAGCTTGGTTCCAAAGCTTATGCCGAACATGTGGTGAATACCTACAAGACATTGGCCGACAGTATAGACAACGAGCCAGCCCTTCCGCCTCTGCTGAAGTCGTTCATGAAAGTGTCGCTCCAGCAAGAAGCCGTCACCGCCATGTTCTGTGCCGACGAGATGCGCGAGCGCAACTACAGGTATGTGAACAACATGTATGACTTCTCCGTTCCCGTAGAGGGCATAGAGCCTGCGAAACCGGAAGACCAGAAAATGTTGGCGGGACTGTTTGATATGAACAATCCCATGCTGCTGATGGGCGAAAACGCTCCCGACTACATACGTTCCGTAGTCTATGCCTCTCCCGAAAGCTTGGAAGCCCTGGGAATAAAGGACGGGCTGATTCCTGCACTCCGGACTTTCGTTTCCTTAGTGGGCAAGGCCAAGGATGCGGCGCTGACTGAGGACGACCGCAAGGCCATGTCTGCCACGGGCAACGCATTCTGTCTGGCTGCACTTGATTCCCTTCAGGCCGATGCCAAGGCCAAGTTGTCTGCCATAAAAGAAAACGTGGCGATAACTCCGGCACCAGACGTGCCTTTGGAGAAATTATTTGGAGCCATCATTGCCCCTTACAAAGGAAAAGTGATATTAGTGGACTTCTGGAACACTTGGTGTGGTCCTTGCCGCCGGGCCATAAGTGCCAACGAGCCACTGAAGAGCACCGAGCTGAAAAGCGACGACATAGTATGGATTTACTTAGCCAATGAGACTTCGCCTATAGTGAAGTACAAGACGATGATAGCCGACATAAAAGGCATACACTACCGCCTGAACGAAAGCCAGTGGAGGTACCTCACCAGCGGATTGTTCAAGATAGACGGCATTCCCTCTTACGTGCTGGTGGACAAAGACGGCAACTATGCTTTGCGCAATGACTTCCGCGATCACGGTCTGATGGTAAATACGCTGAAAGACATGGTCAAGTGATTTACCCTGTCCTGAAATAAAAGAAAGGGAATGCACCCGGGTGCATTCCCTTTCTTTTATTCTGTTGTTTGTTGGAGCTTATTTCCTTTCAAAGAAGCGTACCAGCTTTTCTGCGGCGCGTGCCCTGTGGCTTATGGCGTTTTTCTGTTCGTTGCCCATCTCGGCAAAGGTCAGGGTGTGTCCTTCAGGTACGAATACCGGATCGTATCCGAATCCTTCCGTACCCCGTTTTTCCTCTATAATCTCACCTTTCACTATGCCTTTGAACAAGTGTTCCTTTCCGTTGACAATCAGTGCGAACACGGTGCGGAATTGTGCTTTTCTGTTATCTTTGCCTTCCAGTTCGCGGAGCAGTTTGCATATGTTGGCTTCCGAGTCGTGGCCTTGTCCGCCTGCATAGCGTGCCGAGTGTACGCCTGGTGCTCCGTCCAGAGCCTCTACCTCCAGTCCGGTATCGTCGGCAAAGCAGTCGCAATGATAGTGCTTGTACACATAGCGTGCCTTGATGAGCGCGTTTTCCTCCAAGGTCTGTCCGTTTTCTTCTATGTCTTCCGTACAGCCTATGTCCTTCAGTCCTTTTATTTCGATATTTTTGCCCAGCATTTGCCTTACTTCGTCCAGCTTGTGCGCGTTGTTGGTGGCGAATACAAACTTCTTCTTCATATGGGATTTCAATACGTTATGATGATGTCTTTCTTTTTCCGGTTCATTTCACCTTCAGTCTGTCAAATCCTTCGCCATATACTCCGATGACCGAGCTTTGCGAGATGAAGGCGTTCGGGTCTATGTCCTTGATGAGACGGAATATCTCCACCGACTGCCTTTTGTAGGCCAGCACCACCAGCATCTTCACGTGGTTCTTGCTGTACCAGCCTGTCCCGTCGATTACGGTCACACCCCGGTGGGTTTCTTTGGTGATGCGGTCGGCTATCTTGTCATATTCTCTGGAGAAGATGATGAACTGTACCGACTGTCGCGCGCTGTTCACGATGTAATCCAGCACATAACCTATGACCAGCAGGGTGACGAAGCCGAATATCACTCTTCTCCAGTCGTGGAACACGAAATAACAGGAACTGATGATGAGACAGTCGCACGCGCTCACCATGCGTCCTAAGGTGACGTCACGGTATTTGTGCACTATGGCGGCAATGATATCCGTTCCTCCCGTGCTTCCGTTGCAGTTGAACACCACGCCCAGTCCTATGCCGCACATGACCGATCCTAACAGGCAGGCCATGAAGTCTTGTCCCGGGCCCAGTATCTGCGGGAAAGTGCCGTCGGGGTTCTTCACCAGCCTTTGGCACACATCCAGCAGCAGAGTGAGTATCACAATGGAGTAGGAGGTCTTCAAGCTGAATTTCGGCCCCAGAATCTTGATGGCGAACGTCATCAGTACTGCGTTGATGATGATGTAGGAGTACTGTATGGGGAATCCTACGGCATAGTAGATGATGGCTCCTATACCGGTGGTTCCTCCTGTAGTGATTTGATAGGGAATGAGGAACGCCGCCCATCCCATGGCATAGCTCAGAAGTCCGAAGGTGATGATGATATAGTCCTTGGCTTCTCTCTTCAATTCAGCTCTTGTAATATGCATATTCGTGCGTTATTTTACCACGACATTCACAATCTTCTTGGGCACTACGATGACTTTCACTATCTGCTTTCCTTCCGTCCATTTGGCCGAACGTTCGTCGGCCAGCACAGTTTCCTGTATATGGTCTGAGGCGGCATCGGCGGGAAATTCCATATTGAAACGGGCCTTGCCGTTGAAGGATATGGTGTAGTTCACGGTGTTTTCCACCAGATATTCCTCATTGTATCCGGGCCATTGCGCGTCGCATACGGAAGTATCGTGTCCCATGACATGCCACAGCTCTTCGCATATGTGTGGAGCGAATGGGGCAAGACAGACGGTGAGTTTCTCCATAATCTCCTTCTTTCCGCACTTCAGGGCGTACAGCTCGTTGACGCAAATCATGAATGCGCTGACTGATGTGTTGTAGGAGAACTGCTCTATGTCGCCGGTGACTTTCTTGATGAGCTTATGCAGCGACTTCAGCTCTTCGGGAGTGGCGGCCTCTTCAGTTACCAGGAAGTTTCCGTTGCGGTCGTAGAACAGGCTCCAGAACTTCTTCAGGAAACGGTGTACTCCGTCTATGCCGTTGGTATCCCAGGGTTTCGACTGTTCTACCGGACCCAGGAACATCTCGTACATGCGAAGGGTGTCGGCTCCGTATTTTTCTACTATCATGTCGGGGTTCACCACGTTGAACATGGATTTTGACATTTTTTCCACTGCCCATCCGCACACGTATTTTCCGTCTTCCAGTATGAATTCGGCAGTGGCGTATTCCGGACGCCAGGCTTTGAAGGCTTCCAGGTCAAGTATGTCGTTCTGCACCATGTTGACGTCGACGTGGAGTGGGGTAGTGTCGTACTGGTCTTTCAATCCCAACGACACAAAGGTGTTGGTGTCTTTTATGCGGTACACAAAGTTGCTCCGTCCTTGTATCATGCCTTGGTTCACCAGTTTTTGGAAGGGTTCTTCCACTACGGATATGCCCAGGTCGTGCAGGAACTTGTTCCAGAAGCGCGAATAGATGAGGTGTCCTGTGGCATGTTCCGTACCACCCACGTAGAGGTCTACATTGCGCCAGTATCCGTCGGCTTCCCGTGACACCAGAGCGTCATGGTTGTGCGGATCCATGTAGCGCAGGTAGTAGGCGCTCGAACCGGCGAATCCCGGCATGGTGTTCAGTTCCAGAGGGAATACGGTGCTTTGGTCGATGCGGCTGTTGTCTGTCACACAGTTGTTCACGGTGTCCCAAGCCCAGCGTGTGGCGTGTCCCAGTGGCGGCTCGCCGGTCTCGGTGGGCAGGAACTTGTCCACTTCGGGCAGTTGCAGGGGCAGGCAGTTTTCGGGAATCATGTAAGGCATTCCGTCCTTATAGTACACGGGGAAAGGCTCTCCCCAGTAACGTTGGCGGCTGAAGATGGCGTCGCGCAGGCGGTAGTTCACCTTTACACGGCCCAAACGGTGCTCTTCCACATATTTTTTTGTGGCGGCTATGGCTTCCTTTACGGTCAGTCCGTCAAGCGAGAATCCATTGCCGGAGGAATTGCACACGATGCCTTCTTTGGCGTCATAGCTCTGCTCGCTTACGTCGGCTCCTTCAATCAGCGGTATGATGGGGAGGTTGAAGTGTCGGGCAAAGGCATAGTCACGGCTGTCGTGGGCAGGTACGGCCATGATGGCTCCTGTGCCATATCCGGCCAGCACATAGTCTGATATCCAGATAGGTATCTCTTTGCCAGTGAACGGATTGACGGCATACGATCCGGTGAATACTCCCGTCACGCCACGGTCGCTTATACGTTCACGCTCGGTGCGTTTTTTGGTACGTTCCAGGTAGGCTTCCACTTCGGCACGCCGGTCTTCGGTGGTCACTTCGGGCACCAGGTCGCTTTCCGGAGCCAGTACCATGAAGGTCACTCCGAATATAGTGTCCGCGCGTGTGGTGAAGATGGTGAATTCACGGTCGCTTCCCGCAATTCTGAACTGCATCTCCGTGCCTTCGCTCCTTCCTATCCAGTTGCGTTGGGTTTCCTTCAGCGAGTCGGTCCAGTCTATGGTCTCCAGTCCGTCGAGCAGGCGTTGCGCATAAGCAGAGACGCGCAGGCACCACTGGCGCATTTTCTTCTGCACTACAGGATATCCTCCCCGTTCGCTCACACCGTCCACTACCTCGTCGTTGGCCAGTACCGTGCCCAGTTTGGGACACCAGTTCACCATGGTCTCTCCCAGATAGGCAATGCGGTAGTTCATCAGCGTCTCCTGTTTTTCCCGTTCCGTTTTGGCGTTCCATTCGTCGGCGGTGAAGCTTATTTCTTCCGTACAGGCCACGTCCAGTCCGGCGGTTCCGCCAGTTTCGAACGCCTTTTCCAGTTCGCTTATAGGTTGTGCCTTTTGTGTCCGGTTGCAGTAGTAACTGTTGAACATCTGTTGGAAAGCCCATTGCGTCCAGTGGTAATATTCAGGGTCGCAGGTACGTATCTCACGGCTCCAGTCGAAGGAGAAGCCTATCTTGTCCAGCTGCTCGCGGTAGCGGTTGATGTTGTTCACGGTGGTTATGGCCGGATGCTGTCCGGTCTGTATGGCATACTGTTCGGCAGGCAGTCCGTAGGCGTCATATCCCATGGGGTTCAGCACATTGAATCCTTTCAGTCTTTTGTAGCGTGCATATATGTCGCTGGCTATGTATCCCAGCGGATGTCCCACGTGCAGTCCGGCTCCGCTGGGGTAGGGGAACATGTTCAGTACATAATATTTGGGTTTCGTCTTGTCTTCGTCCACCCGGTAGGTATTCTGTTCCACCCACCGCTGTTGCCATTTCTTCTCTATTTCCCTGAAATTATATTCCATAGCAATGTGCTTATTTATTATTTTATTGTCAATAACTTGTTCAGATGTCTGTCAATTGCGGTTTATAAGCAGGTTAATAAACCGTTGCAAAGTTACATCATTTTTTCATATTACATGCGCTTTGTCAGTCATTTGCAGGGAGCTTGCTTGCTTGTATCCATGCTTTTTCCTTTTCTGCGGTCTTTGCCGGTTGTACACTTTGTCAGCTTTTTAAGGGTTTTGCTGTCTTAAAGATGTTAAAATGGCTTTTCCGCTTACAGCCCCTGTTTTAAAAACTCTCGGAAAACAGGTGCCCGTATATTTTTCATTGTATATTTATGCAAAAAGGAATGCATATTTATGCAGTAACTCCCCTTTTCTGGCTGTTCATTGTATATTTATTCATTCGTCTGTTTTCTGATTTGCGGTAAAGGCCGGACGGATGACCTGATGTCCGCCGATAAACTACCTGTCATTCGCCGGCTGTCGACCTGTTGTCCGTCGGCGGGCAAGCCTTTAACAGCTTACGGAGAGCCTGAAACACGGTTTTTCACCAGGTTTTGAACCGATTTTGAAGTGTTAAAAATAAGGCTATGCTTTTATGTTACAATAAGATAAGCCAAAAAACGCCGAAAATGCGTGCATTCTTTTCCACCGGGCTTTTCACCGGCTGTAAATAAGCGATTCTCCGTGTTAAAGGAAAGCAAAGTGTCAAAGTGACAAAAGGCTGTGTGGGGGGTGGGGGCGAAGCAAGAAAGGGAAACATTAGAAATAACCCGTTGACAGAATTAAATACGCACTAATTTAATTCCGCCAACGGGCTAGAAGGATATAAGCATTTTAGGCTTTGGATAAAAGCACGCAATTTGCTTGGGATTTTTAAAAAGGTAATCCGTAATTGTTTTGAAAATTTTCGCAAATAATCTGTTGATATGGCACATAAGTCATGTCTTTGATTTTTCCGCAATATGTCATTCGTAAGTTGTTATCATTGATTTCCTCTCTGCGTGCCTTGCTTAGAGCCAAGAAGTTGCTATCTTGTTCAATACCCAGAAAATATCTTCCTGTTAGTGAAGCGGCAATTCCTGTTGTACTACTTCCGGAAAATGGATCAAGTATCCATGAATTAACTTTGGTTGATGCGAGGATTATCCGTACTAACAGGCTTAATGGCTTTTGTGTAGGATGTTTGCCACAAGACTTTTCCCAACGGGCGATAGCTGGCAATTGCCACACGTCTGTCATCTGTTTTCCTCCATTGATGAGTTTCATCAATTCATAGTTATAATAGTGGGGTTTAGTTTTGCATTTTCTCGCCCAAATTACGAATTCTGTGCTATATGTGAAAAAACGGCAAGAGATATTGGGTGGAGGATTGGTCTTTGCCCATGTGATGACATTAAGAATTCTGAAACCCAGTTGTTGCAAGGCGTTGGCTACGGAAAAGATGTTGTGATATGTGCCGCTTATCCATATTGTTCCATTTTCCTTTAGTTTTTCTCTGCATAGGGAAATCCACTGTAAGTTGAATTCATTTATAGACTCAATGGTTCCACCTTTGTCCCATTCTCCTTTATTCACACTGACTATTTTACCGTTTTGAACGCTGATGCCATCATTACTTAGAAAATAGGGAGGGTCAGCGAATATCATGTCAAATTTGAAACTGAAAAGGGGGAGCATTTTAATGCAGTCTCCTTCGAGTAAAGTAAAATCTCTATTAGGAGATTTATAATAAGAGGAAATCATTCTTTTAACTTTGTGTTTCTTGTTTAATTGTTGTGATAAAGTCTTTAAGACTGGTCAGGTTGTATATCTTTGGAATAGTATAAAAAGCTTCTTCCAATTTGTTTCTTGCAGCATTCCATCCTATGCCATCTGTAACCCATACAAATTCATATCCTTCTATGTTGTTCACCTTTGGACCGACTTCTGTATAAGAACGAGCCACTTCATTCAGTTTAGAACCACCACCACTATAAAAGTTCACTTCTATAAGATAAGTCTTTACAGGTGTATGTATGACAAAATCAAAAACTTTCTGGTCTTTTCCCAATGCCTCAGAAACTTTGCTGAAGTTGTAGGATGACACTTGCGTATGATATTTGATGCCTGCTTTAGACAATATGCTCGCAACTAAGCTTTCTGTAATTTCTCCGCTTCGATTTTTACGGGCATTTGTATCCAGTCCAGTTTCAACTCCGAACACATAATCTACCAAATCTTTTATTTTTGAATTTTGAAAGACAGCAGCCAATCCTGTACCCTCTAAGAATTCCATTACGCCATCAATGCTTTGAAATAATGAATGTACTAAGCGAAAGTCTCCATTTTCATCGAAAAATTTCTTTTTATCCTTCTTTCTTGTTGCTATTAGTATATCCATTACATCAAATACTTGAGGGTCTCTTTTCCACAAAGCTTCTACGGCTTTACGTAAATTCTCTTTTCCTAATAGAAAATTGAGCATGTTTAAACTAATTGCAATGTCATCAACGTTTTTTCCTATTTTGTTGAAATCTGAATAGAAAGCCAAGGTGGCATTTGTTTCTTTCAACTGAGACATAAAAGTCTCAAAATCTTCTTTAGAATGTGCAGAGGTCATAATGCTAATTCCAATTGATTGTCAGTATTAGAGAAGTTTGTTTGGGTATGATTTACCCACATATAATTACGCACCAATATTTCTGTAAGTTTTCCACGTTTAGCACCATTTGCATTCACGCTTCTTGAAGCCCACACTCTGTTAATGTTATAATCTTTATATAAATTATCAAAAAAAAGGTCTGTCTTATTTTTCCCAGAACAATCCGAATTGCTAAGCATAAACGGTATTTTTATATATTGAAGGCGGTCGCAGAAGTGTTTGAGTCGTATTTGTGCTGCATCATTGAAAGACTCTTTTGTATAATTGTTGAAACTAGATGTATTGCTTAATGGGCGGTAAGGAGGGTCGAAATAAAAGAATGTATTCCCGTAGATGTATTCAAAAGTCTGTTCAAAATCTCCTGTCAAGATATTTACACGCTGTAAAAGTAGGCTATCAGTGTAAATTGTATCCGCATCACAAATGAGCGGGCGTTTGTATCGTCCATAAGGTACATTAAATTTACCTGCCTTGTTCACCCGATACAATCCGTTGAAACAAGTGCGATTAAGAAATAAGAAAAGTGTGGTGTTTTCTATCGGATCTGCAGGTTTGGCGTTGAAACGGTCACGCATACGTAGGTAGTACTCTTTCTTCGCTTCTTCGCTCTTGACAGAATAGTAGTCCTCTTGTATGGAAGCAAGGGAACGGATAAGTCCATCTGGGTGGTCGCGGACTGTTTTGTAACAGGTTGTTAAATCCGGATTTATATCATTGACGACGGCATGTTTAATGTTCTTATGGGTTTGAAGCATGTGAAACAGCATAGCTCCGCCACCTACAAACGGTTCGATATAAGTAATATCTTCCTTTTCGTCAAAGTCAGCTGGAAGTAAGGCTTCAAGTTGTTTGATGAGCTGGTTTTTTCCACCAACCCATTTGATAAAGGGTTTCGCTTTGGTCATTATATATAATCAAAATGAAAAATAGAATACAAAAGTACAAAAATACAAATCAATCCTCACTTAAGAGTCTATTTAAATTTTGCTTGGTACTGTCTTGGGCGTTTTTCTGGGAATATTTTTCCGTTGGCATGGGAAGTATAGCGGGTCACTTGATGAATGGGGGTAGAAAAACAGGCCGAAGACAGGCCGAATTAGAGGGGTAACAGCTTTCGGATCAGTCCAAAAACTTGGTTACACTAATCCCTATATCAGTTATGGGTCATTGAAGGGGATAGCTGCACATAGAAGCCAATAGATATTCTAATTCTAAGCATATTGGTTACTAGCCCAAGTATTATTGGATACTTGACCATTTATCCAATAATCGTGGGCTGTTTATTATAGGATACCTTCGCAACAGGTTTTTCGGACTGTCCCCAGCTTCTGGAGCATACGTATAAAAAAATGCCCTATCACTTCAATCACTGAAGCAATAGGGCCAAAATATTTAAGTCGATATAAAGTGAAGTTTGTAGTCTCGCCGGGAATCGAACCCGGATCTAAAGTTTAGGAAACTTCTATTCTATCCGTTGAACTACAAGACCATCAGCCTACGCACGGGCAGGCGAACTTTAGTTTTCGGGTGCAAAGATAATGTATTCCGCTGATTTTACGAAAAAAAGTTTTGTTAATCCAACTAACTTTGCGACATTTGTGCTCTCAATGGGGCGATATACAGGCCCGACGCAAACTTAACATATCAAATACAACAGTTATGGCAAATGACATGACGGTCAGAGACCTGGACGAAGCGGTAGTCCGCTTCTCTGGCGATTCCGGCGACGGTATGCAGCTCGCCGGCAATATCTTTTCTACAGTTTCGGCCACTGTGGGCAACGACATAAGCACGTTCCCCGACTATCCGGCAGACATCCGCGCCCCGCAAGGCTCGCTTACCGGCGTGTCCGGATTTCAGGTGCACGTGGGCGCACGCAAGGTGTACACACCGGGCGACCAGTGCGATTTGCTGGTAGCCATGAACGCGGCCGCGCTGAAGACACAATATAAATATGTGAAACCTAACGGAAGCATTATCATAGATACAGACGCCTTCAGGAAATCCGACTTGGAGAAAGCCGCCTTTGCCACTGACGATCCTATAAAGGAAATGGGCATAAGGCAAGATGTGATAGCCGCACCCATTACCCAAATGGTAAAGGATTGTCTGGCCGATTCGGGCATGGACAACAAAGCCATGCTGAAATGCCGCAACATGTTCGCCGTGGGACTGGTATGCTGGCTGTTTGACCGGGACCTGAAGATAGCTGAACTGTTCCTGCGTGAGAAGTTCGCCAAGAAACCCGCTGTAGCCGAGGCTAATATCAAAGTAATGCATGCCGGATGGGACTATGGGCACAACACCCACGCCTCCATAGCTCATGCTACCTGCCGCATAGAAAGCAAGGAAAAGATACCGGGATGCTACATGGACATAACCGGAAACAAAGCCACAGCCTACGGATTCATGGCTGCCGCCGAGAAAGCCGGACTGAAACTGTTCTTAGGTTCCTATCCCATAACTCCCGCCACCGACGTGCTGCACGAACTGGCCAAACACAAGTCGCTGGGCGTGATGACCGTACAGTGTGAGGACGAGATTTCGGGATGTGCCACGGCTATAGGCGCCTCGTTTGCCGGAGCATTGGCCGTGACCTCCACTTCGGGTCCCGGTGTATGCCTGAAGTCAGAAGCCATGAACCTGGCCGTGATAACCGAACTTCCCATAGTAGTGCTGGACGTGCAGCGTGGAGGCCCCTCTACCGGACTGCCTACCAAATCGGAACAGACCGACCTGCTGCAGGCTCTTTTCGGACGCAATGGCGAAAGCCCCATGCCCGTACTGGCCGCCACATCGCCCACCAACTGCTTTGACGCCGCCTACATGGCTTGCAAAATCGCGTTGGAACACATGACTCCTGTGGTGTTGCTTACCGACGGATATGTAGCCAACGGCTCGGGAGCATGGAAACTGCCCAAGCTGGCCGAATATCCCGACATAAAGCCGCCTTATGTCACCGAAGCCATGAAAGGACACTACGCCCCCTACCAACGTAACAAGGAGACGGGCGTGCGATACTGGGCCATACCGGGACAGGAAGGTTTCGCACACATACTGGGAGGACTGGAAAAAGACTGCTGGACGGGAGCCATATCCACCGACCCCGAGAACCACGACCTGATGTGCCGGCTGCGCGCGGAAAAAGTGGCCAAGATACCCGTACCCGATGTAACCGTACAAGGATGTGCCGACGATGCCGACCTGCTCATCGTAGGTTTCGGAGGAACCTACGGACACCTCTATTCGGCCATGGACGAAATGGTGAAAGCCGGACAGAAAGTGGCTCTGGCGCACTTCTCCTACCTCAACCCGCTTCCCGGCAACACGGCCGAAGTGCTGCACCGATATCCTAAAGTGGTAGTGGCAGAACAGAATCTGGGACAGTTCGCCGCCTACCTGCGCATGAAGGTGGACAATTTCACACCTTACCAATACAACGAAGTGAAAGGACAGCCATTTGCCGTGGCACGGCTGGTAGAAGCCTTCACCCGAATCATTAACCAATAAAAAGACAAGAGGAGGTAACATCATGGAACAATATACAGCAAAAGACTTCAAGAAGGGACAACCGCGCTGGTGTCCCGGATGCGGTGACCACTTCTTTCTGGCATCGCTGCACAAAGCCATGGCCGAGATAGGAGTGGCACCGTGGCAGACTGCCGTAATCTCCGGCATAGGATGCTCCAGCCGATTGCCCTACTACATGAACACCTATGCCATGCAGACCATACACGGACGCGCGGCAGCCATATCCACCGGAGCCAAGGTGGCCAATCCCGGACTGACCGTATGGCAGATATCGGGCGACGGCGACGGGCTGGCCATTGGTGGAAACCACTTCATACATGCTGTACGCCGCAATGTGGACATCAACATGATATTGCTGAACAATCGTATATACGGACTGACCAAAGGGCAATATTCGCCCACCTCACCCCGTGGGTTCGTCAGCAAGTCGTCGCCCTACGGCACAGTGGAAGACCCCTTCCATCCCGCCGAACTTTGCTTTGGGGCACGCGGACGGTTCTTCGCACGCGCCGTGGCCACTGATGCCGCCGGAACGGTGGAAATACTCAAGGCTGCCTATCGGCACAAGGGAGCGTCGGTATGCGAGATACTGCAGAACTGCGTCATCTTCAACAACGGCACCTATGACGACGTATATAATAAGGAAGGACGTGCGCGCCGCGCCATCTATCTGGAACATGGCAAGCCTATGGTCTTCGGCGAAAACCACGAATACGGACTGATGCAGGAAGGCTTCGGGCTGAAGGTGGTGAAGTTGGGCGAGAACGGCATCACAGAGAAAGACATCCTGGTGCACGACGCCCACTGCATGGACAACACCCTGCAGCTGAAGCTGGCTCTGATGGAAGGTCCGGACTTTCCCGTAGCTCTGGGCGTAATACGCGACGTGGAAGCTCCAACCTATGATGAAGCCGTGCACGCACAGATAGACGAGATAAGCGGCAAGAAGCCCTATCACAACTTCGAAGAACTGCTGCTGACCAACGACACGTGGGAAGTGAAATGAAGACAAGCAGCATGGTGAGTGACTTGATGCTGACCACCAACGTACTGGAAACGGACAACGTGCTCTTGTTCCAGTACATGCAAGACATATCAACCCTGTAGTAATCATAGTGTCCCCCATGAAACGGACAATGTTGCAACCATCTATCAAAACATTCCGTCTGCTGGCGTGTTGCATGCTGATGCTCACTGTTTTTGCCTGCGGGAAGAAAGACCCCAAACTGGTGATTCTCGAAGGAGAGCTTATAGGACTGGGGAACGATACCCTCCATCTGTACGGCGATGACAAGCTCTATCCGAACATTGACACCATACCAGCCACAGAAGGAAAATTCAAGGCAAGGCTTCATGCCGACACGCTGGTGTCCGTGAGGCTGCTGCTTCCCGACGGTACGGAACATCCGCTCTACCTCAAGCCCGGAGACCACATACAGCTTAAAGGGTCGGTGGACGAGACGCAGGACATAACCGTCTACGGTAATCCCGACAATGACGCGCTGACCGAGTTCCTGCAGTCCATGGCCGGACCGGGAACTTACTCCGTACAGGCGCGACAGGAACGGGCGGAAACGTTCATCAAAGAACATCCCAACTCGCTGGCATCACTCTACGTACTGGAGAAGTATTTCGTACTTTCACCAGAACCAGACTATGAACGGATAAGGAAACTGATAGGCTACCTGAGCAGCGAGATGCGCGACAGGCCCTACACCACCGGACTGTCCGCACAGCTCAAGGAACTGGGCGAAACCGGCGAAGGACGGATGATTACCCTATTCAGTCTGCCCGGAGCCGACGGAAAACTGATAACCAGGGGAACCTTCAGAAGCAAATACCTGCTGGTGCATTTCTGGGCCTCGTGGGACTCCCTGAGCACAGCCGGACTCGGCATGTACCGCCGCATCTATAAGAAAGAAAAGAAAAACGATGACTTTGCCATGCTGGGCATCTCGCTTGACATAGATTCCCTGAAATGGCGCGAACGTATGGAGCGCGACACCTTAGAGTGGTATCAGGGATGCGACCTCAAAGGATGGCACAGCGAACCCGTGGAGAACATGGCCATACAAAGACTCCCCGCCAACCTGCTGCTCAACCCCTACGGACGTGTGGAAGGAAGGGACCTGAGCGAACAGGCCATAGCCGACAAGCTGGAAAAAGCGCGCGAAGAAAAGGAACGGAGGGAAAAGAACGCGACCAGGCTGAAGACCAGGCAGACCACCATACGGAAGAAAACCTCCTCACACTGACCATTATCCGGAACTCACATGCTGACAAAAGTATTCGGCGCGGCCGTACAAGGCATAGACGCCACACTCATCACTATCGAAGTGAACTGTTCTAAAGGATGCATGTTCTACCTTGTGGGACTGCCCGACTCGGCTGTAAAGGAAAGCCAGCAGCGCATACGCTCGGCCTTGCAGGAAAACGGCATGCGGATGCCGTCGTGCTCCATAACCATCAATATGGCACCGGCAGACATACGCAAGGAAGGGTCGGCCTATGACCTGCCGCTGGCCATTGGCATACTGGCCGCATCGGAAAGCGTGGATACGGAAAAGCTGCAACGCTTCATGCTCATGGGCGAGCTGAGCCTTGACGGAAGCTTGCAACCTATAAAAGGCGCGTTGCCCATGGCTATCAAGGCACGGGAAGACGGGTTCGAAGGACTCATACTGCCCAAACAGAACGCACGTGAGGCCGCCGTGGTGAACCGTCTCAACGTGTTCGGGGCAAGCAACATAAGGCAGGTGATAGACTTCCTCAACGGAGAAGATACCCTGCAACCCACCGTAGTGAACACCAGAGAGGAATTTTTCGCGCACCAGACTGATACCGACTTAGACTTTGCCGACGTCAAAGGGCAGGAGAATGTGAAGCGCGCGCTGGAGGTGGCCGCTGCCGGAGGACACAACATACTGCTCATCGGAGCGCCGGGAAGCGGAAAGTCCATGCTGGCCAAACGCCTGCCGTCCATACTGCCGCCGCTGTCGCTGGGAGAAAGTCTGGAGACTACCAAGATACATTCCGTAGCCGGAAAAATAGGGAGCGAGGGCGGACTGATAACCCGACGCCCCTTCCGCTCGCCACACCACACCATATCCACCGCAGCCATGACAGGCGGAGGCAGTTTTCCCCAGCCCGGAGAGATAAGCCTGGCACACAACGGGGTGCTTTTCCTTGACGAGCTGCCCGAGTTCAACCGCAACGTGCTCGAAGTGCTGCGCCAGCCGCTGGAAGACCGCAAAATCACCATATCCAGAGTGAGGAGCAACATAGAATATCCGGCCAGCTTCACTCTCGTGGCTTCCATGAATCCCTGTCCCTGCGGATACTACAACCATCCCACAAAACCCTGTGTCTGCACGCCCAACCAGGTGCAGAAATACCTGAACCGCATATCGGGACCGCTGCTCGACCGCATAGACCTGCAGATAGAGGTCATTCCCGTGCCCTTCGAGAAGATGTCCGACGCGCGTCCGGGCGAACCCAGTGCCGTGATACGCCAAAGGGTGATGAATGCCCGGCGCATACAGGAGGAACGTTACGCCGGCATCAACGGCGTCTACTGCAACGCGCAGATGAGCAGCCGCCTGCTGGCGGAATACGCACGTCCCGACGAGCGGGGACTGGCCTTGCTCAAGACCGCCATGAACAGGCTGAACCTCTCGGCCAGGGCCTATGACCGCATACTGAAGGTGGCACGCACCATAGCCGACCTGGAAGGCAGTGAACACGTGCAGTCGCACCACCTGGCCGAAGCCATAGGCTACCGCAACCTGGACCGTGAGGACTGGGCCGGATGACAGGAACAGCCATTCCTTCACGGTAGCCAAGAAGGAAAATATGTTTTATAGCATGAAAATTCCATAACCGATACATAAAACAATGTGTATATTTGCACATATTAAACAAAAAGAACAACTTAAGTTTATGAAAAAAAGAAAATTACAAAAGCGGATTTTGCGGGACTCCGCCTGTTGCGGCCTGAAGCTGTATCAAAACCTGTTTTGCGCAACTCTTTAGGATATCATGGTTACGATTGCTATGATACTTATTATGACGAAAGTACCTATTACTTTTATTACACAGACTACTACTATGGCTATTACGAAAATAGATATAACGATTATTATGACCCATATTGGCCGCAAACCGAATACGAATGCAATGAATATGATGAATGTGGAAACAAAAGAAAAACCATTGATGAAGATTGGGCATGTTTGTTCTGTAGAGTCCAACAGCAAGTGCAACATTACGAAAAATTCTTGAAGAAGCAATGCAAAGGAGTATCAAAGTTGAGTTTTTCTCTGGGCCTTCGATTT
>CASFQC010000060.1 GCA_949296415.1 uncultured Bacteroides sp. | reverse complement strand
GGGACGGGTGGTCCCGCCCCTTGCCGCGAGGCGCTCCCCGACCGATGAGTTTTTTCTGCCAAACAAACGAAACGTTGCGTTTCTATTTGGACACTTCAGGGCATGTTTGTTCAATTGCCTGACTTATATAGATCCATCTCATAGTGCTAAGAACTATTATGAAGCATACATGGAAACAGGGCCTGAGGAAGATCCAGCACGGATTGGTGGTGTGAATCCTGAAAATTTCAATGATGTTTTCAACGCATGTGGATTCAAGGCTACCGAAACCAAGGCTTTTGGAGGTTCGGCAACCAACAATTACATAGGAATACTTAACACTTCAGAAGACAGAAGTCATGCAGTCATCGTACTTAATTATATAACAGAGGGGTTGCACAAAGATGAATTCATCGTATATGACCCATCCAAAACAGATGAACCCTATTATTACGTAAACCAATGGTGGATTGCAACGTTTTATGAAATACCTAAAGAATGAAGAAGTGTTTTTATTGTCTGTTATTGGTAATCCCCTGCTTTTCCATACATGAATGTAAGGCACAGGAAAGTGTAAATTACTACAACTGCTTGGCTGACGCTGTAGGAAACAGGGCATTGTACCTGATGCTCAACCAAGTGATATTCTCCCCTTCTGACGGATTCTATTGCAACGTCTCCGACTGGAAAGACCTTGACACTTTCTTACGATCGCCGGACTATACGTATTGGGCATCCCCACCAAGCACCATAGGCTACTGCTTGAGAAACGCCGACAAGAATATACTTACCCTTATATGCATCCCTCCCATATACAGCAAAGACGGAACGTATATCTACTATCCGGGGCAGGCTGAAGACTACAAGGCTGGAAAAGACCTGGAATGGGCACGGATAGACAGGATGCACCTGAACTCCATCAGCCTTTATCTGCACTACAACACCGCCATACCGAACATACGCAACCATTCCCTCCACTACCATTCCACTTCATATGCACATCGCGCGTTCAATGCCGACACGGTCATCAGCTTTCCGCTGAAGATATGGGACAAAAAGATGAAAAGGAAATACCAACATGCTCAAGGCATGGCCATACAGAAGAACGGAAGAGGACATATCCTGCTTATTACGTTTTATACCGATAAGACAGAGCTGAACCACTACTTGCATTCGCTGGAAAAGACGATTTGGTATCGTGACCCGGAAGATTTTCTGGATTTTCAGTATGAAGAACCACAAGTCACCGTTACCTTAAAGAAAAAGAACAAGAAATAGAAGGAAGGGCATGAACCGTTCTTAAAAGCTGCTTTTAGCTCTTATATAGACAACAAAAAATGGATGTCATGAGAAAGATACCTTTACTTATACTTACCTTATTATTATCCTGCACACTGGTCTGGCAAGGATGTGCGGACGATGCCGTGTCCTTACGTGACTTGCGTTGCGAGAACCTGGAAAACCCTCTTGCGATAGACAACGTGAACCCTCACTTCAGTTGGAAACTGGAAGGCAGGCGTTCGTCCTACCAGCAAGCTTATGAAATACAGGTAGGTACGGACAGCCTGCGGTTGTCGCAAGGGAATGCCGACTTGTGGGATTCCGGCAGGACGGTATCCCGCGCATCCGTCATGGTACCCTACCAAGGCGGACGGCTGAAGTCACGTGAGTTGTGCTATTGGCGCGTGCGGGTGGAAGATGACAAGGGCAGGAATTCCGCCTGGAGTCCTGTGCAACGGTTTGCCATAGGGGTTCTGGAAGAGGAAGGAGACACGCTTCGCGGCGACTTCATCAGCATGCCCGGTGGGGAAGCCTCTTCGCCTTTGTTGCGGAAATCTTTCACGGCGGAAGGTAACGGAAAGACCTTCCTGCATGTCAACTCGTTAGGATACCACGAAGCATACGTCAACGGCATGAAGGCGGATGCTTCCGTACTCTCACCGGGAGTTTCCCAACTGGACAAACGCTCACTGATTGTCACGTATGACGTCACTCCGCTGTTGAAGCCGGGGAAAAACGAATTGTTGCTTTGGCTGGGAAAAGGCTGGTATAAAAGCACTACCTTCAAGGCCGAACACAACGGGCCGGCTGTGCGGGCCGAGCTTAGTGCCTTACAGACAGACGGCAGATGGAAGACTTTGCTTGCGACAGATTCCACCTGGTCGGCCTGTGAGAGCGGCTATCATGATACCGGCACATGGAATGCGCTACGGTTTGGCGGAGAGCGGATAGACGCGCGCAGGTTGCCTGCCGGCCTTGCAAAGGAAGACTTGGACAAGATTCCGTCCTGGACCGCCGCAGCCAAGGTGGCAGTCCGCGCCCGCAAAGCCTCACCGCAGATGAGCGAGCCGAACAAGATACAGGAAGTGTTGGTACCCCAAAGCATCACGGCCCTTGGCGACAGCACGTGGTTGGTGGACTTGGGCAAGGTCATCACGGGCTGGTTCGGGCTGAGGCTTCGCGGATTGCCCGCCGGACATGAGGTCGTGGCCTCGTACAGCGATTACATGAGACCGGACAGCACGGTGGAGGAGCAGGGTGAAAAAGACTGCTACATTGCTTCCGGCAAAGGGGATGACCTGTTCTGCAACAAGTTCCACCATCATGCCTTTCGCTACGTCAGGCTTTCCCATCTGCCGGAACAGCCGGAGGAGGAAGATGTGAAAGGCTATCTGATACACGGAGATTACCGTCCGGCAGCTTCCTTTATCTGTTCGGACGCAGACCTGAATGCCCTGCACGACATGGTGAACTACACCCTGAGATGTCTTACTTTCAGCGGATACATGGTTGACTGCCCGCATCTGGAGCGTACCGGATACGGAGGCGACGGAAATTCCTCCACCCAGGTGTTCCAGACCATGTACGATGCGGTGCCTACCTACCTCAACTGGCTACACGCATGGGAGGATGTCATCCATCCGGACGGAAGCCTGCCTTATGTGGCGCCTGCCGGAGGAGGCGGAGGAGGGCCTTATTGGTGTAGTTTCATCATACAGGCTCCGTGGCGCACTTATCTGAACTATGGCGATTCCCGTTTGCTGGAGCGTGGTTATGACAGCATGAAGAAATGGCTTGATTACGTAGACAGATATATGGAAGACGGACTGTTGCAGCCTTGGCCCGATACGCCGGACCGTATGTGGTTCCTGGGGGACTGACTGGCACCGGCGGGGGTGGACAGCGGCAATCCGGTTTCCATAAGGCTGGTGAACAACTGCGTCATAAGCGATTGTCTGGGGGTGATGGCCAGGATTGCCTTCGCATTGGGGAAAGAGAGCGAAGCCCAAGCATATGCCGCACGTCAAAAGGAGTTGAATGAATTGATTCATCATACTTTCTATAATCAAGACGAAGGTATCTATGCCACCGGTTCCCAACTGGACATGGCCTATCCCGTGCTGGTGGGTGCCGTTCCCGACTCGCTGGTATCCAAGGTCAACGAATGCTTGATCAGACGTACCGGAGAGGTCTACCGCTCTCATATAGGTGTAGGACTGGTAGGTGTTCCTGTCCTGACAGACTGGGCCATCCGCAACAGGAAAGCGGACTTCATGTATGGGCTGCTGAAGCAACCTGATTATCCGGGATACCTGCACATGTTGAAGAACGGGGCGACCACGACATGGGAATATTGGAGCGGAGAGCGAAGCCGTGTGCACAACTGCTACAACGGAATAGGCAGCTGGTTCTATCAGGCGGTAGGCGGAATCCGTCCCGATGCAGGCCAACCCGGCTACCGGCATTTCTACATTGACCCGCAAATCCCGTCCGGTGTCACTTGGGCGAATACCATCAAGGAGACTCCTTATGGCACGGCGGCAGTAAACTGGAAATCGCTTAAAGGAAGACTGTGCCTGCATGTGGTCGTGCCTGTCGGCTCTACGGCATCGCTGATGGTTCCCGACGGTGCCACCGCCTGCAAGGTAAACGGCACGCCTGAAGATACACACGACGGCCTGCTTCCACTGCTTGCAGGGGCCTATGATATAGAATTTGCACTACCCGGCATGAAATAAGGGCAACGCCGTTATGCAAGGATGTTCATAGTTCTGTTTATCAGCTGTTTGCTGCGGACGGTTCCGCACCGGGCTGTGTGCAGGTATGCACCAGACCGGCATTCTTCAGCCTGTCCGCCCCTTCTCATGCAGGTTGTCTCTTGAAAACTTGAAAAACATTATCTTTGCCGTTATATAATTCAGTTATCCATATACCAAATACCAACACATAAAAACAGAGGAAATCATGAGAACAGACGTAAGGAAAATGCTGGCCTGCGGACTATGCTGTTCGCTGGCCTTGTCCGGATGCCAGCCGGGCAGACAGACTACGGCAGACCGGAACGAGACAACGAAAGAGAAGACCGCGTTCCAGACCGGCCAGCCTTGGAAACCCACCATAGACAACCGGACCGACGTGGCCATAGTCTATGGCGTAGGCGGAAATCCGTCGGATAAAGACAGGCAGACAATGACCTTTGAGGAGCGTGTGCAGACCTGGCGCGACCACGGATACACCACACACTTCATGACGGGCAGCGCGTGGGGTGAATACCAGGACTACTTTACCGGCGGATGGGACGGAAAATGGCATCTGGACGAAGGACAGGTGACAAGGCAGGGCGACACGATATGGCACGGACACATGGTCCCCTACATCGTACCCTCGGAAAACTTCATCAGATACATGCAGGAAAGGCACTTGAAACGTGTCATTGACGCGGGCATTGACGCCATCTACCTGGAGGAACCGGAATTCTGGGCGAGAGGTGGCTACAGCGAGGCTTTCAAACGCGAGTGGAAAGCTTTCTACGGCACCGACTGGCGCCCGCAGCATGAGTCGGCCGAAAACACATACCTCTCGAACAAGCTGAAATACCATCTCTACTACCGCGCCCTGAACGAAATGTTCACCTACGCGAAGGAATACGGCAAGTCCAAAGGCATGGACATACGTTGCTATGTGCCTACACACTCGCTGGTGAACTATGCCCAATGGCAGATTGTAAGTCCGGAAGCAAGCCTGGCTTCGCTGCCCTGCGTGGACGGCTATATAGCACAGGTATGGACGGGTACCTCGCGCGAGCCCAATTACTTTGACGGCGTGAGGAAGGAACGCGTATTCGAGAATGCCTTTTTGGAATACGGTTGCATGGAGTCGATGACTGCGCCTACAGGACGGAGGGTCTATTTCCTGACCGACCCCATAGAAGACTGGCCGCGCGACTGGGCGGACTATAAGAAGAACTATCAGGCCACGTTCACGGCCAAGCTGCTCTATCCGGACAACAACTATTACGAAGTGATGCCATGGCCGGAAAGGATATACGAAGGACTGTACCGCACCAGCGCGGACAGCGAGGAAAGGACCCGCATCCCACGTTTCTATTCCACACAGATGCAGGTGATGATCAACACGTTGAATGACATGCCCCTGTCGGACAACCGGGTTAGCGGCTCGCACGGCATCAGCGTGCTGATGGCCAACTCGCTGATGTTCCAACGCACGCCGGAACCTGTGGAAGGCTATGACGACCCACAGCTGTCCGGCTTCTACGGACAGGCGATGCCTTTCCTGAAACGGGGAGTGCCCGTACATCTCATGCACATAGAGAATGTGGCTTATCCGGAGAACTGGAAAGACACGAAGGTGTTGCTGATGAGCTACTTCAATATGAAGCCGTTGGACAAGGAAGCACACAGGCATATCGCCGACTGGGTGAAGGCCGGAGGCGTGCTGGTGTACAGTGCGACAGACAGGGACCCCTTCCAGAGCGTAGAGGAGTGGTGGAACCGGGACGGAAACAGCTATAAGGCACCGTCCGAGCATCTCTTCCAACTGATGGGATTGAATCCGGACCTGAAGGAAGGCGAATATGCGGCAGGCAAAGGCACGGTGTACGTGTTCCGGAAAGACCCGAAGGACTTTGTCATGAAGGCCGGGGGAGACAGGGAATATGTGGAAACCGTAAAACGCCTTTATGAGGAAAAGGCGCAGGCCGGAAAACTGCAGTTCAAGAACAGCTTCTACCTGGAACGCGGCCCATACAGCCTGGCCGCCGTGCTGGACGAGAGCGTGAGCGACGAGCCCTATACGCTGACAGGCAGGTTCATCGACCTGTTTGACCCGGAACTGCCCATATTGGACAAAAAGACGGTGAATCCCGGAGAACAGGCCTTCCTCCTGGACATGGGCCGGATAGCCTCCCCGGACAAGCCACAGGTGTTGTGCGGAGCGGCCCGCGTCTACGAGGAAGAGGTGAAAGACCATTCCTACAGCTTTGTGGCCAAAAGCCCGGCCCATACCACCAACGTGATGCGCGTACTGCTGCCGGAAAAACCGCAGTCGGTCAGAGTAACCGGTGCGGATGGCAAGGTACTGGTCAGCGGATATTCGAACGTGTGGGACGAGGCCAGCAAGACCTGCCTGCTGAAGTTCGAGAACAGCCCGGAAGGAGTCCGTGTGGCCTATGAGTGGCAGGCCAGGTGACACACGCCGCAGCATCCCGGCCGTCTCCGGATGGGGTAATATAATTGTCTGTATTACAATATGTTGCTGCGCACGGATTCACAGCTTCCTGTGAGTCCGTGCGCAGCTTCCTGTGAACCCACACACACCGGGCTGCCAATAGGTCCGCAGCAGGATGCGGACGGTTCCGCACCAAAACGCCGGAAAAGAAGGAGACGGGGACATGTCTTTTCCCCGCCCCGTGCAGGCTGTGTGTAGGCAGGATGCGACATGTTTTTTTTGCAGATGTGAAACTTTAGTTATCATTTTTTAAATACTCCATATCCTTATCATTCAAAGAAAAGGCTTACTTTTGTCGCCTGCAAAACGTAAGGACACTTATGCCCTTACGTGACGCGGTAAACCAAACTGTAAGAAAACGAACATCAATTTATGGACAAATTCAGTTATGCCATCGGCCTGGGCATAGGCCAGAACCTGCTGGGAATGGGTGCCAAAGGCCTTGACGTAAACGACTTCGCTCAAGCGGTGAGCGACGTGCTCAACGGAAACTCCACAGCCATGACACACAACGAGGCACGCGACATCGTAAACAAATTCTTTGAAGAGCTGGAGCAGAAAATAAATGCCGAAAACAAGGAAAAAGGCAAACAATTCTTGGAAGAGAATGCCAAAAGGCCGGGTGTGGTGACCCTGCCCAGCGGACTGCAATACGAAGTGATAATCCCCGGACAGCCCGACGGAAAACGCGCCAAAGCCACCGACCGTGTGCAGTGCCACTACGAAGGCCATCTCACGGACGGCACCCTGTTTGACAGTTCGGTGAAACGCGGACAGCCCGCTACCTTTGGTGTAAACCAAGTGATACCCGGATGGGTGGAAGCCTTGCAGCTCATGCCCGAAGGCGCCAAATGGAAACTCTACATACCCAGCGAACTGGGCTACGGAGCACAAGGGGCAGGCGAGATGATTCCGCCCCACAGCACTCTGGTATTCGAAGTGGAACTGCTGAAAGTGCTGGACTGAAATCTGGGCGAAAGCACACTTTAATATGTAAAACAATCAAAAATCCTAAAACATAAAAAGCAAAATGAAAAAAGCAACATTTATTCTGGCCGTGGCTGTAGCAGCCGGACTGGCATCATGCACGCCCAACGGGCAACAAGCGAACATGCAGAATGATATAGACACCCTGTCCTACGCATTCGGCATGGCACAGACAGAGAGCCTCCCCCGCTTCCTCATGTCGCAAGGCATAGACAGCACCGAGATGGTGGACTTCCTCAAAGGATTCAACGAAGGCGTGTCGATGACAGACAAGAAAGACATAGCCTACGTTACCGGCTTGCAGATAGGACAGATGGTATGCACACGCTGGGTGGAAGGACTGAACAGACAGATTTTCGGTACCGACTCCACCAAGACTGTCAGCCGCGAGAACCTCATAGCCGGATTCTTGGCCGGAGTGACCAAGAAGCATGACGCGATGGACATGATGACCGCACAGGCCGTGAGCACCAGCAAGATGGAGTCCGTACGCGAGAAATCGTTGCAAGAGCGATTTGCCGACAACAAGAAGGCAGGCGAGGAATTCCTGGCACAGAACAAGTCGAAGGAAGGCGTGGTGACCACCGCCAGCGGGTTGCAATACAAGATTCTGAAGAAAGGCAACGGTCCTGTGCCCACAGCCGAAAGCAGCGTGAAGGTGAACTACAAAGGCACGCTGATTGACGGTACGGAATTTGACAGTTCGTACAAACGTAAGGACAAAGACGGCAATCCCCAGCCCACCACCTTCGTGGTAAGCCGCGTGGTAAAAGGCTTTAGCGAGGCTCTCACACTGATGCCCGTAGGCTCAAAATGGGAAATCTACATTCCGCAGGAACTGGGATACGGGTCGCGTGAGATGGGCAACATCAAACCTTTCTCCACACTGATATTTGAGGTAGAACTGGTAGGCATTACCGATACCAAGAGTAAAATAAGAAACTGAGGACATAACAAAATGTCAGCCCGCAACGGGCGGAAACGGTGTGCCAGACGCACCGGTTCCGCCCGTTTTTTCGTCTTTTATGCAAAAATATGGGGCTTTTAAGAGAATAAATTAAAATAAAGCCCTATATTTGCTTACTATTTGACAAGATACTAACAACGGACAGTCATTACCAAAACTTTCAATATGGAAAAAATAGACAATCTTGACCGCCAGATTCTGGAAATAATCACCCAGAATGCCCGCATCCCGTTCAAAGATGTGGCAGGGGAATGCGGCGTGTCGCGTGCAGCCATACATCAACGAGTGCAACGTCTTATTGATCTTGGCGTCATTGTCGGCTCAGGCTACCATGTCAATCCTAAATCATTGGGATACCGCACATGTACCTATGTGGGCATCACACTGGAAAAAGGTTCTATGTACAAAAACGTGGTGGCCGAACTGAACAAGATTCCGGAAATAGTGGAATGCCACTTCACTACCGGCCCATACACCATGCTGACCAAGGTCTATGCGCGGGATAACGAAGACCTTATGGACCTGCTCAACAACAAGATGCAGGAGATACCCGGAGTCGTATCCACCGAAACGCTCATCTCCTTGGAACAAAGCATAAAGAAAGAGATACCCATCTACCTTAAAGAAGAGTGACAGGGAACAGGCATGGTGTCTGCCTGCCGTCGTGCCAACCGGACCGCAGTCCGTGCCGCCCGCCTGACCGAGGGGCACGGACTGCGCCCGGTTCTGAAGCGCACGCCAGGCCGCATTCCCCGCTTCTCCCACTGAAAAACAAATCTCATCCATGGATTTTTTAAACGAACATCACCTGTCGGGCCTGCTCATCGGTGTGTGCACCTTCCTCGTCATAGGCCTGTTCCATCCCATAGTAATCAAAGCCGAATACCACTGGGGCACACGATGCTGGTGGCTTTTCCTGCTGTTGGGACTGGCTGGAGCAGCCGGTTCTCTCTGCGTGGACAACGTGGTGGTGGCCTCGCTCCTGGGCGTGTTTGCCTTTTCATCCTTTTGGAGCATCAAGGAGATATTCGAGCAGGAAGAACGCGTGAAGAAAGGCTGGTTCCCTAAGAACCCCAAACGTACGTACAAGTTCTGACTGATTCCTCCTTCCTCGCGCCGCGAGGATTTCCTCCACAAGCAGCCCCACATGCGGCAAGGACAAGCCGTCACGAGGGAAAACGCAGTCCGGTACGGCGTGGCATGCGGTTTTTTGCCGTTTTATTCGTAACTTTGCACACGATGCCCGCCTCTGCCGGACAGATTATAGAGCAATATGGAGGAAAACAGCAAGAACATGACCTTGCCCCTGGATGAAGGGGACACACGGCAGGAGAACACTTCCCGCATTGTGGAATACAACGACGACAACATCCGCCACCTGGACGACATGGAGCACATCCGTGTCCGCTCGGGCATGTACATAGGCCGTCTGGGCGACGGAAGCCAGAGCGACGACGGCATATACGTGCTGCTGAAGGAGACGCTGGACAACAGTATCGACGAGTTCAAGATGGGGGCAGGCAAGAAGATAGAAGTCTGCATGGAGGACAACCTCCGCGTCAGCGTGCGCGACTACGGACGCGGCATCCCCCAAGGCAAGCTCATAGAAGCCGTGAGCAAGCTGAATACGG
Organism: uncultured Bacteroides sp.; assembly: GCA_949296415.1. GTDB lineage: Bacteria > Bacteroidota > Bacteroidia > Bacteroidales > Bacteroidaceae > Bacteroides. Next base: position 6,122 of record CASFQC010000060.1, on the reverse strand, counting down.
GCGGAAAATACGACTCCAAAGCCTTCAAGAAAAGCGTGGGACTGAACGGTGTGGGCATAAAGGCCGTCAACGCGTTGAGCAGCCGGTTCGAAGTGCGCAGTTACCGCGACGGAAAGGTGCGTGCCGCCGTATTCGAACGGGGAACGCTGATAAGCGACACTACCGGAGACTGGGACGGCGATACCGGGACCTATATATTCTTCGAACCGGACAGTACGCTGTTCACCGGATACAGCTTCCAGCCACAGTTCGTGGAGAACCTCCTGCGCAACTACACCTATCTGAACACCGGACTGACATTCCTGTACAACGGACAGCGCATCCTCTCACGCCACGGACTGGAAGACCTGCTGAAGGACAACATGACCAGCGAGGGGCTGTATGACATAGTGCACCTCAAAGGCGAGGACATTGAGATAGCCTTCACCCACACCAACCAGTACGGCGAGGAATACTATTCCTTCGTCAACGGACAGCACACTACCCAGGGAGGTACACACCAGAGCGCGCTGAAAGAGCACCTGGCACGCACCATAAAGGAATTCTTCAACAAGAACTTCGATTTCACCGACATACGCAACGGACTGGTGGCGGCCATAGCCATCGACGTGGAAGAGCCCATGTTCGAAAGCCAGACCAAAACCAAGCTGGGCAGCAACAACATGTGGCCGGCAAACCCACAGGAAGGGACTCCTGCAGGCCCCACCGTAAACAAGTATGTGGGCGACTTCATCAAGACCGAGGTGGACAACTACCTCCACAAGAACCCTCTGGTGGCCGAAGTGATGCTGCAGAAGATACAGGAAAGCGAGAGAGAGCGCAAGGCCATAGCGGGCGTCACCAAGCTGGCACGCGAACGCGCCAAGAAGGCCAACCTGCACAACCGGAAACTGCGCGACTGCCGCTATCACCTGAGCGACGGGAAGGGAAAAGAGCAGGAAGCCGAATCGTGCATATTCATCACCGAGGGCGACTCGGCCAGCGGCTCCATCACCAAAAGCCGCGACGTGAACACGCAGGCCGTGTTCAGCCTCCGTGGAAAACCGCTGAACAGCTACGGACTGACCAAGAAAGTGGTGTATGAGAACGAGGAGTTCAACCTGCTCCAGGCCGCGCTCAACATAGAGGACGGACTGGACGGACTGCGCTACAACAAGGTGATTGTGGCTACCGATGCCGATGTGGACGGCATGCACATACGCCTGCTCATCATCACCTTCTTCCTGCAATTTTTCCCCGACCTCATCAAGAAGGGACACGTGTATATATTGCAGACACCGCTGTTCCGCGTGCGCAACAAGAAAAAGACTGCCTACTGCTACACCGACGACGAACGCCTGCGGGCCATACGCGAGCTGGGTCCCAATCCGGAAATAACGCGCTTCAAAGGACTGGGAGAAATCTCGCCCGACGAGTTCCGACACTTCATAGGACGCGACATGCGCCTGGAACAGGTCAGCCTGCGCAAGACCGACGCGGTGAAAGAGCTGCTGGAATTCTACATGGGCAAGAACACCATGGAGCGGCAGTCCTTCATCATAGACAATCTGGTGATAGAAGAAGACCTGGTGAAAGAGGAGCCGTGAGACATAAAACGGCAAACAAGCGGACGACCGGAAGGACAAAATCCGTGAAATGTGCTACCTTTGCACCATTTACCAAAAGACAGAAACAACCATGACAAGAGCCATATTCCCCGGCACATTCGACCCCTTCACCGTAGGCCACGAGTCGGTGGTGAGAAGAGCCCTGGCCTTCATAGACGAGATAGTCATCGGCATAGGCATAAACGAGAACAAGAACACCTACTTCCCCGTAGACAAACGCCTGAAGATGATAAGCGACTATTACAAGGACAACCCCCGCATCCGGGTGGAAGCATACGACTGCCTCACCATTGACTTCGCACAGCGGGTGGACGCCCACCTTATCGTGCGCGGCATACGCACCGTAAAAGACTTTGAGTACGAGGAAACCATAGCCGACATCAACCGCAAGCTCACCGGCATAGAGACCATACTCCTGTTCACCGAACCCGAACTGACCTGCGTAAGCTCCACCACGGTGCGCGAGCTCCTGTCCTTCGGCAAAGACGTCAGTCAGTTCCTGCCCGTAGGCATGAAGACATATGAATGACACAACCCTAAAGGACATCCTCATGAAAAGAATGTTTTCCCTGCTGCTGTGCCTCGCCGCCATAGGAGCGGCGGCACAGGATAACCGCATCCCGCTGCGCAAGTTGCAGATGGCGGAGGTGGCCATCAGCCGCCTCTATGTAGATACCGTGGACGAGAACCGGCTGGTAGAGAACGCCATCATAGAAATGCTGGCCCAGCTCGACCCGCACTCCACCTACACCAACGCCGAAGAGACCAAAGCCATGAACCAGCCCCTGCAAGGAGGATTCGAAGGCATAGGCATACAGTTCCAGATGATAGAGGACACCCTCCTCGTCATACAGCCTGTAAGCGGAGGACCGTCGGAGAAAGCCGGCATACTGGCCGGAGACCGCATCACCACAGTAAACGATTCGGCCATAGCCGGCGTGAAGATGGGCACGGACGAGATTATGAGGCGGCTGAAAGGACCCAAAGGAACCAAAGTGAACCTGGGCGTAGTGCGCCGGGGAATGGACGGACTGCTGCACTTCACCGTAAGGCGCGACAAGATACCCATCCACAGCCTTGACGCTGCCTACATGCTGGAACCCCACACCGGATACATCCGCATCAACCGCTTTGCCATGACTACAGGTGACGAGTTCCGGCAGGCGCTGAAAGACCTCAGACGGCAGGGCATGCGCGACCTCGTGCTCGACCTCCAAGGCAACGGAGGCGGATTCCTAAACGCGGCCATTGATGTGGCCAACGAGTTTCTGAGGCAGCGCGACCTCATAGTCTATACCGAAGGACGCTCGGCACGCCACAGCGAGTTCCTGGCACGCGGCTCGGGGACTTTCCAGAAGGGAAGGCTGGTGGTGCTGGCAGACGAGTTCTCGGCATCGGCCAGCGAGATTGTCACCGGTGCCATACAGGACTGGGACCGCGGAGTGGTGGTGGGACGGCGCACCTTCGGCAAAGGGCTGGTGCAGCGCCCCATAGACCTGCCCGACGGGTCCATGATACGCCTTACCGTGGCGCGCTACTACACACCGGCCGGACGCTGCATCCAGAAACCCTATTCCGAAGAGAAAGGCGACGGCATGCTGGAACAGTATGGCATGGACTTGACGAACCGCCTGAAGCATGGCGAGCTGATGCACGCCGACAGCATACACTTCCCCGACTCGCTGAAGTACCAGACCCTGCGTCTCCACCGTACGGTGTATGGAGGGGGAGGCATCATGCCCGACTTCTTCGTGCCTATAGACACCACCCGCTACACAGACTACCACCGCCAGCTTTCGGCCAAAGGGGTCATCATACGCAGCACCACAGGCTACATAGAACAGCATCGGCAAGCACTGAAGAAGCGATACAAGGACTTCGAAGCCTTCGACCGGAAGTTTGAGATAGACGACAGCTTCATGGCCAACGTCCGTGCCCTGGCCGACAAGGAGGGCATAGCCTTCGACCAGGAACAGTACGACCGCTCGCTGCCTCTCATCAAGGTGCAGCTGAAGGCGCTCATCGCCCGCGACCTCTGGGACATGAACGAATACTTCCGTGTGATGAACACCGCCGACCCCGTAGTGGGGCAGGCTCTGCGTGTATTGAATGAAGGGGCGTACGAGAAGGTCATCACGCAAGGCAAAGACTGACCTTCCCCTCACAGAGAAACAGCCAAATAAAAAGCCGGCAGACTCACGACGCGCGTGGCCTGCCGGCTTTTCCCTTTCATGACTTAGAATTTCTCGCTATTCCATATATCCAAAGTATCCACGGCGGGTTTTGTCTAGCTTGTCGGCCATGCCTTTGTCATAGCCTCCAAGCTGGCAATATCTGGCAGATTCCAGGTCTCTGGTGTTTTCTCTTTCCTCTCCTTCGGTAGTCACGGTCACGGTGTAGTACATAGTTTCCGATACCCTCTTGTAAGTAGCCTTGGCTTCTTCACTTCGCCCGTGGTAGGAGAATGGGGTCAGTCCGATGTATTTCGGCGTTATCACCACGCGGCCCGTCTTGGTGTCTACCGCGCCGCATAGCCCGTTCTGCTGCACTACTGCACGGTCGGCATAGAGCACATTGCATATGCCCTCGTAGACGCAGGGCACAATGAGCTTGCGCTTATAGATGTCGTATATGCCGTATTTTCCGCCGGACTTGACGATGAACACCGGCCCGTTCCTGAAGTACCCACGGATGGAATAGGCGGTATCGTCCGGGTCACTGAATGCCAGGATGGCATCGAACCACTGGCTGATAATCTTCTTCGAGCTGTCCACAAAGGCGTGCTTGCCGTTCTTGGTGGCCACGTGGCCGTAGGAGTCTATTTTGTAGTCTATGCTAGCCTGGCTGCCTTCTTCACTGTAGGTAGTGGTCGTACTGCCCAGCTTCACCTCATAAGAAACCTGGTCGTTTGTACGGTCATATTTCTGACTCAGCATGTCGTATTTGCCCATCGGTATCAGCATTTTGCCGTCCTTTCCGAATACACCTTCCTCGCCTTCTTCGTTGGTGATCCTCCACCGCCAGGGGGTGTCAGAAGCGTCCATGTTACCGTTCCATGAATATCGGGTGTAGGTAGGCGAAGGAGCCAATGTCTTTCCCTCACGGGTGTAGGGGACAATCTGGAACTTGTCTGCCTCACCCGGCTTGTTTAGCCTTTCCGCAGCCATGGCCAGACCCTTGTCATTGAAGTCGGATACTTCATTGAACTTGCATGGCAAGATTTCGTGGCCTTCCGCATCCAGCAGTCCTGCATGGTCTTCCCCCTCCGGGTCATCTTCCGTAACCTTCCTTACACTGATGTTACCGCTTTCATAAAATTTCACATCATAATAAAAACCAATCTGTTGCAGGTTCGAATCATAAAATACCCTCTTGCCATCACCAGTGACGCCTATCGCCAGCTTGCCGTTGGTCTCCAGCGAATAGAAAGGTATGGGTATCACATTCATATCCTTGTCCAGAAGATACTTGTATGTGTTCTGGTAACTGTTTTGCGCTTGTATGGTCACATATTGTGCCAGCGTCTGTCCGTCTTTGCCTAGAGGTGTCACAGCCAATTCTTTGCCGCCGTCAACCACGTTGATTATGCTCGGCTTTCCGTCGCGTACCGCCTTGGCGATGCCATTTTGTATCTCGCCCACTTCATCGTATATAAAAGGAACGTCATCAGCAAAGCATGCAATGAAGCCCCACCTGCCGTTCTTACGTGCGGGGATGTAGGTGACAGGATATTGATATCCAGGCTTATTTGCAGTACAGACACTGTCCTTTACTTCTTCATAGCGGTCGTCGGACGCCCATTCGCCGCTGGCGAAGATCACACCCCAACCTTTCTCGTCTTTGGCGAGCATACAATAAGCCCTTTTATCACCCTTAGCGCCTATAAACTGCGGTCTGGCTTCCAGGAATTTTGCCTTAACATGCCACTTGCCGTTCTCCTTCAGGTAGCCGAACTTACCTTTTTCCGACACGATGGCATAGGGCTTCTCCACATAGACATAATCGTATTTGCCATTATCCATTTTCTCAAATGAAAGGAACTGTCCCTTCATGAACGGGCCTGCCGAATCATACTTGGGCTTTATCACCCATTCACCCGATGCGTCCACATACCCCCACTTTCCTTTTTTCTCGTCCTGTTTCGGGGTCAGACCGTCTGCCCAGGCCGAAGCCGCAGACACCATGACGAGGGCAAGCACAAGCAGCGCCTGCCTGAGTACAGATTTACACATAATGTTATGATTTAGTAAAGTTGGTAATGAAAATGCAACACTGATGGCGTACGCTTCCCGCGAAGCGTGCGTGTGACTTGGGAGAACTTGCCGGAGCAAGCGGAGAGAAGGGATACTGAAGGCCAGTCTGTCCATAACGTCTTTCTTAGAATAATTACCCACCCCTGCGTACAAGTAAGGCCGTGGCCCACCCGATTTTTAGTGGGGCAAGTTTAATAAATTATTATATTTGCATTATGGAAAATAATGCACTATTATCACTGGTAAGCTTAATGCTCCCTTC
>CASFQC010000059.1 GCA_949296415.1 uncultured Bacteroides sp. | reverse complement strand
TTTTCAAGGAGATTACAAATAAAACAATCAGATAATTAATTGAATTACAAACTTTTAAAACTTGAATCAGAAGCTATTTTCTACTCCTGATTCGCATGTATAATAAAAAAAGAAAGGGCGCAGGAATCTGTACCTCTGCTCGTCCCACGCATTGAGGCCTTCGCATTGCCCATCACTGTCGAACGAGCAACGCAGAAGCCCACGCCGATATGTATATTGCAGCACCCATACTTCCCTGAGTGGGAAGTACAGGCCAACATATGACATATCCCGCAGACATCTACCGTTGCCTTGCTCTTTGACAGTGATTAAAAGTTGCGAAGTTTCAATGCGTCAAAGACAAAACGTTAGTAAACGTCTTTCTCTATATATGTCCGTTCCTCTCCCGACCGCCTTTGTAAGGCCTCGGCATGGGAAGTGGGACAAAGATACGGTGTATCGTAAAAAAAAACAAATATGTGGGCGAGAAGTTTTCGCCTCCCGTGGCATTGCTATGGGGAGGTTTGATGTCTGCCCGGTTTCCTATGACGCATTATTAGGTTGCACTCTGTGTCATCCAGCTATGTGGCATGGATAAAAAACTGTTGTATTTCAAATGGTTAGTGCGGACACATTCACCGCTTCCTGCGGACGGATTCGCAGCTTCCTGTCAACGTATTCACCGCTTCCTGCGGACGGGTACACACCGGACTGTGGACGGCTCCGCCCCGGACGGGCTTTCTGTGGGCTTGTAAGTGGAAGAGTATGTGCGGTGTGTCCGCCGCCTGTTCTTTTTGGCAAAAGATGTTTTGCGTGGCTGTTTTTTTATTACTTTTGCACCCGATTTTTACGCATTCCTCCTGTGTGGTGTCCCCCGGACCACCCTTTTCTCCGGACAAGACCGATGTGGAGCCATCGGCCTTTCACCGTATCCGGGAGACTTGTAGCCATACTCCGGCCTGTTCGCCGCAAAGCAAAAGCCTGCTACGCTCTTTGCCGTAATCTTGTCTGCAAGGCTGTGGGGAGAGGAATCCGCCTTTTGTCCCGTAGGAGGGAGGGGCGGTTTGTCCATACGAAAACAGAAAAACAAATCATATTAGAAATGACTGAAACCGAAGTTCTGAACAAAGTGTCGGCCTATTGTTCTGCGGCCGAACATTGCAAGTCCGAGATTGTGGAAAAAATCCAGCGTTGGGGTGTGGCTTACGAAGTGATAAACCGCGTGGTGGACAAACTGGTGCAGGAAAACTTCATAGATGAAGAACGCTATTGTCAGGCCTTTGTGAACGACAAGGTCCGTGTGGCCAAGTGGGGCAAGGTGAAAATAGCCGAAGCGTTGAAACTGAAGAAAATACCGTTCTACGTCTATCGTCCGTATATAGAGAAAATCGATCAGGAGGAATACCTGTCCATGCTCAGTGCCCTGCTGGCCTCAAAGAAGAAGAGCGTGCATGCCGCCACCCCCTTTGAGCTGAACGGAAAGCTGGTGCGCTTTGCCTTGAGTCGGGGGTTTGAGATGAAAGACATCTGTCACTGTCTGGGCGTGAGCGAGGAAGAGATGGAAGAGAAACCGGAAGCCTGATTTGCTCTCCGCTGTAGGGACGGCGTGAGGTGTAAAGGACACTTTCTCGTGCCATAAGGCGATAAATGCGGATAAAGGCGGAGGCGTTACGGGAAAAAACGTATTTTTGCCCTGGGAAGGCCGGGATTTTCCGGAACCGCTTGTTTTTTAGTGTTACCATCTGTTACTTATTATATCTTTATTATGTACTGTAACCTCAAGTTGGCTGTGGCGGGTCTTACCGTCAGCCTGCTGCCTCTTATTCCCCTGACGGGGCAGACACTGCCGGACGGAGGAGCCGGCGAGGACACACCATCGCGTTCCGAATATTTCTCGTGGATAAACAACACCAATGAAGGCCCCACAGAAGAGCAGACCCAGATAAATCTGGATTTCTTCCAATGGCTGCACGACCGCTACGGCATGCGGCTGGATATCTACGCTTTTGATGCCGGCATGCTGGACGGAGCGAAAAGTTACGGCAGTACCCGCTCGGCACGCTTTAAAGAACAGTTCCCCGGCGGGCTGGATGCCCTGAGCCGGAGAGCCGCCTCCATGGACATGCGTTTTGGCGTGTGGTGCGGTCCCGACGGATTCGGCGACACGCCGGAACAGGCCGAAGAACGCATTAACATGATGACCGGACTGGTCGGGAAATACGGATTCGGACTGTTCAAAATGGATGCTGTATGCGGGCAGCTTCGTCCCGAAAAGTACGGCTACTTTGAACGCATGATGCAGGACATACGGAAAATTGACCCAGGATTCATCTTGCTGAATCACCGCCTGCAACTCGGTCCGGCTACAAAATATTCCACCACATACCTCATGGGTGGGGAAGAGACCTACATAGACGTGCATATGGCTAACGATGTGACCGCTCCCCATCACCGCGCGCGAGCCTTGGCCAGAAAAGCTCCTGACGGGCTTACCCGCCTGACGGAAGACCACGGCGTGTGCCTCTCCTCCTGTCTGGATTACTGGGAGGATGACCTGGTGCTGCAGGCCTTCAACCGTGGGCTGCTGCTGGCTCCGCAAATATACGCCAATCCCTGGCTGCTCTCTGATGACGAGTATCCCACACTGGCCTATATATTCAACCTGCACCGCGACTACCGTGACCTGCTGGTCAGAGGCTTGCTGCTTCCCGCCGACCGATACGGCGAAGGGGCTGTGGCAAGGGGCGACGGGAAGACGCAGTTCGTTACCTTGCGCAACCTTTCCTGGAAAACCAAGACCTTCCGCCTCAGGCTGGACGGGGAGATAGGATTGGTCGAAAGCGGGAAGAACGTGAGGGCACGGCTTTATCATCCTTATATATATGATATGGGCGTTCACAGGTATGGATCGGAACTGGAAGTGGAGGTGCTGCCTTTCAGGGTGGCGCTGGTGAAACTGACCACCGCTCCCGAAAAGGATCGGGTGGCGTTGAGCGGGATACCCTATCAGATAATCAACGACCGTGCGGGCAATGTGGCCGAGGTGAGGCTGCTGGGCAAGCCGGGGGAAACTTATGAGGTGAGGCTGGAACAGAGCAAAGACAGCTTCAAGTCGGCATGGATTGATGGAGAAACCAGCCGTAAGCTGCTGTCTGGACATGCGGTAAGGCTGCACTTCGGGGGCGACAGGCTGGAACTTCCACCTTACCGTAAACTGGCCGACATGGAGGTCTGTGATGTGCCTTCCGATGCCGAGGCCCTGTATTACGCCACATGCTTTGCTGCCGACAACAACGCGCTGGAAGTGCGTTCCCTGGAACGTTCGGGACCTACTACCGTCCCTCAGGTGAAAGCCGCCCGCGACGCCTTCTTTAATCAGGAACTGTTCGTCGGACGCGAGATATGGGACCGTAACCTGTTTGACGGCGACCCTTCCACCGGCTTCTCCATAGCGATGCGTTGGGGTGACATACGGCCTTTCGGTGAGTCGGGCTTCCATCTGGACATGGGCGGATGCCTGGAGTTGGACAGCCTGGTCATAGAGTCGTTTGACGAGTATTCCCTCTCTCCCTTGAAATCCTTTGAAGGGGTAGAGGCTTACGTCTCCTCCAATCTGAAAGACTGGAAGCGTGTCGTGTTTACGGCAGGAGTCCGTATGACGGTCGGTCTGGAGGGCGCAGACAGCATAAGGTATGTGCGTTTCTCGCCCTGTCCTCTCCGTCTGGCAGAAGTCACCGGATACAAGGATGGCAAGAAGGTGGACCGCAGCCGGTGGCGCGCGTCCAACCTGTTCCGTGCCTATGGCAGCTCCACCTGCATGACCCGGAAAGCCTGGAAAAGCGAATTGGTGCTGGACCGGATTCCCGACGGAGCCTGCCTGTGTGTGGCTGTCAACGGATACCACGGAGAGGAAGGAGCTTGGGGCGCATTCAGGATTGACGGACAATATGTGGGTTGTCCCGACCGTGCCCCGTCTTTCACCTCGAACACTTGGGAATACAAGAGTGCCGTGCGCGACCGCAACTATACCTATTATCTGCCTCTGACCAGTGACATGGAAGGAAAGAAGATTGAGGCATATGTGTTGGCCTTGAACCGCAACATGAATTATCGCAATACAGACCGTCCCGGCGACGAGACAGGCAAAGGGGTCATCGCTGGCCAGGACATACAGCCGGAAATATGGCTGAACGCTTATCCTATCCCATTCAAAAACAAGATTCTGAGATTGGAGAAGAGGCCGGAACGATGACATCCGGTGTGTTGTGGAAGCGGGGAGCCTTCTGGTATCCGCAAAAAAATATCGCGTTCCCGCTTTCTTTTCTCACTCCAATTCTTTACTTTTGCACTGTTTTATATAATAACTGAAGAAAAAGCTATGAAGACTTTGGAAAGATTGTTTGCTGAAAAATTGCTGAAGATAAAGGCAATCAAGATACAAACGGCTAACCCGTTCACATGGGCTTCGGGTTGGAAATCTCCTTTTTATTGCGACAATCGCAAAACGCTGTCTTACCCTTCCTTGCGCAGTTTTGTGAAGATAGAGATTACGCGGCTGATATTGGAACGCTTTCCGCAAGTCGACGCCATTGCAGGAGTGGCTACAGGTGCCATACCGCAAGGTGCGCTGGTGGCCGATGCGCTGAATCTGCCATTTGTTTACGTCCGTTCCACACCGAAAGACCATGGTTTGGAAAACCTGATTGAGGGCGAATTGAGGCCCGGCATGAAAGTGGTCGTGGTGGAAGACCTTATCTCTACAGGAGGCAGCAGCCTGAAAGCTGTCGATGCCATACGCCGCGATGGTTGCGAGGTCATCGGTATGGTAGCTGCCTATACCTACGGTTTCCCTGTGGCGGAAAAAGCGTTCAAGGATGCGAAAGTGCCTTTGGTGACACTGACCAATTATGAAGCCGTAATGGAAGTGGCTCTGCGTACCAACTACATCCAGGAAAGCGAGATTGAGACGCTGAACGAATGGCGCAGGGATCCCGCTCATTGGGAAGTGGACAAATGACACTCCTCATTGGTTTAAAATCCGATTCCGATAAAAGAGACAGAACATAGAGAGTGTGTGCTTGTCCGGTAGGGCTGCTGGCCTCGGAAAGCATTCTCTCTTTTTGTTGTATCTGTGTCTTTCTTATTTTCTTTTCTTAAAGGATACGCATACCCCTTTAGGAAACTTACCCCTCCCCAGACAATATTTATTCTCACTACTTTATAATATTATGGTAAAATTCGAAAGTAGCGTCAAGCAGATTCAGGCACCGCAGCGTGCCGTATATGAAAAACTTTCCGACTTGAGTAACCTTGAAAAAGTGAAGGACCGCCTGCCGGAAGATAAAGTGAAGAACTTGAGCTTCGATTCCGAATCTGTCAGCATAGAGGTGGCTCCGGTGGGGCAAATCACTTTGAAAATAGTGGAGAAAGACCCTGACAAGTGTGTGAAATTCGGTACTACGACCTCGCCCTTGCCCTTCAATCTGTGGATACAGATAGTGCCTGCCGGTGAGGAGGCCTGCAAGATAAGGCTGACCATTGGCATGGAAATCAATCCTTTTATGAAAGCAATGGTTCAGAAACCTTTGCAGGAAGGATTGGAACGGATGGCCGACGTGCTGGCTGCCATACATTATGCTGAATGAAGAGTCTTAGAAGCTGTTTGAATTCTCCTTTTGGGGATTTTCATTCAGTCTGTTTTTTATGCAGGCTCTGAAAAAGAGTATGTCCTTATCTGAATACAAACAGTAAATACTGGAGCTTGACTCCGCCCGATGGAAGAATATGGCACAAAAACTTTGGGAAAAATCAGTTCATGTCAACAAGGAGATAGAACGGTTCACTGTAGGACGTGACCGCGAAATGGATCTTTATCTGGCAAAGTATGACATCTTAGGCTCTATGGCACATATCACCATGCTGGAAAGCATCGGATTGCTGACTGCCGACGAGCTGTCTTGCCTGATGGAGGCATTGAGGCAGATTTACGCTACGGCAGAGCGTGGCGGATTCGTCATAGAAGAAGGAGTGGAAGACGTGCACTCGCAGGTGGAACTTATGCTTACACGCCGGTTGGGCGATGTGGGCAAGAAAATCCATAGCGGACGCTCACGGAACGATCAGGTATTGGTCGACCTGAAACTTTTCACCCGTGCGCAGATAAAGGAAATAGCTGACGACACGGAACAGCTGTTCCATATCCTGATGAGACAGAGCGAGCGTTACCGGAATGTGCTGATGCCCGGATACACTCATCTGCAGGTAGCCATGCCTTCTTCGTTTGGCCTGTGGTTCGGAGCATATGCGGAAAGTCTGGTTGACGACATGCTGATGTTACAGGCTGCCTATAAGATGTGTAACCGTAATCCTCTGGGCTCGGCTGCCGGTTACGGATCCTCGTTCCCGCTGGACCGTACTATGACCACTGAATTGCTGGGCTTTGACTCTATGGACTATAATGTGGTATATGCCCAAATGGGTCGCGGGAAGATGGAACGTAATGTGGCTTTTGCCTTGGCTGGCATAGCGGCCACCCTCTCGAAGATGGCTTACGATGCATGTATGTTCAACAGTCAGAACTTCGGATTTGTGAAACTGCCCGATGAGTGCACTACCGGATCCAGCATCATGCCCCATAAAAAGAACCCTGATGTGTTTGAGCTGACGCGTGCCAAATGCAATAAGCTGCAATCCCTTCCGCAACAGATAATACTCATAACCAACAATTTGCCTTCCGGCTATTTTAGAGATTACCAGATAATAAAGGAGGTATTCTTGCCGGCCTTCCAGGAGCTGAAGGATTGCCTGTTCATGGCTTCTTACATTGTAGACAAGATGCAGGTGAATGAGCATATCCTGGAAGACAGCCGTTATGACCTTATGTTCAGTGTGGAGGAGGTGAACCGTCTGGTCCTTGAAGGAATACCTTTCCGTGATGCCTATAAGAAGGTCGGTCTGGATATTGAAGCTGGTCGTTTTGTGCCGGTGAAAGAAGTGCGCCACACGCACGAAGGAAGTATAGGCAACCTGTGTAATGCCGAAATAACCCGCCTGATGCGACAAGTGACGGAAGGGTTCAACTTTTCCAGAATGCTGGCAGCCGAACAAGCCTTATTGGGCCGTTGACGTAGTTCCGTACGGAGTCCTTCAGCCGGAAGGTATGTGTTTTGAGAGAGGGGACGGGTTGCACGGCTCTTTCACTTTTTTTCTCCTGTTTTTCCTATCAGGAAACGGAAAAAAGCCGTATATTTGCACGCAATAAATTCTTAAACTACGTTTTATGTCTTTTATTGCTGATAAAATTGTAATGGACGGGTTGACGTTTGATGACGTTCTGCTGATTCCCGCTTATTCCGAAGTCCTTCCTAATGCCGTCAATCTGACGACTAAGTTTTCACGGAACATTGAGCTGAAGATTCCTTTTGTTACCGCTGCCATGGATACGGTGACAGAGGCCAAGATGGCCATTGCCATAGCACGTGAGGGTGGCATAGGCGTCATACATAAGAATATGTCCATAGAGGAGCAGGCCCGTCAGGTAGCCATTGTGAAGCGTGCGGAGAACGGCATGATTTATGATCCTGTTACAATCAAGCGGGGCTCGTCGGTAGGCGACGCTCTCAACCTGATGGCTGAATATAAGATTGGAGGCATTCCCGTGGTGGATGATGAGGGATATCTGGTGGGCATTGTCACTAACCGTGATCTGCGCTTTGAGAAAGACCACAGCAAGCATATAGACGAAGTGATGACCAAAGACAACATCGTTACCACTAACCAAACTACCGACCTGGAGGCTGCCGCGCAGATTCTGCAGGAACATAAGATAGAGAAACTTCCGGTAGTGGATAAGGACAACAAGCTGGTGGGGCTGATTACTTATAAAGATATAACAAAGGCCAAGGACAAACCTATGGCCTGCAAGGACGACAAAGGCCGCTTGCGTGTGGCTGCCGGTGTGGGCGTTACGGCGGACACGCTGGAACGCATGCGTGCGCTGGTAGAGGCCGGAGCCGACGCCATCGTGATAGATACCGCCCACGGCCATTCCAAGAATGTGATAAACAAACTCAAGGAAGCCAAAGCTCATTTCCCGGGAATAGATATTGTGGTAGGCAATGTGGCTACTGGAGAGGCTGCCAGAATGCTGGTTGAGGCTGGTGCCGATGCGGTTAAGGTGGGCATAGGCCCGGGCTCCATATGCACTACCCGTGTAGTGGCCGGTGTGGGTGTTCCGCAACTGTCGGCTGTCTATGATGTGGCAAAAGCTTTGAAAGGTACGGGAGTGCCTCTTATCGCCGATGGCGGATTGCGTTATTCGGGCGATGTGGTAAAGGCTTTGGCTGCCGGAGGATATTGTGTGATGATAGGCTCCTTGGTGGCCGGTACGGAAGAGTCACCCGGTGACACCATCATCTTCAACGGACGTAAGTTCAAGTCCTATCGTGGCATGGGGTCGCTGGAAGCTATGGAGAACGGTTCCAAGGACCGCTATTTCCAGAACAATGTCACTGATGCCAAGAAACTGGTACCCGAAGGCATATCGGCCCGTGTGCCCTATAAAGGTACACTCTACGAAGTGGTCTATCAGTTGGTAGGCGGATTGCGTGCAGGCATGGGTTACTGTGGCGCCCACGACATAGAGGAACTGCACGGCGCCAAGTTCACCCGCATCACCAATGCTGGTGTGCTTGAGAGCCATCCGCACGATGTGTCCATCACCAGTGAGGCTCCTAACTATAGCCGTCCTGAATGACATATGCGTAAAACAGACAGTATATATGCCGGATTATGCCCGAAAAGCCTTGCCTGCTTTTCGGGCATTCTGCTTTTTCTGTTGTGTACCGCTGCGTTGCCGGTCCGTGGCCAGAATGGGCAGACGCTGATGTGTGTGGCGGGGCGTGATGTGCCGAAAGAAGAGTTCGTTTCTTACCTGGAGCGTAACGGAAAGCTGGAGGCCTGTTCCGACACATCGGCCTTGCAGGCCATTGCCCGTCAGTATGCCTTGCGCCTTCTGATGGCTGACGTTGCCGTAAGACTGGGACTGGATACGACAGATGCCCTGCGCGGACAGTTGGCCTGGCAGCGTGCACAGCTTTCCCGCCCGCTGCTGACAGATGAGGCAGCGGTGGAACGGGCATCCCGTGCACGTTATGACATGCTGGAGAGAACGCATGAGGCCGGACGGGTACGGGTGAGGCATCTGTTCCTACGCCTGCCGCAGAATATCACGTCGGGTGCTCTCCATCGGGTAGAGGAACGTATGGACTCAGTGTATGGTGCGTTGGAGCGGGGAGCGTCGTTTGACGACTGTGCCCGTGCCTGTGGGGCTGTGTCCGATTCTCTTTGGGTAAGCCGCTTGCAGATGCCTGTGGAGTTTGAGGATACGGTGTTCCGATTGAAACCGGGCAGTCTGTCTTACCCCTTTTTCACACCTCAAGGCATTCATATAGTCAAAGTGCTTGGAAGAGAAGGTTTCCCTTCTTTCAGACAGGTCAAGACGGTGATGGAAGACTATGTGCTGAATGGAAAACATGGGGCAGGCTCTGTGGTAGAGAAAAAGGTGGAGCAGTTGAAACGCAGGTTCCACTATCTTCCCGATAAGAAAGGAATGGGTGAGTTGCTGATGTTGGGACATACCACGCAGCCTTTGTTTACGTTGGACGGACGGGTGTACGACGGTGCCTTGTTCAGCATATTTGCCAAGTCCCATTCTTATGGGGTACGGCAGCAGTTAGAGGATTTTATTACCAAATCGGTACTTGACTGTGCGGATGATTCACTTGAGCAGGATTATCCCGGTTTTAGGTCCGGTTTGCAGTCGTACCGTGATAGTGTGCTGGCTCAGGCCGCGCTGTCCTATGAAGACAGTCTGTACGGTCCGTTAGAGGAAGCCGAGATGGCCGCTTATTTCGACAGGCATAAAGCTCTCTATGCATGGGATACACCCCGTTTCAGAGGTATGGTATTACATTGTCCGAATAAACGGAAGGCAAGGCATGTGAAGCGTTTTCTCAAAACGTTGCCCCAGGATGAATGGGCCGATGCTGTCCGGTTGGTTTTCAATTCCGATGGCAGGCAGCAGATAGTGGCAGAACAGGGAACGTTCAAGCCCGGAGACAATATTTTTGTTGACGACAAGGTGTTTGGCTGCGCTGATGCGGAACCGTTGGAAGGTTTCCGTACGGTGGCTTTCCTTGGTCGGAAGATTGATGGGCCGGAACATTATCAGGAAGTCCGTGCCCTTGTGGAGAAAGGGTGCCGGGAGGAACGTCACAGAAAATTTCTGTCTGAAATGCACTTATTGGACATGGTTGAAATAAACCAAGAGGTTTTAAAAACCGTTAATAAGCAATGAAGCAACCGATTAATGCTGTATCTTCGTCAGTCAATTGAAAAAGATAAGGAGTGCGATGCGTACATTCAACGTGTTATTGGTGGCTTTTTTCCTATGTGTGTCGTGTGCAGACAAGCACGATATGGCCGGACATGGGGCGTTGATAGGCATTGGAGACCAGTATCTTTATGCGGACGAAGTGGAATCCATGTTACCGGTGGGACTTTCGTCTGAAGACAGTACCCATTTTGTTGATCGTTATGTACGCAACTGGTTGGAAGATGTGCTCCTCTATGAAAAGGCAAAAGACAATGTGGATGGGACAGAAGAGGTGGACAAACTGGTGGAAAACTATAGGAAATCCCTCATTATGCATAAGTACCAGCAGGAACTGCTACAACAGCGATTTGCGGAGGATGTGTCCGAAGACGAGTTGTCGGATTACTACAGTCGTAACCGTGATGCCTTTAAGGTAGAGCGTCCCCTTATAAAAGGATTGTTCATAAAAGTCCCGCTTACGGCTCCCGGAGTCAGTGAGGTGCGCCGGTGGTACAGAAGCGGTGAACAGAGTGCTGTGGAGAAGCTGGAAAAATACAGCCTGCAGAATGCCGTGAGATATGAATACTTCTACGATGAATGGAAACCTGCAGCCGATGTGTTTGGCATGATGCCGCAGCCTATGGAACAGAGCGAGGCTGGTATGGTGAAGCAGAAACATGTGGAAGTGAAGGATACTGCATTTTATTATTTCTTGAACATCACCGATTATCTTTCTGTAGGAGAACAGGAACCTTATGAGGTTGCCCGTTCCAGGGTAAAAGAGATGTTGCTGAATATGCGGCAAGTGAAGTTCATGGATGAGGTGAAGGACGATCTTTATCGTCAGGCATTGAGAAAGCATAGAATTAACTATTATTTGTATAAACAAAAAGAATGAGAAGGTTTGATAATATTAAAAATGTAGTTTGCCTGGTCTTGGCCTTGGTATCAGGTTGTACTGTCTGTGCGCAGGACCAGCAGAACAATGTGATTGATGAGGTAGCGTGGGTCGTAGGCGATGAAGCCATATGGAAATCAGAGATAGAGGAGGCACGCCTGAGCGCTCTTTATGAAGGGCGACGGTTCGATGGTGATCCATATTGCGTGATTCCGGAAGAGATAGCTGTCCAGAAACTGTTTCTTCATCAGGCCGAACTGGACAGTATAGAGGTTACGGAAAGCGAGGTTCTGCAACGGGTGGACATGCTGACCAATATGTATATAAATAACATCGGTTCGCGTGAGAAGATGGAAGAGTACTTCAATAAGACCTCAAGCCAGATCCGCGAGACATTACGCGAAAATGCACGTGAAGGACTCACTGTGCAGAAAATGCAGCAGCAACTGGTTGGTGAGGTGAAAGTGACTCCTGCCGAGGTGCGCCGGTATTTCCAGAATCTTCCACCTGACAGTGTGCCTTATATTCCCACTCAGGTGGAGGTGCAAATCATAACCCAACAGCCTAAGGTGCCACAAGAAGAGATTGAGGATGTGAAACGCCGTCTGCGTGAATATACGGAACGTGTCAATAACGGAGAAAGTTTTACCATGCTGGCCCGCCTCTATTCTGAAGACAAGGGTACGGCCATAAACGGCGGTGAGATGTCTCGTTTCATGGGAAAGGGTGAGCTGGATCCGGCTTTTGCCAACGTGGCGTTCAATTTGCAGACTCCGGACAAGGTGTCAAAAATAGTAGAGTCGGAGTTCGGCTTCCACATCATCCAGTTGGTAGAAAAGCGGGGGGAACGCATCAAAGTACGTCACATATTGCTCAAACCCCATATCCCGGAAACCTCATTACAGGCGGCGTGTGACAGGTTGGACTCCATTGCCGACAATATCCGTAATCAGAAGTTTACGTTCGAAAACGCAGCCTTGCATCTGTCGCAAGACAAGGATACACGTAATAATTACGGCCTGTTGCCCAATCCGTACAATAATACTTCCCGTTTTGAAATGCAGGAACTTCCGCCTGAAATAGCTAAGGTGGTGGATAATATGGAGGTAGGAGAAATATCGCAAGCTTTCACCATGATTCCACAGAACACAGGCAAGGAAGAATGTGTCATTGTGAAATTGAAAAGCCGCATAAACGGACATAAGGCTACCGTAGCAGATGACTATCAGAACCTGAAAAGTATAGTGGTGAAACATAAGGAAGAAGAAGTCCTGGACAAATGGATAAGGGAAAAGCAAAAGCATACTTACGTCCGTATTAACGATAAATGGAAACAGGGTTGTGAGTTCAAATATCCAGGCTGGATTAAAGAATAAGTATGAAAGATACCGGAAAAGGCATTCTTTTCAGGCATAGATGTCTGTTGGCAAGTATCCTGTGCCTGTTTGGTTTCAGTCTGATGAGCGCGGGTGACAGAATGGAGGATCCTCTCCAGGATCAGAGACCGGAACAGAAAAAAACACGTGTGGATTTGCTTTATGCTGACGAGGCGCAAGCCGACGAGAAACAACGTCCTGATGTTCAGGTATTGGTAGGCTCGGTCAAACTCAGGCATGACAGCATGTACATGTATTGTGACAGTGCGCTGATTTTCGAGAAAATCAATTCTGTTGAAGCTTTTGGCAATGTACGCATGGAGCAGGGTGACACCCTGTTCATTTATGGTGATTACCTGTACTATGACGGCATGTCGCAGTTGGCCATGCTGAGGGAACATGTGCGTATGATAAACCATAACACCGAACTCGTTACGGACAGCCTGAATTACGACCGCCTGTATAATTTGGGCTATTATTTTGAAGGCGGAAAGCTGACCGATGAACAGAATGTGCTGACATCCGTATGGGGCGAATACAGTCCGGCAACCAAATTGGCTGTTTTCAACCATGATGTCGTATTGACCAATCCGAAGTTCGTATTGACATCGGATACGCTGAAATACAGTACGCTGACGAAAATAGCCACTATATTGGGACCATCGGATATTGTGAGCGATGAGAATCACATCTATTCCGAACGTGGCATATACAATACCAATACGGAACAGGCTGAACTGCTGGATCGTTCGGTACTGACCAATAATGGAAAGAAGCTTGTGGGAGACAGTTTGTTCTATGATCGCAAGATGGGATATGGAGAGGCTTTCGACAATGTGCGGATGAATGACTCGATAAACCGTAATATGCTTACCGGCGATTATTGTTTTTATAATGAACTTACCCAGAATGCTGTGGCTACAAAACGGGCGGTTGCCATAGACTATTCCCAAGGTGACAGCCTGTTCATGCATGCTGATACCTTGCGTATGCTTACATTTAATCTGAACACCGATTCCGTATACCGTGAGATGAGAGCCTATCACAAAGTACGTGCTTATCGTACTGATGTGCAAGCGGTATGCGACTCCTTGGTCTATAACTCAAAAGACTCGTGTGTGACCATGTATATAGATCCTATCCTATGGTATGGCTCCCAGCAGCTTTTGGGTGAAGAAATAAAGATATACGTTAATGACAGTACCATTGACTGGGCACATATCATCAATCAGGCGCTGGCCGTGGAACAGAAAGACTCGATACATTATAATCAAGTGTCGGGCAAAGAGATGAAGGCTTTCTTTGTTGACGGGGAAATGCGTCAGGTAGATGTGAATTCCAACGTGTACGTCATCTTCTATCCGGTGGAGGAGACGGACAGCACGCTTATCGGCTTGAATTCATCGGAAGGTAGTTTCCTGCGGATGTTTTTGAAGGATCGGAAAATGGACAAAGGTGCCTTTCTTGATCAGGGCGGAAGTGGCATTCTGTATCCTATGGATCAGATACCGCCGGATAAATATAAACTGCCTTCTTTCGTCTGGTTCGATTATGTCAGGCCAAGGAATAAAGAAGATATATTCGAATGGAGGGGGAAGAAAGCGGGACAGACTTTACAGAAGAGCGACAGGCAGATGCCTTCGACTTCTCCGCGCGACATGAATATAAAGCGTGTCAGAAAATAAGCGCCTGTTTAAATTCTGCTCAGTACCGTTTGGGGATGTTTTTCCGAGAATATTTTCCCGTTGTCATGAGGCGTGTAGCGGGCTACGTGACGAAGGGGAACGGGGGAAAGGCTCAAAACAGACTGAATAAAAAATTGAAAAAGGAAAAATTAGACAGGCTCTAAAGACGAACATATAACCGCATAATACTCTGCCTATGAGTGATATTATTCATTTGTTGCCCGACTCGGTGGCCAATCAGATAGCTGCCGGTGAGGTGATTCAGCGTCCGGCGTCCGTAGTGAAAGAACTTATGGAAAATGCGGTAGATGCCGGAGCATGCGAGATTCATGTTCTGGTGACCGATGCCGGGAAAACATGCATTCAGGTGATTGACGATGGTAAAGGCATGTCGGAGACCGATGCCCGTATGGCCTTTGAACGGCATGCCACTTCCAAAATACGTCAGGCCAGCGACCTGTTTGCCCTGCATACCATGGGTTTCCGTGGCGAAGCGTTGGCTTCCATTGCTGCTGTGGCCGAAGTGGAACTCAAGACCCGGACAAAAGACGAGGAGTTGGGTACGCATATCATCATTTCCGGTTCTAAAGTAGAGAGTCAGGAAGTGATATCCTGTTCGGCCGGAAGTAATTTTTCAGTTAAGAATCTCTTCTTCAACGTACCGGCACGGCGTAAGTTCCTTAAGTCCAATTCTACCGAGATGAGCAATATATTGGCCGAGTTCGAACGCATCGCGTTGGTGAACCCGGACGTGGCCTTTTATCTTTACAGCAATGATGCGGAACTGTTCAATTTGCCGGTAGCACCTTTGCGTCAGCGCATTATGTCGGTGTTTGGCAAAAAACTGAACCAGCAGTTGCTGTCACTGGAGGCAGACACTACACTGGTCAGGATTTCGGGATTTGTGGCCAAACCGGAGACTGCACGTAAGAAAGGGGCACACCAGTATTTTTTTGTCAACGGACGTTATATGCGTCATCCTTATTTCCACAAGGCGGTGATGGAAGCGTTTGAACGTCTCATTCCGGCTGGTGAACAGGTGTCTTACTTTATTTATTTTGAGGTGGATCCTGCCAATATAGATGTCAATATCCATCCTACAAAGACTGAGATTAAGTTTGAGAATGAGCAGGCCATATGGCAAATACTTTCGGCTGCTGTGAAAGAATCGTTGGGCAGGTTCAGTGCCATTCCGACTCTTGACTTTGATACGGAAGGCATGCCCGATATTCCGACATTCAGTTATACGGAAGGCACAGAACAGGCTCCGGCTGTGCATTATAATGAAGATTTTGATCCGTTCAAGTCCGCAGCATCTTCAGCGGTGTCTTTTGGAGGTGAGCGCTATAACCGTCCGAAAGATGACTGGGAAGTTCTTTATTCCGGTATGGAACGGTCCAGTAAGATTAATGTTCCCGAAGAGGAACCTTTGTCCGATGAGGAAGATATGTTTGTGTCCCAACCTTCTTCTTTTGGGACAGGCGCTTCAGACTGTCTGTCCGGACAGTCGGCACCGGTGATGAAGACAGCGCAACACCTGCAATTTAAGGGACGTTTCATTCTCACGTCTGTCAAGTCGGGACTGATGCTCATTGACCAGCATCGTGCTCACGTGAGGATACTGTACGACCGTTATATGGCGCAGATAAGCCAGAAGAAAAGTGTGTCGCAAGGGTTGCTCTTTCCTGAGATGCTTCAGCTTCCGGCTTCAGAGGCTGCCATGCTTGACAGTATAATGGACGAGATTCAGGCTGTAGGGTTCGACCTTTCTTCATTGGGTGGCGGAAGTTATGCCATCAATGGAGTGCCCGAGGGAATAGAAGGGCTCAGTCCTGTGGAGCTTGTGCGGAATATGGTTCATACGGCTATGGAGAAAGGCAGTGATGTGAAGGAGGAAGTCTTGTCGCATATGGCATTGTCCTTGGCCAAGACGGCTGCCATTGTGTATGGTCAGGTGTTGAATAATGATGAGATGGTGAATCTGGTTGACACGCTCTTCGCTTGTCCGGTGCCCAATTATACGCCAGATGGCCAGACCATTCTTGCTACAATCAAGGAAGAAGACATAGAGAAACT
Organism: uncultured Bacteroides sp.; assembly: GCA_949296415.1. Taxonomy (GTDB): domain Bacteria; phylum Bacteroidota; class Bacteroidia; order Bacteroidales; family Bacteroidaceae; genus Bacteroides. The sequence goes on along the minus strand of CASFQC010000059.1, from coordinate 134 downwards.
GTTTGCCCGCTGACAGACAGGGAATTCGGCAATAGAAAGGGATATTCAGTAAATGTCCCTAAAAAGTAAGCTGGCATATAAAGTTGATAGAGTATAATCACTTTATATGCCATTATTATTGGCCTTTTTCTGTG
>CASFQC010000058.1 GCA_949296415.1 uncultured Bacteroides sp. | reverse complement strand
AAAGGATACATCCGGCAGGGGAAGAAAAACGGGATACCGTAACGATACCTTCAGACGGAGCATACGTGGAGAATAGGCTACGGTGCGGTCCGGGGAGAGGCCGGAACAAGGTACGGACGACGGAGGGACAGATGGGGGAAATGGCGGGAATATGTAAGAATAAAGTTGTTCCCGGAAGTGAGAATTGGGTATGAACCTTGCTTTTATAATAAGATTATAATTATCTTTGCGGAAAACGAGAAGAAGATGGCAAGAATGAATCCTTTTATCACACGGGGATATGTGTCGCCCGAATATTTCTGCGACAGGACAACCGAGACAAGCATGCTGACGGATTACCTTACCAACGGCATCAATGTGGCACTGATTTCTCCCCGGCGTCTGGGCAAGACGGGGCTGATGGCGCATTGCTTCCGGCAGCCACAAGTTACTGGCAGTTACTATACGTTTCTGGTGGACATATATGCCACCAAGAACCTGCAGGAATTTGTGTTCGAACTGGGAAAGGGCATATTGAACGGGCTGAAGCCCAAAGGCAGGAAAGTGTGGGAGGTGTTTGTGGGATGTCTTTCCTCGCTACGGGCCGGAATTTCGTTCGACTTTTCGGGCAATCCGGCGTGGAACATAGAGATGGGCGACATCAGAACCCCTTCCGTCACGCTGGACGAGATATTCCACTATCTGTCTCATGCCGGGAAACCTTGTATTGTAGGCATAGACGAGTTCCAGGCCATAACGCGTTATCCGGAGAACAATGTGGAGGCACTGCTCCGCACGCACATACAGCATTGCGCCAACGCCACCTTTGTCTATGCCGGCTCGCAACGCCGCATGATGAGTGAGATATTCGCCAGCCCTTCCCGCCCGTTCTACCAGAGTACGGCCATGATGGATCTGAAGCCCATCGCGCCGGAAGTCTACGGGGCCTTCATACACCGTCATTTTGAAGAGGGCGGACGCCACATAACCGACGAGGCCGTCCGTGAGACCTACAGCCGCTTCGGCGGAGTGACCTGGTATGTGCAGTTCGTGGCCAACACGTTGTATGCCATGACATCGGCAGGCGAGACCTGCACGGCGGACAAGGTGGACACGGCGGTGGACAGCATCCTTTCACAACTGGACTTTGCCTATTCATCCCTCCTGTTCCAGCTTCCTCCCAAGCAGAAGGAAGTGCTCATGGCCATCTGCAAGGAAGGCCGGGCCACGGGAATCACCTCGTCAAGGTTCCTGAAGACCTACAAGCTGACCGCCAGCTCGGTACAGGGAGCCGTAAAAGGACTGCTGGAGAAGGACTTCATCACTTACGAGCTGGGTACCTACAGCGTGTACGACAAGTTCTTTGAGCTTTGGCTGAAGAGGATGGAATGACATTTCCCATGAATGGAAAAGAAACAAGAATCCCCGCCCGTTGCACAACGTCTGCCGTGACAACGCGCGGGGATATTTTTATCTCTCAGGCTTGCCTTTGCCCTATCTGGTCATGCTGAATGTAGGCCAGGCAAACAGATAACTTACCTGTCCTCCGCCTGCATCGAAGCCCAGCAGTACGCCGGTTTCAAACTCAATGGAATCATAGGTGTCGTTCCACATGGCACCCAGATTGCCATTATAGATATATTCTCCGTCGAACACGAAGAAACTCAGGTCTGTGCCTTGGTAATTGGCCACCGTCTGCCCGCATACCAATTGTAAGCCTGTTGTGGCCGAATATTGCACTGTGGCGGTGATAGGAATAGCTCCCATATAGTTCGTTTCAAGCGTATAGCTTTGTCCGGCCACATTCTCGCTCAGCGTGGCGGCAAAGTTGCCTTCTGGAGTTACCATGGTCCATTCACCCAGCAGCTTGTCGTAGGCATCGACCACTTCCTCTATGTTTACCTTACACGTGGCCGTGCTTACTTGAGCTCCTTGGGCCGATGTGATGCGCAATGTGAACGAACGGTTCGGGTCTTCGGTATTGGTGTTCAGCGCGAGGTAAAGTTCGGCATTCACCGTGTTGACGTCTGCGGGCATACGCAGGTCGCCCGAAGTGAGCAGTATGGTTTTGTCCGTTTCCACTTGCGTGCCGTTCGCATCGGTCACTTCCACGTTTAGGGTAATCAGTCCGTTATGGTCTCCGCTTACCACGATGGGGACGTTCAGGGTGGAGGCGGTTTCCTTCACCGTGATTTCCGCACTTTCGAAACCTACGGTTGCGTTTCCCCCGTTGATGTTCTCGTCATCGTCGCATGCCACCAGCATTGTGGCCGGCAGCAGCAGGGTCAATAAAAACTTGATGTATTTCATATCTTCTGTTGTTCTTAGGTTAGTCCTACATTATTATTAATAGCCCGGATTCTGCTGGCCTGCCATCTGTGGGTTGCTTTCCAACTCGGCAGACGGTATGGGCCATACAAAGCGGTGGTCGCCTGCCGGATAGGACAGGCTGGCACCGGCCGCGCGTAGCAGAGGTTCCAAGGCGGGCTGTTCCGGATGGCTGGGGTTGCGCTGGAATCCTTCGCCCCAGCGACGCAGGTCGCTGATGCGGAATCCTTCGCCGATAAGCTCGCGGGTACGCTCCTGATGGATCAAGTCAAGCAATGCACTGCCTGCCAAGTCTTGGCGTTCGTAGCCGCTGATGCGCTGTTCACGCAGGTCATTGATGTAACCGTTGGCTACGGATGTCTGTCCCAGATTGTAGGCTGCCTCGGCCGCAATGAGATAAAGTTCGCTGGTGCGGAACGGTTTGGCCATGTTCATGCGGTTGGGCAATTCCCCGGAAGGAATCAGGGTCGGGTTGCCGGGATACTTGCTGAACGTAAAGGCTTGAAGGTTCGTGCCTTGAATGTTCAGATTGGATGCGGTGAAGAAGGCATTGAAGCGGATGTCGTTTTCTTCATACATAGCCAAGGCGTCGTAAGTGGGGACGTAGTCGGCCATGTTGGAGGATTCGTTCAGGAATGACATTCCGGTGGAGGAACCCAATTCTACGGAAGACATGAAGGTGCGGAATATCACTTCGGTTCCCTCGTCGTTCGTCCACATGCTGGCATAGGCATTCGGCTTGGCCAGCGGATAAATGCCCGACTCTATCACGTCTTCCGCGTAAGCCAGCGCGTTGGTGTCGTCGCCTTTCAGCAAGGCCACACGGGCTTGGAGCGCACGCACGGCGTAGGACGAGAAATAGATGGCATTGGGGGCTACGGCCGACCTGTCCGTCTGCTCGAAGGTGCTCAATGCGGTATAGGCATCGGCCAGGTCGTCTTCTATCTGCTTGTAGGTGGCAGCCTGTGTACCGCGTCCGGGATATACGCTGCTGTCGTAGGTAGGATAGTAGGTTGTCACTACAGGAATGCCCAGTCCGTCGGTCTCCGCGTTCTCTTCCGAATAGGGCTGGCAGAAGTGGTCGGCCAGCCAGTAGTAACAGTAGGCACGTACGAACTTGGCCTCGCCCTCGTAGCGTGCCAGAGCCTGCAGGTCGGTTTCGCTCAGCGTGCCGCCTGTCCGCAGTCCGTCGGCCTTTTCAATGATGTAGTTGGCTGCGTTGAGTATGGTATAGAGGTTTGCCCATATGGTCTCGAACTCGCCCGTGGACGATACGATGTTGCCCTCGGCTATCGGGCCTATGCGGTTGCCGTTGGCTATGGTTCCCTGGAACATGTCCATCTGCACTTCCGGGTAGGTGATGTATCCGCCTGTGCAGAGGCTGCGCATGCTGGTGTACAGCCCGTTGCGGAAGCGGAAACAGTCGTTCAGGGTCTGGATGGCAGTCTGGTCGTCCAAGGCTCCGTAAGGAGTCATGTTCATGTCGCAGGAAGCGACGGTGGCTCCGGCCATCATCAATGCTATAAATATCTTTTTCATAGTTGTTTCTGTTCTTGCTTAAAATGTTAATTCCAAACCAAAGATGAATTGTTTTGTGTTGGGGTAGCGGAACTGTGACATGTTGGTGTCAGGTTCGGGGTCATAGCCCGTATAGTTGGTCACTGTCCACAGGTTGCGGCCGGTGAAGAACACCTTGGCGGCACTGATGTCGGCCTTGCGGAGCCAGCTGGAGGGAAGGGCGTACTGCACGGTGAGGTTCTTCAGACGCATGAACGAGGCGTTCTCCACCAGATGGTCGTCAAACTGTATCTGCTCGCCGTAGGCCGGAATGTCGGTCACCTGTCCGGGGGTGGTCCACACGTTCAGCATGCGGGTGGTCTGGTTTCTGCTCACACCTTCGTTGGCGTTTTCCAGGAAATAGTTCTCGTTGCTCATCATGTATTTCTGTGCCTGCCATACGAAGTCCGCGCTTACCGTGATGCCTTTCCAGCTCAGGTCCGTGCCGAAACCTCCGTACCACGGAGCTATCTGTTCCTTGCCTATGAGCACAGCGTCGCGTTCCTCGTTGTACACCTTGGTCAGGTTGCCGTCCTTGTCGTACCACACCTGTTTTCCGTCGCGGGGATCCACGCCTGCACGGCGTACCATGTACAGTTCGGCTGCGGAATGGCCCACCTTGTAGCACAGTCCGTAGTCGGGCAGCGAGAACTCGTCGCGTCCGTTGAACAGTTCGGTGATTTCGTTACGGTTGTAGTTGAAGTTGGCACGCAGGTTCCAGTTGAAGTCGCGTGTCTTCATCAGGTTCAGGTCAATGTCCAGGTCGAATCCTTTGTTCACCATGGCGCCGATGTTGCCTGCGCCCGAACCGTAACCGGTGGTATAGGAATAAGGGATGGACATCAGCATGTCGGTGGTCTTGCGGTGGTAGATGTCAAGAGCCACGCCCAGACGGTCGAACATGCGGAAGGTCAGTCCCACGTTGGCCGAAGCGATGGTCTCCCACGTAAGGTCGTAGTTGCTGGCCTGCGACAGTCCTAGGGAAGCTTCGCCGTTGTAGTTCGAGCCGCTGCCGAGCAGGCCGTAGAACAGGTAGTCGTCAATGGACGAGTTACCCGACGTTCCGTAGCTCACCTTCAGCTGCAGTTCGTTCAGCCAGTCCACACTGTCCAGGAAAGCCTCTTTCTTGGCGTCCCACATGCCGCCTACCGAGTAGAAGGTTCCCCAGCGGTGTCCCGGCGCGAACTTGCTGCTGCCGTCGCGGCGGAAGGAGCCAGTGAAGTAGTACTTCTCGTCAAAGTCGTAGTTGGCCGTAAAGAAGTAGGAGTTGAAAACGCTCTTTATCTGCGAGTGGGTGAGGTGGTCCAACGTCACGGACGTTCCCTGGTCAAGGCGCATCTGGCGTACGTCGCTCTGGCCGCTTGTAGACACGCCGAATCCGTTGGTCTTCGTGATGATGGATTCTTCTCCGGCCAGTACGGTGAAGTGGTGGATGTCCTTGATGTTGAACTTATACTCCGCTGTATTGGTATAGGTGAACGAGTAGTAGCGGCTGAATGACTCCTGACGATAACCGGCATCTCCGGGATAAAGCACCGTGGAACCCGTCATGGGGGTGGTCACGTCTGCGGTGGGGAAGCCTTGGTTGGATATATTGTAGTCGTAGGCATCCAAGGCCTGCTGTGCGCGGATGGTCAGTCCCTTGATGGGAGTGAATTCCTCGTACAGGTTCAGGTTGGCCGTGACGATGCGGCGTTGCACGTCGCGGTTATTGTTGACCCACCACGTGGTCACCGTACCAGAATAAGGCAGGTAGTCGGCACGGTTTCCGTAAACGATGTCGCCGTTCTCGTTGAATGTGTAGTAACGGGGCGAGTCATAGGGCAACGCTATACGCGAGAGCATGGCAGGATTGGATGAATACAAAGCATTGTCTGCGGATATTTTGTTGTTCTGCTCGAACTGCGAGTAACCCAGATTAGACTGCAGGCCTACTTTCAGCCAGTCCTTCACGCGGGAGTCAAAGTTGAAGCGCACCGTTTCGCGGCGTATGCCCGACTGGTCGATGATACCCTGCTGGTCCGTGTGGTTCACCGACACGAAGTAAGTGTTGTTGGCACCGCCGCCATCAATGCTGGCATCTATGCTGTAGGTGGGCGCGCTGCCGTCGAAGAACTCGTTACGCCAGTTGGTGCTGATGCCATAGTTGGCCACCAGGTCTTTTACACTCTGGTCTACGGGCATCCCTATCAGGTCGCGGAAACGGATGTACTGCTCGGAGTTCATCATCTCCAGCTGGTCTTTCACCAGACCGGAAAAACCGGCTTGCGCACGGACGGTTACTGTGGCCTTTTCGTTCAGCTTGCCTTTCTTGCTGGTGATAATCACCACGCCGTTGGCGGCACGCGAACCGTAGATAGCCGTGGAGGCGGCGTCTTTCAGTACGGTGACGTTCTCTATGTCGTTAGGGTTCAATGTGTTGAACACTGACGAAGAGATGGGCGCACCGTCCAGAATGAACAGCGGGGTAGTGCCGGCGCTGATAGAACTCATACCGCGCAGGCGGATGGATGCCGCTGCCGTGGGGTCACCTGAGCTGGACAATACCGACAGACCGGATACCTGTCCGGAAAGGGCATCGGTAAAGTTCACGGTAGGCGATTTTTCGATGGCTTCATTGTCCACACGACCGATGGATCCTACCACCGAGCCAAGCTTCTTGCCCGAACCGTAGCCTATCACCACAATCTCGTCCAGTTCGGAAACGTTGGCTTTGAGCACAATGCGCATATTGTCCTTTATCTCAACCTCTTGCTTCTCCATACCTATATAGGAAACCACAAGTGTTTTCGCCGAACTTGGTATGCATGGGCAAATAGCTGTAAATGAGCTGTATAGCGCAAAAGACGGTCGGCATGCGGACGGACGGAGGCACGGGGCAGGGACGGTTGCGGAAGGGGGAAGTGGCAGATTGTGCTACCGGTGTGCTACCCGTATATGCCGGTAACGGACAGCCAGTCAGTCCGATAGCATACTGTACAGAGTGCTGCCGTGATACCCGGTTGCCACTTTCTTCCGAAGCCCACATCCGGTACAGGCAGTGGGACATAGGACGGGAGCGATAGCCGGTGGATATCATTTTGTCACATTAACAGTCTTTAGCACAGAGAACCGCAGATTTCCTCAAGGCAAGAGGATGGGAGGGGAAAAGGCGCACGCATTTCGGTACGATGGAGTCGCAACACCTTTTATGTGAATGGGGTAAGCGATTTTGTTAGACCGCAGATTTAGGTAAAAGGACGGAAAAAAGAGGCAGATTTCCGTGTATTCCGCACGGCCGGACGCTCCGTACCGCATCGCTTGCGGACAAGGCACGGCGTGCGGACGGACTGACAGCCGGCTGTCATTGGAATGCCAGCTTGGGAACATTCCAATGCCACTCGGCAGTCATCGGGTGCGGAATGCGGCGGCAAAAGCTTTCCGGCAAGAAAAAAACGGATTTTCCGGCAACTGTTTTTAACAAGATGAAACGAATCCGGGCTATAGGCAGACTTTTCCTTAACTTGTGTTTGCATTTGCACCCGTTTTTTCCGGTTTTTTCGACAATGACAGGCGTCTTTTTGTCGGCACGACCGGCGTGTATAGCGTATTTTGCCGGTGGAATGCGGAAATTCCGTGCAATGTGTCAGGCGTTAAAAAGTGCCCGTTTCGGGGGTTGCAGGCAAGAACGTTCTCGTACCGTGTCCGGACTTTCCGCCTTTCTTCAGGTCGGACAGTAGCGTCATGTCCATCACTTGGGCATAGACTTGGGTGGTCTTCACACTTTTGTGTCCCAACAGTTTCTGCACAGTAGTGATGTTGACGCCTTTATATATTAATAATGTGGCATTCGTATGGCGGGCGGTGTGAAAAGTCACGTCTTTCTTCAGCCCGGCCAACCGGGTTATCCGCCTCAATGCCTTGTTTACGTTCGAGTTGTGTCCCAGCCTGAAGAAGTGCTCCAAGTGCCTTTCATGCTTGCGCAGCAGTGCCAGCGCCTTTCCCTCGAACAGCAGGTAGAGGGGCAGTCTTACGCCGACTCCCGTCTTCACCGACCGGTAGATCAGCCACGGCCTTCCGTCCACTGTGGCAATATTGTCGGGTGTGAGGCTGGTGAAGTCGGAATATCGCAGTCCGGCATAGCAGCAGAACAGGAACGCATCGAGCACCATCCTCAGCCGTTCCTTTTCCTCCGGCAGCCACAACCTTTCGAGCAAAGCCAGCTCATCGGGCGTGAGGTAGCTGTGACGCCCTTCCACCGTCTTCAGCCTGTGGTGGCGGAACAGGCTTTCCCCGTTTTCCAGCAACCCCTTTTCTTCTGCCAGGTTCACGTAACGCTTCAGGTGGGTCATGTGCTTGGCCACGGTGTTTACGTGCAACCCTTCCGCAAGGAGGAACTGTTCGAACTCCTGCACCAGAGCCGCGTTCAGCTCACCGAAGGCCAGTCCCTTTCTGAATTTCGTCAGTTGCTTCAGTGTGCTGAGGTGGTTGCGCCGGGTGCCCGATTTCAGCCGTTCGGCGGCAGCCTCCCCACGGAAGAAGTCGGTGAAGGAACCGGTCTGCACACCCTTCTCCAACTCAGCCTTCAAGGCTTCCAGTGACACGGGTCTGCCGTGTCGCCACAGTTCCAGCTCCGCCCTTTCCATGTTGCCCATAAAGGCGTAAAGCTTCCGGTTCAGCGCCCCGGCGTTGGGATGGTTCCTTACCAGTCTTCTCCGTGCGTCCCACTGTCGTGGAGTGAGGTACACGTTAGTGGTGAAATACTTTCTTTTCCGCCCCATGTAGGCTTCCACCTGCACCAGGGCCGTTCCGTGGCCGTTCAGCCTGTTCTTCCGGTTGAACACCAGTCTGTAGGTAATCTTGTCCATGATATGTGTTTTGTTTGGCGTCATCTGCGCGGGCCGTCCCGGATTTGTCTCTTTTTTTCCTCCTTTCGGATTCCTGCGGAGAATCTTTTCCGCAAAACGGCAGAGCCCAACGTTCCGAAGTGACAAATGAAGCCTTATCCGGAAGATTTCGGAAATAAACCGGAGCGTCATTTAGCGGAATTCTCTCCGTTTTATCATCAGGAAAAGACAAATTGAAGCAAAAAGACAGAATGCGAACCCGTACGGCAGCCTATGTTTTAACGTTTTTAGCTAAAAAATTATGAATTATCAGGCTCAAAATGTCCTATTTGTAAAGACATAGTGCCAGTTTTGGTACATTTTAAGGGTATGGAATACATTTAATCTTGTATTTTCAAACGCAAAACGAAGGTTTATGCTAACACTTTGCTTGAAATAGGTGGTTTTTCGTGAAAAAGAATTGCCGGTTTCATATTTATTAATATATTTGCAGATTGTTAGAGTAAAGAAAACAATTAATGTAAAGTTTAACTTTAAGAGAGAATTTATGAAAGGTAAATTAATGCTGTTATTGGCCTGCCTTTTTATGGGGGTAGGCTTAGTAACTGCCCAGACACGGACGGTCACGGGTGTCGTGATTTCGGAAGAAGACGGGCAGCCAGTGATTGGAGCGTCGGTGATGGTGAAGGACCATCAGCTTGGCGATGTGACCGACATTGACGGTAAGTTCAGTATCTCGAACGTACCAAGTTCGGCGAAAACACTTGTGGTCTCCTATATAGGAATGGAGAAGCAAGAGGTTGAGATAAAGGACAATATGCGCATTGTGCTGCAGTCGAGCTCGGAGATCTTGGACGAGGTGATGGTGGTGGCTTATGGTACCGCCAAGAAGTCGGCCTTCACCGGTTCGGCAGGCGTGGTGGAGTCGGAAGACATCAACAAGCTGCAGACAGCCAACGTAGCCAATGCCTTGACCGGAAGGGTGTCGGGCGTGCAGCTGACTAACGCCAGCGGACAGCCGGGAGCTGAAAGTCCCACTATCCGTATCCGTGGTATAAGCTCCATCAACGCAGGCAAGGATCCGCTTATCGTGCTGGACGGTGTGCCCTATGACGGCGACCTGAACATGATAAGCAACCAGGATGTCGAGTCGATGACCGTGCTGAAGGATGCCGCATCGGCCGCCTTGTATGGTGCGCGTGGTGCCAACGGTGTGATTATCATCACCACCAAGAAAGGTACTTCCGGACAGGCTAAGGTCACACTGGATGCCAAATGGGGCTCGAACTCAAGGGGCACGCAGGATTACAACTACATAACCAATCCCGCACAATATTATGAGGTATATTACGGGGCGTTGAAGAACTACTTCATGAACGCACAGGGCATGTCGGCCAGTCAGGCTCATCTGATGGCCAATAACAACTTGACGGCTGTTAATGACTACGGACTGGGCTACAATGTCTACAACGTGCCTGCCGGACAATATATGATAGGTATGAACGGCAAACTGAACCCCAACGCCACGCTGGGCAACCGGGTGATGTACAACGGACAGGAATACCTGCTGTTGCCCGACGACTGGAGCGACGCCGCCTACAAACACGGCCTGCGCCAGGAATACACCCTGACCGCCAGCGCCGGTTCGGACAAGTCGACCTTCTATGCTTCGTTCAACTATCTGAGCAATGAGGGTATCGCCCATAACTCCGACTATGAGCGCATCATGGGCCGTCTGAAAGCCGACTACCAGTTGAAGGAGTGGTTGAAGATAGGTGCCAATATGTCGTATGTGCATTATGATTCCAACCAGCTGGGCAGTGAAGGCAGTGCCGGTGATACGGGCAACGTGTTCGCGCTGACGCAGATGGCGCCCATCTACCCGTTGTACATACGCGACGGACAGGGCAACCCCATGTATGACCAGAACGGATTCATCCGTTACGACTATGGTGACGGAGAGAACGCCGGTATGCGCCGTCCTTACCTGGGTGACAGCAATGCCCTTTCGGCCAGCATACTTGACAAACTCTATCTGGAGGGCAACTCCATGAACGCTACGGGCTTCGCTGAAATCCGTTTCCTGAAGGACTTCAAGTTTACCAGCACCAATACGGTGTATGTGGATGAGGTGCGCCAGAACAGCACCACCAACCCTTACTACGGGCAGTATGCCGAGATGAACGGACAGGTGAGCGTGGGACATATACGCAATCATGCCTACAACTTCCAGCAGCTGCTCAACTGGAACCGTTCTTTCGGACGCCACAATGTGGAAGTGATGGTTGGTCATGAATCTTACCGTGCGAAAAGCTACGTACTGAGCGGCAGCAAGTCGAATATGTTCGACCCCAACAACGCGGAACTGGACGGTGCTATCATTGAGGTAGGGTCAAGCTCGTACACCACAGACTACAACACCGAAGGCTACTTCGGACGTGCGCACTATGACTTCGACGAGAAGTACTTCGTTTCGGGTTCTTACCGCCGCGACGCTTCCTCGCGCTTCCACCCGGACCACCGTTGGGGTAACTTCTGGTCGTTGGGCGGTGCCTGGCTGATGTCCAAGGAAAACTGGTTCGACATAGACTGGATTGACGAGCTGAAGGTGAAAGCTTCGTTCGGTTCGCAAGGTAACGACAACATTGGTAGCTACCGCTATATCAACACCTATAGCATAGTGAACTCCAACGGCAATCCTGCCGCCGTGCCCGATGCCATGGGTAACAAGGACATCACGTGGGAGACCAACGCCAACTTCAATGCCGGCGTGGAGTTCTCGCTGTGGAAAGAGCGCCTCGTGGGTTCGGTGGAATACTTCTACCGCAAGACCAGCGACATGCTGTTTGTCTTCCCCCTGCCGCCTACCATGGGCTTTACCTCTTACTATGACAACGTGGGCGACATGCGCAACAGCGGCGTGGAGCTGGAACTGGACGGACAGGTCATCAAGACACGCGACCTGACCTGGAACATCAAGCTGAACCTGACACACTACAAGAACAAGATTACCTATCTGGATCCGCACACCAAGACCTTGGTTCGCGAAGGCGTGGCCGGATATACCAGCGGCGGATACTTCTATGGCGAAGGGGAGCCTCTCTACACCTTCTACATGCCCAAGTATGCCGGCGTGAACGAGCAGGGCGAGGCCCTTTACTATGTGGATGTGACAGATAAAGATGGAAACGTGACCGGCCGCACGGTGACCACTGACGGCAACGAGGCCACAGACTATCTCTGCGGCACCGCCCTGCCCGATGTGTATGGCGGATTCGGCACCTCACTGGAATACAAAGGACTGGATTTCTCCATTGACTTTGCCTACCAGCTCGGCGGACAGGTGCTGGACAGTGACTATGCCTCTTCCATGGGTGTGACCAAAGGACATGCTTTCCATGCCGACGTGCTGAACTCGTGGACACCGGAGAACCCGAATACCGACATTCCGCGCTTCCAGTATAATGACCAGTTCACCAACCTCTCGTCCGACCGCTTCCTCACCAGTGCCTCTTACCTGAGCCTGCAGAACATCAACGTGGGCTATACGTTGCCTTCGGGCATCTGCCGCAATTTCGGCGTGGAGAAGCTGCGTGTCTACATGTCGGCAGACAATGTATGGGTTTGGTCGAAACGCCAGGGACTCGATCCGCGCCAGAGCATCACGGGCGGCGCCTCTTCGGCTTACTATGCCCCCATACGCACCATATCGGGAGGATTCACCCTGACATTCTAAACCTTATATAAAACCAAAAAGACTACAGATTATGAAAAATATAGCAAAACTTATATTGGGTGCCTGCATCTCGTCTTCCGTGTTCATGACGGGATGTATAGACGAGACCTTCCCTACCAGCGGCGCCACCGAGGACCAGCTGACCTCCTCGGAAAAGGCACTGGATGCCATGGTCTGGGCCATGCCTGCTTACTTCAATACTTTCCAGTTGTTGCCTTCCCGTCAGGATTACGACTGGGGCTACGGCTCGCTGATGCACATACGCGACGTGCAGACGGGCGACATGGCTGTGGCCTACAGTGGTAGCGGATATGACTGGTATGAAGGGTGGTCCACCCTGCAAGGACTGGGCGAGGACTACATGATGCAGCAGTACACCTGGTGGTATTACTACAAGTTCATCCAGACGGCCAACAACGTCATTGCCGTCATTGACCCGGAGACGGCTCCGGAGGAACAGTTGGGTTACCTGGGCGCGGCTCATGCCTTCCGTGCCTTAGGCTATCTGGATGCCGCGCAGATGTTCGAGTTCCTGGAGAACGACTCCATCTCTTCCATCAATAAATCGGGCAACGACGTGCTCCACCTCACCGTGCCCATCGTGCGTGAGAACATGACCGAGGAAGAGGCACGCAACAACCCCCGTGCCACCCGCGAGCAGATGGCCGAGTTCCTGCTTGAGGACCTGCAGGCCGCCGAGACTTACATCCCGCACCTCACCGAGACATCCCGTACGCTGCCTCACCTGGCTGCCGTGTACGGACTCTATGCCCGTTACTATATGTGGTTGGCCGCGTCGGGTGCCGACGAGCAGCCCCAGTACTTCACCCAGGCCCGTGACTATGCCCGCAAGGCCATCACTGCCTTCGGACAGGCACCCATGACTGAACAGCAGTGCCTCAGCACCACTACCGGATTCAATGACTTGAGCTGCTGGATGTGGGGCTCACAGTTGGCCAGTGAGGACGACCAAGTGAAGAGCGGTATCATCACATGGGCTTCGTGGATGAGCAACGAGACCACTTACGGCTATAGCGGACAGGAACCTTACCTCATGATTGACGCCAATATGTACGCCCGTATCAGTGACACCGATTTCCGCAAACGCCTGTGGAAGGCTCCCGAAGGCGGCCTGCTCGAGGGACAGACTCCTTTCATTGACGAGGAGTGGGGAGACAACCTGCCTGCCTATGCTTCGGTGAAGTTCCGTCCCGGACAGGGCGATATGGAAGACCCCACTACCGGCAACGTGGTGGCTTTCCCCGTGATGCGTGTGGAAGAGATGTACTTCATCGAGGCCGAGGCTGCCGAGCATGTGGCTCCGGGCGAGGGCAAGCAGTTGCTGGAAAGCTTCATGCAGTCCTACCGCGACCCGCAGTACACCTGCCGTGCCGTTGATGTGGTGAGCGAAATCGTGTTCCAGAAGCGTGTGGAGCTGTGGGGTGAGGGACTCACTTTCTTCGACATCAAGCGTCTGGACATGTCTGTGACACGCGGATACAGCGGCACCAACTTCCCCGACATGGCCCGGTTCAACACCAACGGACGTCCGGCTTGGCTGAACATGGTCATCGTGAGCCAGGAGCGCGACAACAATACCGCACTGGCCGGCTGGGAGAATCCCGACGTGAGCGGAAGCTACAAACCTTGGGTGGAAGGACAATGACCCGCTGCGGCATGGACGCAACCTTATGTTTCAACAAAAAACAAACCATTGAACAAATAATTAAGTAATCATTATGAAGACAATAAATACTTATCTGCTGGCACTGATGGCCTTTGTGGGCCTGACGTGGACGGCATGCTCCGACTCGGTGGACTACGACCCCGGCATGCCTGCTGAAGGCAACGGCATGTTCTTTGCCGACGACGCGCCTACCAGCGTGACTCTCGAAGGAACCGACGGCACCTTCAGTGTGGATATCTACCGTTCTGTAACGGCCGGGACAGCCCAGGCCTCCATCACGTCTCTGGTGAGCGAGGAAGGCGATGGACTGTTCACCGTACCTTCATCGGCAAGCTTTGCCGACGGTGCCGACAAGGCCACCCTCAACATTGCCTACACCAACGTGGTGCGCGGCACACGCTATCAGATTACCTTGTCTTTGGGCGACGGAACCCCTTACGGTGCGTCTACGCTCTCTCTTACCGTGACTTATCCGGAAGAGGAGGAAGTGTGGGACGTAGTGTCTACTGAGGCCATCCTGATAGACAACATCTATCATCTTTGGGGTGTGAACAACCTGCAGATTTCGGGTATCACCGTGGAGAAGAACCCCGACCCCAATGTCAACCAGTACCGTTTCCGCAGTCCGTATGACAACAGCTATTACAACTTTGTATTCGGCCTGACTCTATTCCCGTCTGACTATAAGGCACCCTACATTATCCTGGATGGCGATGCCTATGCCGAAGAGGAACCGGGCTCTTACTATATTGCCCCCACTAACCTGGGATTCCGTATGGTGAATGGCGAAGGCCCCACAGTGGACGAGACATGGAACACCTTTGGTTCCGTAGCTGGCAACCTGCAGACTTCCGACGGTCCCATTGATCCGCCCAACGCACAGTATCCGCTCGGCTCTTATGACGAGACTACCAAGTCATTTGACTTGGGTGCCGTCTACCATAATATAGATGCGTACGGATTTGATGTCCTCATGGGCGGAGATATGCGCCTCTATCTTGATCCTGCCCTCATGGTTCCCGACTACGACCGCGACTACACCTGGTACGATGTCTACAACGCAGCCGGTACCTATACCTCAGAGCTGGAGGAAAGCCAGTGGCAGCAGCCTGTGCAGCGTGCGGCGGAAGATCCCACGTTCTACCGTCTGCCTTCGGTCTACGCGCAGGACGTGCACATCTACTTCAACTACGATGCCGAGAGTGGAACCTTCTCCATGCCGCGCGGACAGAAGACCGGTCTGAAGACCAACGTAGGCGGTCAGGACATCTACGTCAGCGGCGTGCCGGGCGGATTTGCCATCGATGAGGAAAATCCCAGCCTGCTGCACTTCAACATGTCCTTCTATCTGGCCGATGAGGACGGCAACGCCACCGCCGAGCTTGCCCAGATGGACGAGACCTTCCTCTGGGGACAGGGCGTGTACGACGCCTTCGCCAAGAACGCCAAGCTGGACGACTACGTGGGCGACTGGATTGTGCCTATGACCGACGGACAGAACGTGCTCAATATGCCTGTCACTGTGGCCAAGGTGAAAGACCAGTATGGCGACGACCACTTGCTGGCCGCAGGTATGTCAGGCTTGTATGGTGAAAACGATTATAACGATGCCGTCGAGCTGGTATATGATGAAGAGTCGGGTTATGCCCTCTTCATGTTCCAGCAGTCCGGTAACTACCTGGCCGGAGCAGATCAGGATGGTAATCCTGTCTACTATGCTTCCTATGCCGCTCCGTTCAATTCGCAGCTTGTCGCTCCTGACTTGTCCGGTGCCGATGTGCTGGTGGGCGGACTTACCGCCGACGGCCAGCTGCAGTTTGCCGACAACCTGACCAACTCCATGCCTTACGACGGCATGATATACATGGTTACTCCTGATGGTATTGACCTCTATCTACTTACCGGATACTGGAACCTGCTGACGTGGGATCCGTACACCGGTGGCGGCGACCAGGCCAAGCAGCAGCTCGCGCCCATGAAGACCATGAAGGTCGTGAAGACCGACGTGAAAAAGATGTCGCGCCGCGCCTATAAGACCACCATTGACCTTCAGCCCCAGCCCAAGACCTACTCCTTGCAGGTTACGGCTCCCGCCGGAGGAATGAAGTTCCGTGCCGTGGAGAAATAAACACAGGCTTTGATAATTAGGCTATAACGTCACAGGCGACGGTCACTGCTTGGTGCAGCGGCCGCCGCCTTTTTCTTTGGGCGCAGGCCGTAGCGGAGAAAACGGCTTCCAGGCTCAAAACGGCCTCTTGTGTTGCATACCTGTCTTATAATGTCTATATTTGCCCTGCGAATATAGGATGCGGCTCAGCCATGACGTCCGGAAGTGTTGCTTCCTGCTGTCGCGGCATTCGCCTTTCACTATATTTGCCCTGCGAATATAGGATGCGGCTCAGCCATGACGTCCGGAAGCGTTGCTTCCTGCTGTCGCGGCATTCGCCTTTCACTATATTTGCCGCAAGAAATCCCTAAGTCTAATGATTGATCTGGGCTAAAAGGATTTTTGGTTGCGTGCCGTTGGACATATGGCACAGTCTTATAAATTAAGAAATCAGTATATATGATAAATGATAATTTATCTCTGTACTTTTTCTTTCGCTTGTCCGAAAGAAAAAGATACCAAAAAGAAAGGACACCGGCTCCACCTCCGGGGCTACTCCGGACGCCTTTCAGCCTAAAGGGCAGAAACTCGCTTCGCTCAAACAGGTCTGCCCTTT
>CASFQC010000057.1 GCA_949296415.1 uncultured Bacteroides sp. | reverse complement strand
TGCTGAAGTTCTGCAATGACCAGGCAGATGAACTGCTTGGACTTTCCATGAACCATTATAATGTCAAGTTTGCAACGGTATAATTAACTAGAGCCATGGAAAACAAGAAACCTAATAAAGGTTTTCCTGCCTGCGGACGGGAGGAAAGGCTGTCTTGACTGCTGGTTCCGCCCGGTTGCCCATTCTCCACGTGTTGCCTCATGCCGGGCACCACTGTGCCTTGCGAAGCACTTCGTGCCCGCCTGTCTCTTGCATAAAAATCCGCAGAATCATTCCTGCGCTGATTGCCTTCCATGCCGGGAACCACTGTCTTGTTCTGTGACATAACATCTGATGTTTTGCCCGCAGATTCCCGAACCGGACGGATTCATATATTTTATTACGAAAGCTCCTATATAAAGAAAAAGCGCGGGAATCTGTACCTGTTACTCGTCCCACGTATCAAGGCCTTCGCATTGCCCACTCAGTCTGAACGAGCAACGCAGAAGCCCACGCCGATATGTTATAATAATCCTTTTAGAGGATTACTGCATGCAATAACCCTCTTTTAGGACATATAAACACATCCCGTAGACATCTACCGTTGCTTTGTTTTTGACTGAGTTCAAAGTTTGCGAAGTTTTGATACGTCAAAGACAAAACGTCAAGTAAACGTCTTTCTTTATATGTCTATTTCCTGCCCATCCCGGCTTCTGCAAAAGAAGCATGGTGTGAGAAACGATGCAAAGCTATGAAAATAATTTTAAAAATTCAATGTTTAAATAAAAATATTTAGGCTTGTTCTGAAATTTCCTCTTTAAGATTTTTATTTAATCTCTTTTGATTTTCTTTCCGGTATCTTTTTTCCTCATGCCCTTTTGCATGTAGCTCGCGATGCAATTCTCATGACAGCGGGAAAAATAGTCGCGGAAAAAACGTTTCTAAACGGTGCAAGCAAGATTTAAGCAAGTTCTAAGGTTGTGAATGGAAAGTGTATAGTTGAGTTTCTTTCTGAAAGATTCTATTCTGTCAGCTTTGGTCAAGCCATCCCAGTCCTTGGCGTATAATCTGGGGCTCACTTCCGGTACAGTCCACTATGGTGGAACCTTCCAGCCCTCCGTAACCTCCGTCTATCACCAGGTCGGCTATTGTGCCGAATTTTTCCTCTATCAGTTCGGGATCGGCCATGTAGCCGGGATCATCGTCGTGGGGAAGGGTGGCGGTCATGATGGGTGCGTCAAGTTGCCGGGCTATTTCGCGTATGATGGGATTGTCCGGCATGCGTATGCCTACTTCTTTGCGGTTGCGGAATATTTTGGGCAGGCGTGTGGTGCCGTTCAGTATGAAGGTGAAAGGGCCAGGCAGGTTGCGTTTCATCAGTTTGAAGGACGCATTGTCCACCTTGGCGTATTCGCTTATAGCCGCCAGGTCATAGCAAATGATGGACAGATTGTTTTTCCTCGGGTCAATTTTTTTGAGGGCACATATGCGTTCTATGGCGCGTTCCTTCAGGCCATGGCAGCCTATGGCGTACATGGTGTCGGTAGGGTATATGATAAGCCCTCCGTTGGTCAGGATGTCCGTTACCCGTTGCAGGTCGGCAGGATTGTTGTTTTTGTCATATAATTTTAGAAGCATGGTTGTTGGTGTTGTCCGTCTTAATTTTCCTTATTTCCGCAAAGGTAGGAAATAAATGGCTAATATGGGAGTGTATGACGTTATAAAAGCGTGGGGAAATGTTTTTATCTCCTTCCCAGCATTTTCTTTTCCAGTCTTTTGATTTTCGTCCATGCTTCTTTCAGCTTGGGACAGAGGGTCACTGCTTTCTCATAATTCCTCATGGCAGCTTCCTTCATGTCCATCTTGAGGCATTCGTCACCCATACTGACGTATTCCCTGGCATATTTCAGCAGTGCCTTTTCCTTGTCTTGTGCGGCTTGGCGCAGTTCCCTGTTTTCTTTCCTCAGGGTATTGATGATATTCAGCTTGCGGCGGATGAGCCGTTGTGCCACCGGTTTTTCTATGTCGTATCTTGAGTGTATGGCTTTGAAAAAGTCTTGAAGAAATGCGGCAATGTCTCCTTTGTCGAAGCTCCGGGCTGCCGAGGCGTAGAGTATGTCGGCTTGTGCCTGCTTTATGGCACGGTCTATGGTTTTCCGGTCGTTGAACTGCCGGGAAAACTGCATGATTTCTTGCCGCACGAACACGTCGGCCCTGCTTACCGGCTTGCGCAGACATATGCCTTCCAGCGAGGTACACCGGCTTAAGGCCACATAAGTCTGTCCGCCTGCAAACGCTCCTCCGGTGAGGTCTATCACTGTCCGGCTGAATGTCAGGCCTTGGCTCTTGTGTATGGTGATGGCCCATGCCAGGCGGACGGGAAATTGTGTGAAGGTACCCAGTTCCTCTTCTTCTATCTGTTTTTTTTCTTCATTGTATTTATACCGTATGTTTTTCCATGATT
Organism: uncultured Bacteroides sp.; assembly: GCA_949296415.1. Taxonomy (GTDB): domain Bacteria; phylum Bacteroidota; class Bacteroidia; order Bacteroidales; family Bacteroidaceae; genus Bacteroides. Next base: position 14,904 of record CASFQC010000057.1, on the reverse strand, counting down.
CAGGCTTCACGTCACATCTCTGTCCTTTGTCTGTGATGATGTATAGGGTTTCTTCGGTCTGGTCAAATCCCTCCACCATGCCTATTGTCCCATTGACCCAACGGCGTTCGAAATCGTTTTTCACAAAGATGACTTGTGCTCCGGGCTTCAGTACCAGCTCTTTCGATGTAGGCAGGCTGCTTTCCGGAAAGTCTCCGTGGATTTTGCCTGTGAAAGTAGTAGGCTCGCCGGGCAGTTCGTCCAGCTTATGTTGGTTTATGTGGTCCACGTTGTCACGCCGTGTGGCTAACGTGATGTACATGTCGTCCTCTTTGTCGGAAGGGCATGCTCCGTAACGAGTGTTGAGCAGTGCCAGGTCGGCGTTGCTCAGGGTATTGTTGCGTATGTGGTCCAGCACGTTTACAAACGCTGTGTCGCTTTGCCGGTAGACTTTCTGCAGTTCGATGGATACCAGGTCAATCTGTCCGAACACACGCGCCGAAAAGAAATAGGGGTTGGGGTAGAAGCGGTTCAGAATGTCGCGCTCGTCACTTTTTACCACGGGTTCCAGCTGGAAGACGTCGCCCACCAGTAGCAGCTGTTTCCCTCCGAAAGGCTCGCGCAGGTTATGTCCATACACCCGGAGTATGCGGTCTACGGTGTCTATGATGTCCGCCCTGACCATTGATATTTCGTCGATGACCACCAGTTCCAGTCGCTCCAGCAGTTTGCGCTGTTCCTTGCTGTATTTGAAGAAGTCGTGTATGCGTCCGCGTTGCAGGCTCAGATTGGGGTCATCGGGCAGTAACGGATGGAATGGCAGCTTGAAGAAGCTGTGCAACGTGCTTCCGCCTGCGTTGATTGCGGCTATGCCGGTGGGAGCCAGCACCACATGTCTTTTCTTGGTATGTGAACATACGTAACGCAGGAAGGTAGATTTTCCGGTGCCTGCCTTTCCTGTGAGAAAGACGGACTGACGGGTGTACTTTATGAGGTTCAGGGCTTCCTGAAACTCTTTGTTCTGGTTGTCTGGCGTGAATTCCAAGGCTTTGTCGGGCTTTTATATTACTCCGAAATGTCTTAAGGCTTTGGCTATTCCGTCTTCGTCCACGGCCGAGGTCACGTATCGGGCCGATGCCTTTACCGCATCGTCTGCATTTCCCATAGCTATGCCTATGCCGGCATGCCTCAGCATCGGTATGTCGTTCCCTCCGTCACCTATGGCCATGGTGTCTTCCAGACAGATGTTGAAGTGGCTTATCACTTCGTCTATGCCTTTCTGCTTGTTATTGCCTGTTGCGGTGACGTCGGTAAAGGCCGGATGCCACCGGTTTATCTCACAACCTTTTAATGCGGGTCGTATCTCGTTTTCCTCAACTTGGCTGACAAAAGGAGTGAGCTGGTATACTTCCTTGTCGGGACATATGTCTTCCGGTTCCATGGTAGGGATGGGGATGTCCACTCCCAAGAAGTCGTGGAAAATGGCGTGTACTGTTGCGTCAGGCTTGCATACGGCAATGTCTTTTTCGCCTACTATAATGTTGGGGATGTTCTTTTCCGCACAATATCGCACGAAGGTCTGCACATCGTCGGCCGGAAGCGGGCGTTTGTATATTACTGTATCATCTGTGAAGCAGTAGGAGCCGTTCATGGTGACGTATCCGTCTATCAGTCGGTGTTCCTGCAAGGGCTTCAGGTTGTTGATAAGCACAAACGGGCGTCCGGTAGCTATGAAAATTCTTACCCCTGCAGCTTTGGCTTCGGACAGGGCGTCTACGGCGGATGACGGTATGCGGTGGGTGTGGAAGCTCACAAGTGTACCGTCTATGTCAAGAAAAAGGGCTTTGACCATGGTGGTTGTGATTTGTTAAGGGTTGGAAATATGTATTCGTCCAGGCTCTGTCAGACGGCTTCTGTTCCTCTTCGTCTGTGTGGAGATTCTCATTCTGTATGTCCTCTCTGGTGCGAACCTATACACAGCCCGGTGCGGACCTGTATGCAGGATGCTGTGAACCCATTGGCACTCCGGTGTGAATCCGTTCACAGAAAGCTGTAAATCCGTTTTCGGCAACCGTCTGAAGCACAGTATGATATGTCGGAAAATCGTGCCTTCTTGAAAGAGCGTAATGTGTATATCACATTATTGGCATGCAAAATTACGTAAAATGCAGGGATATTTGTACTTTTGCGTCAAATTTTATAAATCTGTTTTTATGAAAAAACATTCCTTTAAAGAGTGGCTGGTGGCGGTACGTCCCTGGTCATTTCCTGCATCGGCCATGCCGGTGCTTGTCACTTTGGCTTATCTGCATTGGGGGCATGGTAGCGTGGATTGGTTGAACGGCTTATGGGCTTTGGTGAACATCGTCTTGTTCCATGCTTCGGGCAATACATGGAGCGATTATTATGATTACCGTCGTGGCGTAGACGCTGCCGATACGTTCGGTGTAAAGACACTTACCGGGGGCATGTTCCGTCCTGCAGAGATATACCGTCTTTCTGTGGTGTTGCTTGCCGTCGCGCTTCTGGGCGGTTTGGGGTTGTTGCTGCTGACAGGCTGGCCGCTGTTGGTTATAGGTGCGTGCGGTCTGTTGCTTTCTCTGGCTTATCCCTGGTTGAAATATCACGCCTTGGGCGATCTTGACATATTCCTTACTTATGCCGTGTTGCCCACCGTAGGCACTTCTTATGTGGCTGTGGGTTACATAGACTGGCATATACTGTGGATAGCTGTGCCAGTGGGACTGATAACGGTGGCCATACTGCATATAAACAATACGCGGGATATATCCACCGATACTCGTGTCCATATCCGCACTCTGGCCATGTTGTTAGGCTGTCGTATCTCTCTTATGTTGTACAGGCTGGAGATAGTGGTGCCTTTCCTTTGGTTGCTGGGGTGTGTCGTTGGCGGTGTGTTGCCTGTATGGTCTGTACTGGTGTGCGTAGCATTGTTCCCGGCCATAGGCAATGTGCGCTCTTCCCTGCAGTATCCGGGTCTGGGGATTCAGGCCATAGCAGGGCTTGACGAACTTACTGCCAAACTCCAGCTGGTGTTCAGTGTGCTGCTGGCTTTGTCGCTCTTTCTTGCAGGGTGGTTTTCATGAGGAAGCTGTTGTTTACTCTGGTTCTGGCTGCGGTATTATGGACGGTGATGTTTTGTCCGGTCACCGCACCTTATGTGGATTTCTGGTGGATGATGACCGCTTCGGCTCTTACGCTTTGTGTGCTTTCCAGCGTTTTCAATCGGGGTTGGTGGAAACAGATGCGTTGGTCTTGGAGCAATGTGGCGTGGGGTATCACTATAGCTGTAGTTCTTTGGGTGATATTCTGGGTCGGCGATAAGGTGGCAGCATGGCTTTTCAGTTTTGCCCGTTCCCAAGTCTCAGCTATATATGGCATGAAGGAAGGCTGGTCTCCTTGGTTGCTTTCTGTACTGATGCTAGTGCTTATCGGTCCGGCTGAGGAAATATTCTGGCGTGGATATGTGCAGCGTAGTCTTTCTCTTCGGTGGGGACCTGATGCCGGTTTTATAGTTTCTACGCTTTGTTATGCGTTAGTGCATGTCGGTTCGCTCAATTTTATGTTAGTGATGGCTGCGCTTACAGCCGGAGCGGTATGGGGATTGCTTTACCGTCTTTTCCCTCACAGGTTTTCCGCTATCATTCTTTCCCATGCATTGTGGGATGTGGCAGTGTTTGTAGTCTTTCCTATATAATTGCCCGATTTCTTTCGGCAAGCATATCGGTCCTGTTCCGACATAAGGCATCCGGTATAGCCAGACAGGGGAGTGGCAGAAAGACCCTTTCTATGTATAAGAACGGCACGGATTTGCATGGTCTGTATACCATGTAAAACCGTGCCGTTATGCATGGACAATGGCTCCCTTATTCTTCCACTTCCAATGTCACATTATCCGTATGTGAGGAATATTCAGGAGCATAAGCGCTCTGCAAGGTAGCCAGTCCGCTCTGATAGTAGCCTGTACGCGCTACCAGACAGCGGTGTTCCAACACATAGGTACCTTTGCCCAGATGGTCAAAGAAGAACGTGGTAGAGGCATCTTTTATGTCCGCATAATAGCCTGTACCAGCATTCCATCGGTAGCCTGAACGGGCGCTTGTGGGTTCCAGACAGGCTGCACGTTGCTCCTTCAGTTGGACAAAGTCCATAGCTCTGTCTGTCCGGATGGTGAGACGCGATACGATGATGTCGCCCACTTTCAGTTTGTCTCCCTTCTTCAGAGGTTCTAGTGTCTTGGTGCCATTGGCGGCGATGCGTTCCACATAAAAAACTCTTTTTATATCCAGGCTGTTACCGTCTTGAGTCACGTCTGTCAGCGGGGAAAGGTATTGGGCGTAGACGGCACCCCAGGCTATGCCTTCGTCACGCTTTTCTACGGTGATGGCTTTAGCTTTGCTCTCAGGATCATTCTGTGTGTAAGATTCTTTGATATAGCCCAGTCCCGGTACTTCACTGGCTTTTGCCGTTTCTATCGTCGTATGTCCTATGCTGATACGGGCATCACCGTTTCCGTCCAGCAGGTTATTGTTCGTGCCGCTCAGCAGGGCATATATGGCATCGGCTGAAGCTATGGGCGAAGTCCATGATGTGGATTGTTTCTGTTTCAGCAGCCATATCTTCATTTCTTCCAGCAATTGTTCCTGTCCTCCAGCCATAAGGAGGGCTTCCATGGTTGCCACATGGGCGTTGAGCGCATTTTGGTTCCGGTTTCCGGGAAGGTCGTTAAAGGCAAAGTGTGCGCCCTGTTCGTCTTCTGTAATGAGGTGTTGGGCCAGTGAGGCGATAAAGTCATTGGCCTTTTTCTTGTCTCCACTTTTCATCAGTATTATGGCGGCGTGTGCTTTGCGTGACATGTCTGTGCCGTTGTCCAGCTCGTTGTCTATGTATCGCATGAAGTATCGGTAGGCTTCACGTGCCTGTGAGGGTACTTCCTCTCCTGACAATGCCACAAGGTAGAGATAGTCAAGGGCTGTTGCCGACAAGTATTTTATTTGTGAGCCGTTAGCCTCCATGCGCCGCATATTCTCATATTCCTTTATTGCTTGCTTATGTAGGAAGCCAAAAGCTTTTGTACGCAGATCGGTCACTTCTTTGTCCAGTGGCTTTCCGGTAAGTTGTGGCAACCGTACCAGTAGTGAAGTGATGTAGCGTGTCACGTAGGCATTGCCGTTCATGCCTTTGAACCATGTCCATGAACCGTCGCTCTCTTGCAATTCTTTCAGCTTGGCACGGGCCGAAGCGTTGCGGTTACTCAGCTGGTTGTTATCAAACAGTGTGGTGAGACTGGCCATTCGGTCGGATTCTTGGGTAGCGTCCAGTATCCAGGGCGATTCGTCAAGTAATATGCTTTTCAGTTCTTCGTTGGCTTGCAGCCGGCTCAGTAAAGTCTTTTGTGCCGGATTTCCAGTACGCCAGTTTTCCACCATCAGCCTGATACGCGGCTGGCTGTCTGCTATGTAGGATGCCAGCGTATTGGTATAATAGGCTGTGGCCCAATCTATGGCATTGTCTGATAGTGGCTGTGTGAGTGAAGGCAGTGCCAGTACAGCATACCATGCGGGATTGGCGGTGAATTCTATGGTAAGTTTGCGCTCGGTGGCGGAAGGATTGTGCCGGTTGAACAGACTGTCCAGACTGAAGGTGCGTGTCTGTTTGCCACGTATAGGCATGGGCAAGGTTTCTGTGATGTATTCCTTATCACTTAGTACAGGCAGGATGTGCTGTTCTCCATCGCTGAACGAATGGCTTTCAGCCTCGATGCGTACTCCGAGCAGATTATAATCTTGTGGCACGTCAAAACCGAAAGCTACGGCTCCGGTTCTTCCGGCCTCCACTTCAAACTTGTCTTTACGGGTCAGAATCACTTTTTCCGTTTCAGGGTCGAACAGGGTAAGTATTGCCGTGCCTTTTAGCTTTTGCCCGGTCCGGTTGGCTACGGTGGCGGCTATGTGCGTTTCGTCGTTGGTACGTACAAACCTTGGCATGTTGGGAGTAAGCATGAAATCCTTACTGGTTACAGCTGTGGCCTGCAACATGCCGGTCTGCATGTCTTTGGTATGAGCATATCCTCGGAAATTCCATTCAGTGAGACTTTGTGGAATGGTGAAGGTAATGACAATCTCTCCCTTTTCGTTAGTACGTAATTGCGGGTAAAAGAAAGCCGTTTCGGCAAAGTTGGTGCGCAGGCCATCTGAAGCAGGTGGTAGTTGGGCCCCGTTTCCTACAACGATTTTTTCTTCCAAAGAACCGGCTTCGTCTGTGGCAATCCCCCTTATCCAGAATTCCTCCGAAGCTTGGGGTGCTTTGGCCTGGGTGCGCGTATTTACGCTGCTTAGTATTATAGATTGGGTAAAGACATAACGGTTTGGTTGCCAGAAACTATCATACTCAATGGGAGAATAGCGAAAGTCTCTGGAAGGATAAGATAACGTAAAATAGTTGACTCCCCCACGGCTTTCATATATTCTGGGATTGTGCCATGTGGAAGGGTAAGCCACATTCAGTACCTGATGGTTTGGCATCAGTTTGTCAAGAGATGCGTCGTACATGGTAGCCAGCATTTCGGCTGCGGCAGGCAATCCGTCAGGAGTCTTCACTATAAGCCTCCATTCCTCGTCCTGTCCTGGTTCCAACCGATCGCGGAACACTTCCCATTTTAAGTCAAGCGTGCGTGCAGGCTGGCGTTTCTTCAGGAACACTCGTTCGCTGATGCTTTCCCCGTTTTTCACGAAGCAGAGTTGTACACATATGTCGTTTCCGTATTCTTCCTTATAAGGTAAGGTAATGCGCGTGATGGCGTTGTCAAGCTGTATGATACGACTTTCCATTCGTTTGTCCGAGCGGTATAGGTTCATCAGTACGTAAGCGTTGTGGTGTGAGGTTCCGAAGAGGAAGGTCGCAGGAGTGTTGGCATCAAATTCCGTATCCTTTGCATAGAAGAATATGTCTGTCTTTACAGGCGGACGCTGTTCGTCTGCAGAGAATATCAGACATTCCCTTGAAGAATTGAAATTGTTCTCCTTACGTCCCAAACTGTCTTCCACACTGATTACAATACGGTATAATCCCGATGGAAGGGTTTTCCACTCCTGACAGTCGGTGGGCTGGTTGGAGAGGAAGTGGTTTTCATAGTCAGGACGGCGCGACAGCAGTTCGTTTTCTTTGATGTCGGACTCTCCGTCTTTCAGGCGGTACAGTTTGTATGTGCCGGACAGGTTTTGGATTATGCCGTTGGCATTCTTGATGTAGAAGGTGTGTGTCAAGGTATCTGCTTTACATACCATCTGGGGTACGTTACAGTTGAATAGGTAAGCGTTGTTATTGGCAGATAGTTGGTAAGAGCTTGTCTGTGTCTCTCCCGCCTCATTGGTTACCGATGCGTTTACTTCGAACGAACAGTAATCCCAATTTGCGTTCGATTCCCCTTCCAGTTTCAAAGGTATGACGAAGCGGCCTTCCGCATCCAGGGATATGGTATCCGATTTTATCGGCTTGTCGTAAGTCCTTCCCAGGATAAGATTGCGTGTGATGGTATAGGTCAGTGGCACATGCTGTACGGACATACCGTTAAAAGCTTTGACTTGTCCTTTTACGGTTACTGTGTCACCCAGTTTGTAAGCTGTCTGTACTGGCTCTATGTTTATTTCAAATGTTGGCCGTTTGTATTCTTCCACTTGGAAGTAGGTTGCTTGGTTGTGTTTGCCTCCCGAAGCTTTTATATGGAAACGTCCGTTTAGGCAGACTGAGGGTAATGTGAAATCTGCTTGGAATGAGCCGTAGTCGTTGGTCTTTACTTGTCGGGTTGCCAACTGGCTTCCGTTAGCGTCATATAAAGCCAGTTCGAAGTCGGCATCTTGTACTACTTCAGAATGGTCTGTTTCCCGGTTGTAGGCTATGCCTTTGATGTGTACTGTTTGTCCCGGGCGGTAAATGCTCCGGTCGGTAAGTAATGTCAGCATCTCATCGGTACGGGAAGAGGGATGTGTGTTATAGTCCTGAAGGTAGATGTCTTGCTTGCGCATAGCTTTATCATCATCTGATTTTATGTCGTAGCAGCGTATGGATTTATTCCAGTCTAATACCTTCCGTCCTTCTGCGTCGGTGGTTATGCTGATCACTTTCTTCGCTTCATGCTCGTTCCGGTAAGAGGAATAGAATGTGACTTGGGCGTTGGCTATGGGCTGTCCTGTACGTGAGTCCAGCGTATGTACTTCCAGCTTGTCGTTGCCTATGTTGAACAGCAGTGCCTTGAAACGGCTTACAATAAGATAATTTGCGTCTTCGGCTTTCTTATCTTTGGTAGATACACGCAGTATGTACACTCCAGGTCGGTTGGGTGCTACAGCGGTCACTTCCTGTTTTGAATTGAAATAAGGCAGGTCGGATTCATTAGCTCCTTCCTGAGGTTGAGGCTTCAGTGCTATGTTTATGGTGTTCAACAGGCGTGTGTGTTTATAGATAGACTGGTCTATGTCGTTATAGGGATAGGGCATTTCGTCAAAGTCTGTAGCATATAGTCTGAGTGTGGCCTCTTTCAGGTTCTTGTGTCCCAGTTGTATTTTGATTGAGTCTCCCGGGTAGACCATTTCCGGAAAACTTACGGACAATGCCGGATTCATTATGCCGGAACGCAGGTCTTTCAGGATGTTTATCCGTTTGTATCCGGCATAACGTTTTATTCCTTCGTCGCACACTTGCAGTGCTTCATTATAGCGTTGTTTGCCATTGAGGTATTGGGCTTTGGCATAATATGCTTCCGCGCAAAGTTCTCTTGTGCCGTAGCGTGTTATCAGACTGTCAAGCATGTGCATATATGTATCATCCTGCTGCCCGGCGGACTCGTTCCCTGTACGGTAAGGTCGGAGGTTACTTTTCCATAATTTTCTCATTTCCCAATATTCCAAGGTGCAGAGCAACAGGGCGTCTTCCGAACCGGCTTGCCTGTATGTGTCCATCATATTGTGGTAAATGGTTTCCAAACGGACATCTCTCAGCGAGTCGGCGTTCACGGAGGAGAATTGTGTCAGATAGATGTTTGCCGCTCTTTTGGCCAACAAATGGTAAAGGTCGTGCTTGTAATAAGCGCTGCCTTCTTTTTGTTCTACGAAGGGCACATATTTGTCTGTCTGTGTAGTAAGCAAGGCTTGGGGGGCTTGCAGGGAAGCTTGGCAAAGTCTGTCTATCTTGTCTCTGAAAAGGTTCAAACTCCATTCACGGATGTCGGCTGGCGCGTTGTCCGTCGTCAGATGTAGTTCGGTATGTTTTTGCAAGGTATGCCTGTTCTCCAAGACATAATCGGCATATTCTTCGGCCAGAATAGAGTTCAGTATGGCCTTATTGGTGACGTTGTCTTCATTTTGTTCCCATTGTTCCATGTATGCCAGCCGGGAGTACACACTGTCGGGTGTCAGGTGTTCTTTGGCATTTGCTCGGCACAGGTAAGCTTTGAACAGCTGTGCCGCATTTTTTTCGGCTTGCGCCTTCTGGCAGATTTTTCCGGTCAGTTCGATGACTGTTTGTGGCAGACTTTTCTTTTCTGCCTGTTCCACGTCTGTCCATAGCTTTTCGTACGATTGGGCACGGAGTGGTGATGTCATTCCCGTCAGTGCTGTCATCATGACTATTGCACTGCACATCTTTGCGATTCTTTTCATAAGTGTCAAGTTTTTGGCGTGCCGGACAAAAGGAAACCTGAAGGCCGTCGCAGGTATCTTCCTTGTTTCCCTCTTTTTTCGTTCTGGCAAGCGTAGGTTAGTTTCGTCTTTGCTATATAAAATTTGCTATACTAAAAAGTGAGCCTTCCTTCCGGAATCTGGTATCCGGATGGGCTGCCGTCTGTTTGTTTTAGAACAAAGTAGGTGATTTTAGTTTAAATAGAAAAAAGGAATTCATATTATTTAGCATGTAGAAAAGTAGAAAGTTAAGGAATCCGGACAACGCTATTGTTTATGGATACAATGACAAATGTCAGACTCCCTAACTTCTTGTCTGCAGATTGGCAGCTTATGTAAGGTCTGTGTGTACAGGATGCTTCCTAATCATCGAATTTCAGTCCGAATGCATCGGCTACGGCCTTATATACAATCTTGCCTTTGACAATGTTGAGTCCGGCAGCGAGAGAGGCATCATCTTTGCATGCCTTCTCCCATCCCTTGTCGGCCAGAGCAATGGCATAGGGCAAGGTGGCATGGGTAAGTGCCTGTGTTGATGTGTTGGGAACGGCACCGGGAATATTGGCTACCGCATAGTGTACTATGCTGTCCACTACATAGGTAGGATTGCTGTGTGTGGTGGGGTGGGAGGTCTCGAAGCATCCTCCTTGGTCTATGGCAACATCAACCATTACAGTGCCGGGAGCCATCAGCCCCAACATATCTTTGGTGATGAGGTGCGGAGCTTTGTTGCCGGGAATGAGTACGGAACCTATCACCAAATCGGTGGAAGGAAGTTCGGCACGGATGTTGTGTTCGGATGAATAAAGTGTGGTGACATTGCGTGGCATAATCTCGCTCAGATAGCGGAGACGGTTTAGGTTGATGTCGGTTATGATGACTTCGGCTCCCATTCCGGCTGCTATGAGTGCGGCATTGCTGCCTACTGTACCTCCACCCAGAATCAGGACTTTGGCAGGTTTCACTCCGGGCACTCCTCCTAAGAGCAGTCCCTTTCCTCCTTTGGCTTTTTCCAGGAAACAGGCGCCTTCCTGTACGGCCATACGTCCTGCCACTTCGCTCATGGGCGTGAGCAGCGGAAGCGAATGGTCTGCTTTCTCTACTGTTTCGTAGGCTATGCAAACGGCTCCGCTTGCCATCATGGCTTTAGTCAAAGGCAGGCTTGCCGCAAAGTGGAAATAGGTGAATATGACTTGTCTTTCACGTATCAGGCCATATTCCGGTTCTATAGGCTCTTTTACTTTTATAATCATGTCAGACAAAGCATAGACTTCTTCCATCGTAGGAAGAATCCGGGCACCGGACATTTCATAAGCCTTGTCGGTAAAGTTGCTGCCTGTTCCGGCATCTTTCTGTACGTACACGGTGTGCCCGTGTTTTACCAGTTCTGCCACACCCATGGGGGGCATGCCCACACGGTTTTCGTTGTCCTTGATTTCTTTGGGTATTCCGATAATCATAATGGTAGGTTTTTAGGTCGGTTATTGAAAACGTGTGCAATATAGCGATTTTTTAGTGATTCCCGTCCATTATTTTTAGTGTTGTGCAACAGGTTTTTGAATATAAGAAAAGGAGCTGGTACCGCTGTCGCCTCAAGATTATGTGGGACAGTTCCGGTTCCGGCTCCTTTAGAATTTAAAACAGGCTTTTAGAAAACCTGTCCGATGTCATTATCCTATTCCGTGCGCCGACATTTCTTTGTCTATTTTCTTGATGAGACCTTGGAGCACTGCGCCGGGGCCGCATTCTGTGAAGTCGGTAGCTCCGTCGGCTATCATGTTCTTCACGGTTTGTGTCCAGCGCACGGATGCGGTGAGCTGTGCCACCAGGTTTTTCTTTATTTCGGCCGGATCAGTGTGGGGGAGTGCATCCACATTCTGGTACACCGGGCATTGGGGCGTATGGAATTCTGTGGCGTTGATGGCTGCTTCCAGCTCTTCTTTTGCCGGCTGCATCAATGGGGAGTGGAATGCACCGCCTACTTTGAGGGGTAACGCACGCTTGGCTCCGGCAGCTTTCATCAGTTCACAGGCTTTGTTTATGCCTTCGATGGAACCGGAAATCACAATCTGTCCCGGACAGTTGTAGTTGGCGGCTACGCAGACTTCGCCGGCCTGGCTTACTTGTCCGCATATGTTTTCTACCGTTTCGTCGGGAAGGGCTATGATGGCCGCCATGGTTGACGGATGAGCCTCGCAGGCTTTCTGCATGGCCATGGCGCGTGCATAGACCAGTTTCAGACCGTCTTCAAAAGTCAAGGCTCCGGCTGCTACCAGAGCAGAGAACTCGCCCAATGAATGTCCGGCCGTCATATCGGGCTTGAAATCGTCACCCATGCAGAGAGCTGAGATGACAGAGTGCAGGAATACGGCGGGTTGTGTCACTTTGGTCTGGCGCAAGTCTTCGTCTGTGCCGTTGAACATGATGTCTGTAATGCGGTATCCCAGAATGTCGTTGGCTTTTTCGAACAATTCTTTGGCAAGTGAGGAATTTTCATATAAGTCTTTTCCCATGCCTACGAATTGGGCACCTTGGCCCGGAAATACAAATGCTTTCATATGGTCAGTTTTTTTAATTTGTTATTTAGCATGCTGCAAAGTTAGGCCTTTTCTGCCAAAAGTCACCATATAGAGGCTTTTTTCTCTATTCCTGCCACGGCTCTTGCATTTAGCTCCATTCATACAAGACAAGATGGCGGGTAACAGACTGAAAAACTCCGGTCTGGTGCATACCCATACACAGTCTGGTGCGGAACCGTCCGCAGCCTGATGTGAGTACGTTCACAGAAAGTTGCGGACCCATTGGCCGGAAACTGTGAGTCCGTCCGCAGTCCGGAGCTGGTGTATGCGGTCTGCTGGAGGCGTGGAAAAGTCCGTTCCACAGGTGCGGGAGATAAAAAACTGGAGGGAAACATGGACCGACTATAAAAAAAACGTATTTTTGTTCCCTGTTTGCAGGCAGACTTGTACTGTTGTCCTACTATCCCGGAGACTGCCAGAACAGGACGGGAGGTTGCCATACCGGATTTTGCTGTATTGTCGTAGCGGACAAGGCTGGCAGTCTTGCGGCATGTTTTTGGATATATACCTTATTATATTATATTATATAGACAATGGACTCATTGAAGATTAACAAAGTGCAGATACGTAATCTGCAGATTGAAGACTACGACCAGTTGGCGCAATCGTTTACACGTGTGTATGCCGATGGCAGCGATGTGTTTTGGACACACGGACAGATAGAGAAGCTCATCAACATATTTCCCGAAGGGCAGATTGTCACTGTGGTGGACGATAAGATTGTAGGGTGTGCCCTGAGCATCATTGTAGATTATGACATTGTGAAGAATGACCATACGTATGCCCAAGTTACCGGACAGGAGACGTTCAGTACCCATAATCCGAAAGGAAACATCCTTTATGGCATAGAAGTGTTCATTCATCCGCAGTATCGTGGTTTGAGACTGGCACGCCGCATGTATGAGTACCGCAAGGAATTATGCGAGAAACTCAACCTCAAGGCCATCATGTTCGGCGGGCGCATCCCCAACTACCATAAGTATGCCGATCATCTGAGGCCGAAAGAGTATATAGATAAGGTCCGGCAGAAAGAGATTTATGACCCTGTGCTGACTTTTCAGCTGTCCAATGACTTCCATGTGCGCAAGGTCATGCGTAACTATCTGCCCAATGACGAGGAGTCCAAACACTATGCCTGTCTGTTGCAGTGGGACAACATTTACTATCAGCCACCGACGCAGGACTACGTCAGCCCTAAAACTACGGTGCGTGTAGGTCTGGTGCAGTGGCAGATGCGCACATACAAGACACTGGACGACCTGTTCGAACAGGTGGAATTCTTTGTGGATGCCGTAAGTGACTATAAGAGTGACTTCATCCTTTTTCCCGAATATTTCAACGCTCCTCTCATGGCACGTTTCAACAATGAAGGCGAGTCCGAAGCTATCCGTGGACTGGCTGTGTATACCGGTGAAATAAGGGAACGGTTTGTCAAACTGGCCATCAGCTATAACATCAACATCATAACCGGCAGCATGCCTCTGATAAAGGAAGACGGACGTCTCTATAATGTGGGATTTCTTTGCCGTCGCGACGGCACTTACGAGATGTATGAGAAGATACATGTCACTCCTGACGAGATAAAGAGCTGGGGACTGAGCGGAGGACGTTCCATACGTACCTTTGACACAGATTGCGCCAAAATAGGTGTGCTGATATGCTACGATGTGGAGTTCCCCGAACTTTCGCGTATCATGGCCGACCAGGGCATGCAGATACTCTTTGTGCCTTTCCTTACCGATACGCAGAATGCCTTTAGCCGTGTAAGGGTGTGTGCTCATGCGCGTGCCATAGAGAATGAATGCTTTGTGGTGATAGCCGGCAGTGTGGGCAATCTGCCCCGTGTGCACAACATGGACATACAGTATGCGCAGAGTGGCGTGTTCACTCCCTGCGATTTTGCGTTTCCTACAGACGGACGGAGAGCTGAGGCTACCCCGAACACGGAAATGATACTGGTGTCTGATGTGGATCTGGATCTCCTGAACGAGTTGCACACTTATGGCAGCGTGCGCAATCTGAAGGATCGCCGCAATGACTTGTACGAGATAAAGATGAAAAAACAGGCAGACTCTTTTAATCAATAAAAACAATCAATTATCATTATGAAGACAAAACTTTTTTTATTCGCCTTGGCGTGTGCGGCGGTGTGGCCGTCGTATGCCCAGAAAAGTTACAGGCTGGAATCGCCTGAAGGAGATGTGAGCCTCATTGTGAATGTGGACAAAGATCTCAGTTATGCGCTACTATGCAAGGGAGATACGCTGATAGACCGTTGTGTCATTGGCATGGACGTGGCCGGGATGGAACTGGGCAAGTCGCCGAAGGTGAAACGTGAGGAAAGGAAAAGCGTGGACCGGACCATCACGCCGGTAGTACCGTTGAAATATGCTTCGGTAAGAGACCGCTACAACAATCTTACCCTGCGCTTCAAAGATGATTTTGCGGTGGAATTCAGGGCTTTTGATAATGGCATGGCCTATAGGTTTGTCACTTCGCTGAATGATTCGGTAAACGTGGCCGGTGAGAAAATGCTGATGCATTTCCCTGCCGATTACAGACTGCACCTGCAGGAAACAGGTGGTTTTGTCACCTCATGTGAGGAATTGTACAGGCATGTGGACAGCCATCAATGGGCCGATGAGAACAAA
>CASFQC010000056.1 GCA_949296415.1 uncultured Bacteroides sp. | reverse complement strand
TAAATCGAAGGCCCAGAGAAAAACTCAACTTTGATACTCCTTTGCATTGCTTCTTCAAGAATTTTTCGTAATGTTGCACTTGCTGTTGGACTCTACAGAGGTTTGGGCTGCTCCGCTGAACGAATGGTTTGTGCCAAATAACCCCTTCCATCCTTGCATATGCCGATAAAAAGCGCGACATTTGCCTGTGAATCGTCTTGATAAAACTTAGAAAACATGCTAAGCAAGCTGAAACTGAATCAACTTTATTTTAAAGATACACAGTTCGCCAATCTCATGACCAGGCGGATTTTCAATGTATTACTCATAGCTAACCCATACGACGCTTTTATGCTGGAGGACGATGGCCGCATAGATGAAAAGATATTCAATGAATATACCTCGCTGTCCCTGCGCTATCCGCCGCGTTTTACGCAAGTGAGCACCTGTGAGGAAGCATTGGCGCAACTGTCAGGTATGACGTATGACCTGATTATCTTCATGCCGGGCACAGGCGACACCGACAGCTTTGAAGTGGCCCGCACCATAAAGGCCCGGTACGGACGCATACCAATGGTGATACTGACTCCCTTCAGCCACGGCATAACCAAGCAGATAGCCAATCAGGATCTCAGTCCTTTCGAATATGTGTTTTGTTGGTTGGGTAATACAGATTTGTTGGTTTCCATCATCAAACTGATAGAAGACAAGATGAATCTGGAACACGACGTGAAGGAAGTGGGCGTACAACTCATCCTGCTGGTGGAGGACGGCATACGGTTCTACTCATCTATATTGCCCAACTTATATAAGTTCGTACTGCAACAAAGCCAGGAGTTCAGCACGGAAGCCCTAAATGCACACCAGCGTACCTTACGCATGCGCGGACGTCCGAAGATTGTGCTGGCCCGCACCTATGACGAAGCTATGGGGATTTACCGGAAATACAAAGAAAATATCTTGGGTATCATCACCGACGTGCGTTTTCCCCGGAGCGAGGGTGGCGAAAAAGACGGACTGGCCGGCATCAAACTGTGTGCCACCATACGTAAGGAAGACCCCTTCGTGCCGCTCATCATACAATCCTCCGAGTCTGAGAATATGACATATGCACACAAATACGGCGCGGCGTTCATTGACAAGAATTCCAAGAAAATGGACGTGGACCTGCGCCGCACAGTAGCAGACAACTTCGGGTTTGGTGACTTTGTGTTCCGCAATCCCGAGACTATGGAAGAGATAGCGCGCGTACGCAACCTGAAAGAGTTGCAGAACATCATTTTTGCCGTACCGGCCGAGTCGTTCCTTTATCACATCAGTCGCAACCATATCAGCCGCTGGCTTTATTCGCGTGCCATGTTTCCCATAGCAGAATTCCTCAAGCCTATCACCTGGGACAGCATACAGGATGCCGACCTGCATAGGAAAGTGATATTCGAGGCTATCGTGAAATACAGGAAAATGAAAAACCAGGGCGTAGTGGCTGTGTTCAAACGCGACCGTTTTGACCGCTATTCGAATTTTGCCCGTATAGGCGACGGTTCCTTGGGAGGAAAAGGACGCGGCCTGGCCTTCATAGACAATCTGGTGAAACGCCATCCGGAGTTCGAAGATTTCGAGAACGCACGCGTAGCCATTCCCAAGACAGTAGTATTGTGTACTGACGTGTTTGACGAGTTCATGGAAACGAACAATCTTTATCAGGTGGCTTTGTCTGACCTGCCAGATGAGACCATACTGCGCTACTTCCTTAAAGCCAAACTACCAGACAGACTGGTTGAAGACTTCTTCACCTTTTTCGATGTGGTGAAGTCGCCTATAGCCATACGTTCGTCATCCCTTCTTGAAGATTCACATTACCAGCCGTTCGCAGGCATATATAATACCTACATGATACCCTATTTGGACGACAAGTACGAAATGCTGCGTATGTTGAGCGATGCCATAAAAGGGGTGTATGCCTCGGTCTATTTCCACGACTCCAAAGCCTACATGCAGGCTACCAGCAATGTCATAGACCAGGAGAAGATGGCTGTCATCCTACAGGAAGTGGTGGGCATACAATATGGCGACCATTACTATCCGTCCATGTCAGGAGTGGCACGTTCGCTCAATTATTATCCTATAGGAGACGAACAGGCAGAAGAAGGCATCGTGAACCTGGCACTCGGATTGGGCAAGTATATAGTGGATGGAGGCCTGACCTTACGTTTCTCTCCTCATCATCCCAATCAAGTGCTCCAGACAAGCGAAATGGAAATGGCCTTACGGGAAACGCAGACACGTTTCTACGCTCTGGATTTGCGCAATGCCGGACAGGATTTTTCCATAGACGATGGATTTAACTTGCTGAAACTTCATGTGAAAGATGCTGAGAAAGACGGCTCACTGAACTACATAGCTTCCACTTACGATCCTTACGACCAGATTATACGTGACGGGCTGTATCCGGGCGGAAGGAAAGTCATCACTTTTGCCAACATACTGCAACATGATGTGTTTCCCTTGGCACGCATACTGCAACTGTCACTGAAATACGGACAACAAGAGATGAGACGTCCCGTGGAAATAGAATTCGCGGTTAACCTAAGTAGGGAAAAGGAACGTACAGGCACTTTCTACCTGTTACAGATACGTCCCATTGTGGACACCAACAATGTACTGGATGAAGATTTGAACGCCGTGTCCGACAAGGATCTGTTGCTACGCTCGGATAATTCGCTGGGACATGGAATTATCAATGACCTGTACGATGTGGTGTATGTGAAGACCGACCATTACAGTGCCTCCCATAACCAGGAGATTGCCTGGCAGATAGAAAAATTGAACAGACATTTTCTAGATATGGGCAGGCATTATATCCTTATCGGTCCGGGAAGATGGGGAAGCAGTGACACATGGCTCGGCATTCCTGTGAAATGGCCACACATCAGTGCTGCCCGTCTCATTGTAGAAGCAGGACTGACCAACTACCGTGTAGATCCCAGCCAAGGAACCCACTTCTTTCAAAACCTGACCTCGTTCGGCGTGGGCTATTTCACCATAAACGCTTATCGTAACGACGGCATTTACAATCAGGACTTCCTGAACGCCCAACCCGCCGTAGACGAAACAGAATATCTGCGCCATGTGAGGTTTTCCCACCCTATAGTAGTGAAGATGGACGGGAAAAAGAAACAGGGCATAGCCTTACTTCCCCAAGAGGAAGCCAACAAGTAAAATAAACAATGAAAGGGGAAGATGCCTACATACGACCTTTCCCTCAAACAATAAGATTCAAAACTTATGAAGAATATCAAGACCAACTCTCCTTATGCCTGGCTGCTGGCAGCAAGGCCGAAGACTCTCACCGCTGCCGTGATTCCTGTCCTGTTGGGTAGTGCACTGGCTTTCTCCGACGGCATGTTCAGTCCGTCAAGCGCAGGCTTGTGCCTTGCCTTTGCCTGTGGCATGCAGACAGCCGCCAACTTCATCAATGACCTCTATGACTGTCTGAAGGGTAGCGACCGCACAGACCGGCTTGGCCCGCGTCGTGCCTGTGCCGAAGGTTGGATCTCGCCATACGCCATGAAATGGGGCATAGGCCTGATGCTTCTCTTTTCCTGCCTGGCCGGTCTGGGGTTGCTTTACACGTCATGGGGCATGTTGCCACATGGAGGATGGGAGCTCGTGATACTGGGAATGGTTTGCGTACTGTTCGCTTTCCTTTATACCACCTACCTGTCTTACAAAGGATGGGGCGATGTGTTGGTGCTGTTGTTTTTTGGATTTGTGCCCGTAGGAGGCACTTACTATGTGCAGACAGCCACATTGGGTGCCGATGTGTGGATTCTCTCACTGGTATCGGGGCTAGTGATAGACACACTGCTGACGGTAAACAATTACCGTGACCGCGAGCAAGATGCCCTGAGCGGCAAGCTGACGTTAGTGGTACGGTTGGGCGAAAGATTCGGCAGACAGACTTATCTGGCTTTAGGCATTGTAGCGGTGTTGCTCTGTACATGGTTTGTCTATAGCGGACGGCTTACATGGATGGAGTTTGTATGGGCTCCTTGTGTATATTTCTATCTTCACACACTGACTTTCCGTAAAATGTGCCACATCAGAAGCGGAAAAAAACTGAACGGCATCCTGGGAGAGACATCACGCAACATGCTGTTCATGGGGCTGCTACTCAGTGTGGCGTTGGCTCGCTGACGGTATCCGCACTATCCGGCCAGTTCAATCACTTCAAGGTCTTTGAACAGGCCGTTGTCTATGACAAATCTCACCAGTGTGCGCACCTTATGGAATCCGTACAGTCCGGCTGCTCCCGGATTAATATGAAGAAGACCCAATGTCTTGTCAAACTTTACTTTCAGTATGTGCGAATGCCCGCTGACGAACAGTTTGGGCGGATTGGCCAGCAGACTGCCCTCTATGGACGGGTCGTAATGTCCGGGGTATCCACCTATATGTTTCATCAGTACGGTGGCCCCGTCTACCGTAAAACGTAAGGTCTGCGGATAGACACGTCGGATTTCCTGTCCGTCAATATTGCCGTACACAGCCCTGAATGGACGGAAAGCCGCCAGTCTCTCCGCAACTTCAAGCGAGCCTATATCTCCCGCATGCCATATCTCATCACACGGTTCAAAATATTTCAGATATTTCTCATCCCAATAGGCATGAGTGTCGGATAATAGTCCTATTCTTGTCATTTCTTACTTTACTTTTATATGCTGCCGTTTCCGAAAGATTGTGTTCTTCTTCGACCGGACAAAAATAGCCATTCCTTACGACAACAAGAAAATATCCTCCGGAAAAACGCCTCAAAACCGTACTGAGCAAAATCAGGACTGGAGAATACCTTTATATTTTAAAATACCTCTGTATTTCATTGGTTGTCATGGACGGTTTCAACGCTTTCTGCGGATAGGTCCGCATCATGCTATGTGCAAGTCGGCAGCTTGCAGTACATGGACAGACACCGGAAGTTCGTTCCGTCCTTATCTTCTCCTGATTGCGGACGAGTTGGGAAGATTTTCCGGATATTGGTTACGGAAAGCTCTTGTGGGTGCGAAATGTTTTTCCTACTTTTGTATTCAAAGTTACAATAAGATTGCAATCATGAAAAAAAAGATATTTTTCCTATTGCTCTCCACCCTGTACGGCGCCTCCATCCTGGCACAACAGACCTGTACATTCTCCGTAGAAGTGAAGAACGAGTGGACCAAAGAACAGAAAGACGCTCCGGTGGTTATCCGTCTGGAAGATGTTCCGACGAATTTCCATGTGCGTTCGGCCGTAATAAGTGACGGACAGTCGGAGATTCCGTCCCAACTGGACGATCTGGACGGTGACCTGAAGGCCGATGAACTGGCCTTTGTGCTTGACCTGCCTGCACAAAGCACCCGCAAGGTAGACGTAGTTCTCTCAGACAGAAAGCCGGAGCGTACCTATGCGTCCCGCGTGTTCGCCACCCTGCTGGCACGCGACACTAAGGGAGGACATCATGTGCCGATACAGTCGGTCACGGTCTCCGGCACCGTTGACTTTTACAATATGGTATACGGGCACGGTCCCATGTTGGAATCCGAACTGGTGGGCTACCGCGTGTACTTCGACAAAAAACAGACCGTTGACCCCTACGGAAAATTCAATAAAGGCCTTGAACTGAAGGAAAGCCGATTCTATCCTAACAAGGAACAGCTGGCGCACGGTTTTGGCGATGACGTGCTGATGGTAGGAAACAGTTGCGGAGTGGGTGCCCTGAAAGGATGGGACGGGTACAAGGCTACCCACATAGAACCTGTGATGTCGCGCACAGAAAGTGTGCTGGCCTGCGGCCCGGTACGTGCCATTGCTGAAGTGAAGGTAAAAGGTTGGGAGTATCAGGGGAACGTGCTGAACATGACACACCGGTACACACTCTATGCCGGACACCGGGATCTGATGGTCGAGACTTTCTTCGACGAACTTCTGGACAAGGAAGTATTCGCCACGGGCGTGCAAAACATCATGGGCGGCGAAACTCTCTCCTATTCCGACCATCACGGACTGACTGGCAGCTGGGGACGTTACTGGCCCGTGACAGACACGGTGCGCTATGCCAAGGAGACCATAGGACTTGCCACCTATATCCCGCAGGAGTATGTCAGGGAGGAGGTGAAGGACCGGGACAACTTCCTGTACACAGTGGCCGCTCCGGGTAAGAAATATTTCTGCCACTACGCCATGTTCACCTCGCGCAAGGAGACCTTTGGCTATCCCACCGCAAAAGCTTGGTTCGGATATATGCAGGTGTGGAAAGACGGGTTGGAACATCCGGTAAAGGTCAGGATACTGCGCTGAACGGCAAGGCATACAAAAGGACTCCCGCTTCCTCATGTGAGGCAGAATTGGAACGGGCTAAGCCCAAAATACATTATCTTTGCGGACTCAAAAAAGACAACCATTATACAAATAAGTTTAAACGATGAAGAAAATTATGCTGTTAGGTTCCGGGGAACTGGGCAAGGAGTTTGTCATTGCCGCCCAGCGTAAGGGACAGTACATTGTGGCTTGCGACTCTTATGCCGGTGCTCCGGCCATGCAGGTCGCCGATGAATGTGAAGTGTTCAGTATGCTTGACGGGGAGGCGTTGGAACGTGCCGTGCGCAAGCACCGCCCGGACATCATAGTGCCCGAAATAGAAGCCATACGTACCGAACGCCTGTACGACTTCGAGAAAGAAGGCATCCAGGTGGTACCCAGCGCCCGTGCGGTGAACTTTACCATGAACCGTAAGGCCATACGCGACCTGGCCGCTAAAGAACTCGGCCTGAAGACTGCCCGCTATTTCTATGCCAAGTCACTGGACGAGCTGAAGGAAGCCGCCGCCGCCATAGGATTCCCCTGCGTGGTGAAGCCGCTCATGTCGTCTTCAGGCAAAGGCCAGTCTGTGGTAAGAAGCGCCGCCGAGCTGGAGCAAGCCTGGGAATACGGATGCAAGGGAAGCCGGGGCGACATAAAAGAACTGATAGTGGAAGAGTTCATCCGCTTTGACAGCGAGATAACCCTGCTTACCGTAACACAGAAGGATGGCCCCACCCTGTTCTGCCCACCCATAGGCCACGTGCAGAAGGGCGGAGACTATCGCGAAAGCTTCCAGCCCGCACACATTGACCCTACCCACCTCAGAGAGGCACAGGAGATGGCAGACAAAGTGACTCGTGCGCTTACCGGTGCCGGCATATGGGGGGTGGAGTTCTTCCTGAGCCATACGGACGGGGTGTACTTCTCTGAGCTGTCTCCTCGTCCACACGACACCGGCATGGTGACTCTGGCAGGCACACAGAACCTCAACGAGTTCGAGCTTCACCTGCGCGCCGTGTTGGGACTCCCCATCCCAAATATCAGTCTTGAGCGCATGGGAGCCAGCGCCGTCATCCTCTCGCCCACAGCCAGCAAGGAACAGCCCCGCTACCGGGGCATGGAAAAGGTGCTGAAAGAAGAGAACACCTATCTGCGCATCTTCGGCAAACCCTTCACACGAGTCAACCGCCGCATGGGTGTGGTGCTGTGCTACGCCCCAATGGGCAGCGACCTGGACGCCCTGCGTGACAAGGCCAAACGGCTGGCGTCCGAGGTGGAAGTCTATTAAATGTTCCATACAGATAAGCACCCGCACGGAAAAGGGTGCAAACTGCCCTCCGCACCGCTCTGGGCAGGCCCTACATGAGGCCGGACTTCATCCCACATCAAGTCCGGCCTCATGGTACATCAAGTCCGAGGTGATGTGCCCTAAAGTCCGAGGCAACCTCAAGACAGGTCGGCATCCGGCCAAGAGTAGGATAAGAATATTCTACAAACAGAAGCATCCCTGTAGGAAAAGGCTTCCGATGCTTCCGCCCATGTTCCGGGCTGGAGAGTCATGAAGCTTCATTATTCCACGGCAGAAACCACAAAGCGACACAGAAACTCTCTTATAACGCCATACCTCCTCTCCTCCGAGAGCAAACGGCCCGATATGTCCGGATCCAGCGCCTGTCCCCCTTGCCAACCCTATCAACCCTGAAACATCCCCTCCCTCTCATCTCGCAACAAAACAGAAATGCGTTGTCCTTTTGCCGGCCTTTGCCAGAAACCGGAAACCAGCGCAAGTCCGCATCATCCGGCATATTCCAACCCACCTTCCCATTCTCCCATGTTTCTGACGTATGGCCCCCCCCTTGCCTTGGGGTGCTTTTACGGTGGCCAAAGGCATTGTGTTGTCCTAATATATAAAAACAAGAAAACATTGAATCATGACATCGATAAAACTAAAATTCAGACCTTCGACGGCTTTGGGCAAGGAAGGGGCGCTGGTGTTCCAGCTGATACACGGACGCTCGGTGCGCCGGATAACGAGCGAGTATAAAATTTTCGCCGAAGAATGGGACAACAATGCAGAGAAGATATTGCTACCCTCCCCGTCATCTCCACGTTACGCATTACTCGCGTCCCTGAAAGCAGAACTGCAATGGGAACTTGACAGGCTCTGTCGTATGGTGCAAGAACGTGAAAAGGCAACAGGTGCGGTTAGCCTTTGCGAAATCGCCGCCGCATTCTCGCCAAATGTCGAAACGCCAGACAGCGTGTTCAACTTCATCCGTGAACAGATACGGCATAAGAAACGGCTCGGAAAGGTACGCTCTGCCGAAACTTACCACTCCATGCTCAACAGCCTGATGCACTTCCGCAAGGGCAGAGATATGGCGTTCGATATGTTAGACGGCGAACTTATGGAGCTATACGAAGCATGGATGCTGAAAGACGGACTGACGCGCAACACCACCTCTTTCTATATGCGCATATTGCGCACCAACTACAAACTGGCCGTGGAAAAAGGGATAACGACTGACCGTCACCCGTTCAGACACGTCTACTGCGGCATGGACAAGACCGTAAAAAGGAGCATACCGTTCAGTGAAATCAAGAAAATCAACAGCCTGGAACTGTCACGAAAACCAGGCATGGACTTTGCCCGCGACATGTTCATGTTCAGCTTCTGCACACGCGGAATGTCCTTTATTGACATGGCCTATCTTGAGAAAACCGACCTGAATAACGGATGCTTGGCATACCGCCGCAAAAAGACGGGGCAGTTGCTAACAATGGAATGGACCAAGCAGATGCAGGACATTGTGGACAAATACAAGCAAAACGGCACAAGATACCTGCTGCCCATCATCACAAGAGAGGACGGTAGCGAACGCAGGCAGTACCAAAATATGATGAGGAAAATAAACAGGCTGCTGAAAGGCATAGCACGCATGGCAGGACTGCCACTACCTTTGTCAATGTACTATTCGAGGCACAGCTGGGCTACAATCGCGCGCGGAAAGGACGTACCATTGGCAGTCATCAGCGAAGGACTCGGACACGATTCGGAAACAACCACGCAAATATACCTTGACTCAATAAAGTCAAGCGAGGTGGACAAGGCAAACCGCATGATTCTGGAAGGTCTCTGACGCAAACAAGTGTTTCACAAAAATGGACTTCTCCTAATATGAGACGGATATTCTGCTGCAAAGGTAGGAAAAACAATTAAATATCAAGTGTTTTGACAGATTTATTTGCACTTGTTTTTTTATGAAGCGAAGATGATTCGGTCAACTTGTTGACAGAATACCTCCGTCAGTATCTTGTACATTATTGATATTAGGCTATTTACGAAAATATCCGTCTCATATTAGGAGACAGACAACTATCCGTCATGAAAACCAAAGTCCATACAAGGCGCCATGATGAGTAGTGACGAAGATTATACAATCTTATGGATTGTGAGAGAAGTCAACGATGTATCTTTTATAACTGCCTGTTATTGTGTATTTTACAACAACATGCAGGATTAGATAAAATGTCCCTGTCTGAAACTATGGACGATTTGCCACCTCAAGACAAAGACCGCCTTTCAGCGGAAAAAGCCATGCCTGCGGACGGAAATAGCCGTCTTCAATGGTTCGTCATGCGCGACCTTAAAAGGCGGAACGCCAAACTGCCTGCCTACAAGCTGCTCGAGAGCCTGGGACTACAGGTATTCACGCCGATGGTATGGAGACTTGTAGTAAGGCACGGCAAGCGCAGCCGGGAGGAAGTGCCATTCATGCAAGACTTGCTTTTCGTGCATGACACACGGCAGACGGTTGACCCGATAATCGAGAAGTACGGCACCGTGCAATACCGTTACGTGCGCGGCGGTTACAAAATCCCGATGATGGTAAGGGAAAGCGACATGCAACGCTTCATTCACGCAGTGGAATCCAGCGAAAATCCACGCTATTACACACCTGAAGAAATCAC
The DNA here is from genome assembly GCA_949296415.1 of uncultured Bacteroides sp. Taxonomy (GTDB): domain Bacteria; phylum Bacteroidota; class Bacteroidia; order Bacteroidales; family Bacteroidaceae; genus Bacteroides. Next base: position 7,728 of record CASFQC010000056.1, on the reverse strand, counting down.
CTCCGACATGATAGGCAGGAAAGTGCGCATTGTAGGCGGTCCGCTGGACGGCTATGAGGGCTGCCTGCAGAAGATGCAGGGCGCGCGTGTCAAGCGGCTGTTCGTGGAGCTTCCCAATCTTCTTGCCGCAGCAGTCGAGGTGCAGTCTGAATACATACAGGTTATTTAATGAAGAATGAAGAATGAAGAATAAAGAATGAAGAGTGAAGAAAATTGCCAATGCAAGTAAAGGCTTTAACTTTTAACGAGCGAGTTGAGTGATAACTTCTTTTCCTCTTTTAACTTCTTAAAAAATGTACACGGCAGATCAATTTACTTCCCAATGGAAACGCCTTCACCATCCGTCCATGAATGTGGACGGCGATGTGGCATTCTTCCACCGGCTGTACGGCAAGCTGTATCGTCTTGTAGGACAGGAAGCGAGGTGCTTTGACAGCCGTAAAATCCTTCCTTTCCTGCTCTATGTAGAGAATACCATCGCCGTTGGGCTTGACGGTGTTTACGAATACAGATACCGCAGCGTAGGTAATGTAGAGAGCCGCTGGTGCAACAGGTTCGACATAAGTGCCACTGCCTACTCCGAAGTCCATAACCTTGTGGGCAGGGCTGTGGCGGACGCCAACCACAGTGCCCTCAGGCAATGGATGACGGAAAGCGTGCTGTCAGCCGATTTCACCCGTCTGAGGGAGATGCTGGTCTGGTTTGTACGAAGGGACAAAACCCTCCGTCAGGTCTATCCTGACCTGCGTTACCGCAAGGAGATGTTCCTGCGACTTACCGGAAACAAGCAGACAGCTAAGCAGATGCTGTGGGACGACCTTGCCTTCAACTGGCATGACAAGCGTGGCGATTCCTTGACGGATACCATAGCCAAGCAGTTCCATCAGGAAGCATCTTTCATAGAAGAAAAAGAAAAGACTTTGCTAAAAGAAGCGGCAGAAATACTTGATGCCATCCGTTCCGAACGGTTGGATACTTATACGGTCATTGGAATAACGGACGGTTGTACGCTCACCTTACGCCATAGGGACGGACGTGTGTTCCAGGACGTGATTTTCCCGATGCCAGTTCCGGGAAATGTGCAAAACCAATACCTTGTCGCCCAACTCGTCACTTATCAAGATAAAACCTGTATAAATGGTTGTGCCGTGTGGCTCAACAAAGAAGCCCTGCCAATATGGAACGGTGAAATCGTTTGGAGAGACATCCTGAAGAAAGAACAGGATGCGGCAAGACTCACTTACTTCACTACTATGTCCGGTAAGCGGATAAGCCTTTACGAAGACCTATACACTGTACCGGAAAATCCGAAAAAAGCCAAGTATGCCGACATGGGCATCTATCTTGACGAGCCAAACATCTTTGATTTCTTGGGAAGCCTGAAGTCATCCGGCAGTCGGTTGAACGGTGAGGTGATTTATCTTGGCGGGTAACAGGCAAATAGGATAAAAGTGGATAACAACAGACTGAAAAGTGTACAGACGATAGCCCTTCCCGCCTCCACACAAGATGAAGCCGGGGAAGGTTTCGGCTTCATCGCTTACGCCAACTCCCGTGTTGAGAAACTGCAGGACGAGGGACGGTATGATGCAGCCAATAAATTGAAAATGTATCTCAGGAGATTCATCGCCTATTTGGGTAAGAACGAAGTGCCTTTCAAAGACTTTGATGCCCTGTTGATGCGCAACTACCACACATGGCTGAAAAACCAAGAATTAGGGTGCAATACCATATCTCTCTATATCCGTAACTTGAAACGGGTCTACAACCTTGCCGTAAATGACGGACTTGCTGCCGACAGCAATCCGTTTGAAGGCATGGACGTAAGTTATCGCGTCAAGAAGGAGAGGAACGGATTGACGCTCTATGAGGTGAAACGTCTGCGTGACCTTGACCTGAGCGGCGAATCACAGATGACCGTCTTCGCCCGCGACATCTTCCTGTTCACGGTCTATGCCCGTGGCATGAGAAGCGACGACATTTTCCGCCTGACAAGAAGTAACATCAAAAACGGACAGCTTACCTACCGTCAGCACATCACCGGCAGGAAAATCTCCTTTCCTTGGGAACCGGCACTGCAGGAGATAACTGACCGCTACAAACAGGAAGGTACGGCCCATCTCTTTCCCGTCATCACGACAAAAGACCCGCGCGAACAATGGAGACAGTATGACGGCCTCCTGCACCGCATCAATTACAGTCTGAAGAAATTGGGCGAAAAGATAGGTCTCGATTATCCGCTGAACCTCACTGTCGCAAGGCATTCGTGGGAAAGCATGACGAAGAGCGTAAGCATAAGCGACCTGCTGTGAAGTTGGCGGGGGCTGTAAAGATGGGGAAAAGAAATGGGAATTTAATTGTGTGTTTACCATGGAACGCAGACCACGCAGACAGACGCAGAGCGACGCAGAAGGATTTTTTTTCTTGCAGTGGCGGGCGAAGCCCCTTTGAAATCTGCGTTCATCTGCGTCTGTCTGCGTGGTCTGCGTTCTATTGAATGCATAGCGCAGCCCGCTAAATTATCATTTATGCTTCAACTCGCTGTATTCGTCCACGACATCAAAACACGGACAGGTTTTCTTCACACCCGGCAAATCCCGGTGTCCGGCCACCAAAGCCGCAGGAAAGAGACGGTGCAGTTTCCACAACAGTTCCAGCAAGGCTGTTTTCTGTTGCAGAGTGCGGGTGTCGGCAGGATTGCCATGTCCATCCAACCCTCCCTCGTAGCAGATGCCGATAGAGCAACGGTTGAAGCTACGGGCATGTGCCCCTACCTCCAGCAAACGCCGATGTTGCGTCACGATACCGCTTTTGCGGATGTAGAAATGATACCCGATGGTGCGGAAGCCACGCGCCTTATGGTCACGGAGCATTTGTTCCACCGTATAGTCCCGGTCACAGCGGGTAGCGGAGCAGTGGACAATGAGGAAGCGGACAGCGTCCGCCCCACTCATCATCAAGCCGCTTTCCACTTTTGTAAGCAGGGTGCGCTCATTGGGCACTTCGTCCCCGCCTACAGTCATGGGAAATGTTTCTTGAATCATGGTCTTGCTCATTAAAGGATTAGAAACAATTGACGCAAGAGGATACGCCCAATGCAGTCAATGCCGCAACGATGGCTTGTGCCACTACTTCCAGGATTTTTACCCAGTTGATTTTGCTTGGTTTGTTGTGCATAAGTCTAAAACAATGAATAAATAATTACTTATAATTAATCCATCGGATTGTCATCCGTGCCACTGCCGCTTCCACCGGCATCTTCGCCTGTATCTTCAGAAACCACAGGTGTTCCACCCTTGAAGTCTATCTTCACCAGTTCATTCTGTTCTGGCAGCAGCGAGTAGCGGTAAGTGCCGTTCACCAGCGTGTGTTCCGGCTTGAATGCCGGACGGATGGCTTTCACCAGTTTGGCGGTCACCTCGTCGGGTGTGCTTACCGTGCCGGTGGTCACAAATTCGTTATAAAATGTCCCCAGACCGTCAAAGCGAATTTTGTAGCCCAGCATCACGTGCGTCTTGCAATAATACACCAGCCTGTCTATGACGGCAATCACGTCTGCCCGCGTCAGAGACGACTCTTCCGCAATTTGCGTGGCCATCTGCCGGGTGGAAATCACTCCGTAGTAATACGGTTGGGCACTATACACGGTCTCACCCTTGCGTGGACCAACCTTCAATTCATGCTTTCGCGAATAAAATGGTTGTGGCATAGTTTGAATGTTTTTAAAAGGTTCATACTTAATTTATCTTGTCTCAGGCCTTTTGACGCTACAAAGGTAGCGCGTCCGAAATCCGCGTTTTCCGATGCTTTCCGCCTCGTTCCGGTTGCTTCCGTTTAGCTGTTTCCGAAAGCTTTTCCAAGATGCCTTTGAAAGAACAATTATTCTGATGACCTTAGCACAGTTATCCTTTGATGCTTAGAACAATGATTCTTATGACCATAGAGCAGTTATTCTTTCAAGCAGCCTCCGGAAAGCGGTTCGGCGTTGGTTCATGGTTCACCCAGATAACGCACGATGATGCGTACCTGAAGAGGTGTCAGCATTCTGCATCGGGAGTGATAACGGGCTTCTGCCAACTCTTCCATCAAATCGGGATTGCGGAGCATCAGGTTATGCAGGTTCTTTACGGCGGACTCCCCGTTCTTCGTGCAAGGGAAATACAGCATCGCCAGTTCTCGTTTGGAGTAAGGACGGATGCGGAAAGTGAATTCATTCATATTGCAAATTGTTTAATGTGAATACTTCATTATTTGTTCTCACCCGGATGATGATGCGAAGTTAGGGTACATTGGACAACGCCATTTATAACTGCCAAACATTGCCAAACCTTTCCAAAATTCTCCAAAACCACATGGATTTAGTAACATCAAAAGTGCACAGCCATGAAGAAAGAATGTAAAAGCAAAAAAACGATAAGTGGGAAAGAACGGTTTATTCACACCATAGCTGCCAAACATCCGGAAGAATCCAAAGAGATGTTTGAGCTGGCATGGCATTTCCACAGTCTGGATAAAGCTAAAAGGTACAGCGAAATTCTGGGTCGCTGCAACAGCTATGCAGACATCGCTTCCAAAGCCATACGCGAGATGTTTGTGGAAGGGGACATTGATAATCAAAAGGCTGTAAACGCTGCTTTCATTGATGCCTTATTGCCATTCACCCATTTGGAGAGAAAAGGTGTCCCTCATTCTGTGGTATACCATATAAAGAAAGTATTGGAAGATAAAGATGTGTTGGCGGAACGACGGGCACGTAAATTACTGCAACAGAATGACAAAGAGCTGCAAATAGGGAAAAACACCGCAACGGTCAAACAATCGCATTATCTCTTGGTCGCAGAAGATGTGGATGTCAATAAGCTCATGCAACTCAGCCAATTTGCTGCTAATCTCGGCGTAAAAGCAATGGTTTCTGAAGTGATTATTCCAATGCAAAAAGGCGATACTGCAGAACACCGTGGTCTGGATGCATCGCATATGCTTAAATGCAGGTTGGGTATTCGCAGGAATGGCTTTATTCGTGTTCAACTTGTACCAGTTTATTCCGAAACAAGCAAATGGATATCTCTTCATGTCTTGCCATTGTCAACAGGAATACCCCTTGATGTGTCTAAAAGGAAGTTCCAAATCTCCCGACCATATGAATATAAAGTAAGAATGGGCAATATGACCAAGCGTGAATGGAAAGGATTTGACGGATATTATATGGATGATGGACCTTTCGCCCTTGGGCTGACCAAAGCAGGGAAAGCAAAACTATTGGCGTAGCCAAAGTTGAATATACGTTCGACAATAACCATAATGTAGTTTCTGAAAAATATTTTGACAGTAAAGGAGGATTGCTTAGAAATGGTAGCATTGGGAAAGAACCTGTGTTAATGAAACCAATGAAGATTAAGTAAAAGAAATGATTTCTTTATACGGTTGTATGAGCAAATAAAATTGTCAACACAATATTAATATAAAATAGAAATGAATAAAGATTTGAAAATAGCCGTGGCCGGCACCGGTTACGTAGGGCTTTCTATTGCCACATTGCTCAGCCAACACCACCAGGTAACGGCGGTAGATGTCATTCCTGAAAAGGTGGATTTGATTAACCGACATAAATCACCTATTCAAGATGATTACATCGAAAAGTATCTGGCAGAAAAGGATTTGAACCTCACCGCCACCTTAGATGGAGCCAAAGCATATGCCGATGCCGATTTTGTCGTGATTGCCGCTCCCACCAATTATGACCCGGTAAAAAACTATTTCGACACCAGCCATGTGGAGGAAGTGATTGAACTGGTGAAGAGTGTCAACCCGCGTGCCATCATGGTCATTAAGAGCACCATCCCTGTAGGCTATACGGAAAGCATCCGTAAGAAGTTGAATACGGAAAACGTCATCTTCTCTCCGGAGTTCCTGCGCGAGAGCAAGGCGTTGTATGACAACCTTTACCCCAGCCGCATCATCGTAGGCCGTCCCGAAGGTGATGCCCGACTGGATGAAGCTGCCCATACCTTTGCCGACCTCTTGCAGGAAGGAGCCATCAAGGAAAACATAGACACCTTATTTATGGGCTTGACCGAAGCCGAAGCGGTGAAGCTATTTGCCAACACCTATCTCGCCTTGCGCGTTTCTTATTTCAATGAATTGGATACCTACGCTGAAATGAAAGGTTTGGATACTCAAGCCATCATCAGCGGCGTCTGTCTGGACCCGCGTATCGGCACGCACTATAATAACCCCAGCTTCGGTTATGGTGGCTACTGCCTCCCGAAAGACACCAAGCAATTGCTGGCCAACTATGCCGATGTGCCGGAGAACCTGATTCAGGCGATTGTGGAAAGCAACCGCACCCGTAAGGACTTCATTGCCGACCGGGTGCTCCACAAGGCAAAATATTATGACTATTACAATCGTGGAGATTTCAATCCGTCAGAGGAGCGCAAGTGCGTCATCGGTGTTTACCGCTTGACGATGAAGTCAAACAGCGACAATTTCCGACAGTCGAGCATTCAAGGGGTGATGAAGCGCATCAAGGCCAAAGGCGCGGAAGTGATTATCTATGAGCCGACACTGGAAGGCGGCAGCACATTCTTCGGCAGCCGTGTGGTGAATGACTTGAACGCTTTCAAAGCGCAAAGTCAGGCCATTATCGCCAACCGTTATGATGCTTGTCTGGATGACGTGAAGGAGAAAGTGTATACACGGGATATATTCAGAAGGGACTGATTTATGAAGAATATTGTTTTGTACATATTGCTGCCAGTTATTTCTGCATTCTTATGTTGCTGTCCAGGTTGGTGGGTTAAGATATTGGGCTTTGTAATATTATCGGTAGTGCAAACTAAAAATTTAATAAATGCAATAAAACAAGATAAAGAGGTTAAGAAAATAAGTAAATATGACAAACATTTTAAAACTCAATACGATAATAAAGGTGAAATTAGAAAAACGACAATTGACTGTGAGCAGTATTAAGGATATTGTAAAAGGACATAACAATTATATCATAATATGAAAAAAATATCATTTTGGCTATTTTCATGGCTAACTATTCCACATATTATAGCATATTTTTTCTCTCGACACAGAGCTATTATTCGAAAAGACGTGATTAGGTGGTGTCAATGTGCAAAGATACAACCATTTTCAGGGGGGGGTAAATATTTTTTAATAGCACTATCATGGTTACTCCTTTTTAAGAAAGAATATCGCAATATCTTTTATCTTCGCATAGGTAAAGTCAAATGGCTGTTAAGTTATCTCCCTCCTCTATCCTCACTTTATATATGGACCAAATCAGAGAATTTTGGTGCAGGAACTTTTATCCAACATGGCTTTTCTACGGTAATTACAGCAGAAAAAATCGGAGAAAACTGCTGGATAAACCAGCAAGTGACCATTGGATATAATAATAGTAAAAAATATGGTTACGGAAGACCTACATTAGGAAATAATGTAAGAGTCTCCGCTGGAGCAAAAATTTGCGGTAATATTACCGTAGGTGATAACTCCACTATCGGATTAAATGCTGTCATCGTCAAAGATGTTCCAGAAGGGAGCACTGTTATTCCATCTCCCATGATACTTATTCAAGAATTCGGACAGAAAATGCACCGAAAATTCTAAAGACATTCGGCTCTAGTTTAACAAGGCGTTGTAAAATGGCATATTAATTGCATATATCTTTTTAAAAGGAGGTTATCATGACATATAATGAAATATTGTCAGCCG